>JALQYK010000014.1 GCA_023254115.1 Polynucleobacter sp.
TTTAATAATCTGACGCGGTGTTCAATATGGAATATTTTTATTCCATGGATGCATTCGTATATACCTCTTGAACATCATCTAAAGCTTCAAGGGCATCTAATAGTTTTTGCATTTTGATAGCGTCATCTCCAGATAGTTCGGTATCTGCATCGGGGCGCATCGTGACTTCACCTAATTCAGGGGTAAAACCTTTTGCAATCAAAGCCTCTTTGATTGTGGCAAATTCGTACGCAGGGGTAACTACTTCAATAGAGCCATCTTCTTGGGGAATTACATCATCAGCACCTGCCTCAAGTGCAGCTTCCATTAATGCATCTTCGGATGTGCCGGGTGCGAAGAACATACGACCACAGTGCTTAAATAAAAATGCCACTGAGCCATCAGTACCTAAATTACCGCCATGTTTTGTAAAAGCATGTCTTACTTCAGCGACCGTGCGCGTACGGTTGTCTGTTAGCGCATCCACAATCACGGCAGCACCATTAAGGCCGTAGCCTTCGTAACGGATTTCTTCGTAGTTAACACCTTCTAGTGAGCCTGTGCCCCGCTGAATCGCTCTTTGCACGTTATCGTTAGGCATGTTCGAATCTTTGGCTTTATCGATGGCTAAACGAAGACGTGGGTTGGTGGCAATGTCTCCGCCACCCATTTTGGCCGCTACTGTGATTTCTCGAATTAACTTCGTCCAGATCTTGCCTCGCTTTTCGTCTTGGCGACCTTTGCGATGCTGGATATTGGCCCATTTGGAATGACCGGCCATAAATACTCCCGTAGGTAACTTTTAGTAAAGAATTGCTATATATTTAGCTAAGTACGTAATTTTAGGCAAATTGAGGCTTGATTACCTAAAAAACCAAAAAAATTAAACAAAAACAGCTAACAAAAGCAGGAGACAGCGATGAGCGTGATGCAATCTAAAGCCATCAAAATGATGGAAGTAGGTGGTCCAGAGGTTCTTAAGTGGGTAGACGTTGAGGTGGGTGATCCTGGTCCCCAAGATGTCAGAATTCGACACGAAGCCATTGGCCTTAATTACATCGATGTTTATTTCCGTAAAGGGGTGTACCCACAACCTTTACCAGGTTGGTTGGGCATGGAGGCTTCTGGAATTGTTGAGTCAGTGGGCTCTGAGGTCAAACATTTAAAGGTAGGTGATCGGGTTGCCTATGCTGGCAAACCTGCTGGAGCTTATAGCCAGATTCGTGTGATGCCGGCAGATATAGTTGTTAAGTTACCAGATGCCATTTCATTTGAAATGGGTGCTGCCATGATGTTGCAGGGGTTAACAGTTCAGTACTTATTAACGGATAGCTATCAGGTAAAGCCTGGTGATACGGTTTTATTCCATGCGGCAGCTGGTGGAGTGGGCTTAATTGCCATGCAATGGTTACAGCTATTGGGTGCGACTGTAATTGGTACAGTCGGTTCAGAAGAAAAAGCAAAATTAGCCAAATCTTATGGTTGCGATCACACCATCTTGTATAACAAAGAGGACTTTGTAAAACGTACCCGTGAACTTACCAATGGTCGTGGTGTTAACGTGGTTTATGACTCGATTGGTAAAGATACTTTTATGCAGTCTTTGGACTGCATCATGCCAAGAGGCATGATGGTTACATACGGCAATGCTTCTGGACCAGTTCCTCCAATCGATGTTGGTATTTTGGGGGGTAAGGGTTCATTGAAGTTAACAAGACCAACGGTCATGACTTACGCGCATGACAGAAGTTTGTTAGAGCCTATGGCTGCTGATTTATTTGACAAGGTCATGAGCGGCAAAATCAAGATTGAAATTAATCAAAAGTATCAATTGGAAAATGCTGCGCAAGCCCATCGTGATTTGGAAGATCGAAAAACCACAGGCTCAACAATCTTATTGCCTTGGTAAAAATAACTACTTACAAATAAGAGGATACAAATGAGCACGATTGCATTCATTGGTCTAGGCAATATGGGTCGCCCGATGATTGGTTATTTATTAAAGGCGGGGCATCAATTAAGAATCTATGCCAGACGTCCTGAGGTATATCAAAACGAAGCAAAACATTTGGTCGATGCTGGTGCGATTCCTTGCGCTTCACCAGCGGAGGCTGCTGATGGAGCTGATTTCATTATTACCAATGTGATGAGTACTCAAGACGTTGCGGAGGTTTTGCATGCAGGTAAAAATCCTGTCATAGCCACTGCTAAGCCTGGAGCAATTTGTATTGATCACAGCACCATTGACCCGCAGGGCACGAAAGCAATTGCAACCATCATGGCTGGTAAAAATGTCAGTTATGTTGATGCTCCTGTGAGTGGTGGTGTCAAAGCCGCTACTGAAGGCACATTGGTCATGATGCTAGGTGCTGCTGATGCAGACGTGGTCAAAGTGAAAGAAATTGTTAAGAACTACGCCAAAACAATCACTCATATTGGAGCTGTGGGTCATGGCCAGGTTGCCAAGTTGTGTAATCAGATAGCCCAAGTTATCAATATTCAGGGGGTTGCTGAATCTTTACGATTTGCTGCATCGCATGGAGCGGATTTGCAAAAAGTATTTGAGGCAATTTCTGGTGGAATGGCGGGTAGTCGTATGCTCGATTTAATGGGTCCCAAAATGGTTAATAGGGACTTCAATGCTGGGATTGAGGCACGCTTGCATGCCAAGGATTTCTTCTTGGTTAAAGATGCTGCTAAAGTAGCCAATTTGGACATGCCAGCCTTACAAACAGTGGCTTGCCAGTTAGAAAAGCTCATGGATGCAGGGTGGGGGTACGACGATACATCTTCACTTCTTAAGGTACTTGAGGCATAATGGCGGTCTTGCCTGCAGTTGGTGCTTTAAAAGTACTTAAAAACATGCATGCCGCGGTGGTGAAATTGGTAGACACAGGAGACTCAAAATCTCCCGCCCAAAAGGTGTGACGGTTCGAGTCCGTCCCGCGGCACCAAAGATTTCATCTCCGTCATTCTGACTAAAAACAAATTCCAGCGGATCTTATAGACAATGCTTGCATACCGTCACGCCTTTCATGCAGGCAATCATGCTGATGTCTTAAAGCATTGTGTGCTTCAGCAAATTTTGATGTACATGAACCAAAAAGATAAGCCGTATTGGGTGATTGATACTCATGCAGGAGCAGGCATGTATTCATTGGCATCTGACTATGCCAACACAAAATCAGAATATCTAGATGGTGTGGCACGTTTGTGGGATTGTGATGATTTGCCACCAGTGTTACGCGAGTACATGAACCTGATTCAGTTATGTAATAACAAAGATGATTGGAGTTTGTATCCAGGGTCTCCAGAGGTAATTCGTAGAACCATTCGAGCAGATGATCGTATGCGTCTTTTTGAGTTACACCCAACTGACTTTGACATCTTGCAAGAGAACTTTGAGCGTGATCGTCAGGCTAAATTATTCAAAAGCGATGGTTTTGCATCATTGAAAGCTTTATTGCCGCCGCCGACTCGTAGAGCAGTGATTTTTATGGATCCGCCTTATGAAATAAAAACTGATTACCTTAAAGTGGTTGATGCTTTAGAGGAGGGTTTAGCAAGATTTGCTGAAGGCGTTTATGTCGTTTGGTATCCGATTTTGACCAGAGGTGATCACGTTCGCATGCTGGAGTCGTTGCGCAAGTTATCAGATAAAACACTCAATATAGCGATGACAGTTCAGGAGCCAGATGAAAATGGTTTTGGCATGTTGGGCAGTGGTTTGTTCGTCATTAATCCACCGTGGACGCTAAAAACCACGATGGAAACAGTAATGCCTTACCTAATTGAAAAGCTAGCCCAGTACCCTGGTGCTAGCTATGAAATCTCGTAAAAAATCAAAACCAAAAAATAAAAGCACTCAATAAAATAAGTAGTGTTTTTAATTAAATTTGGTAATCCACGTTTTCGCCAGACATGGCCTGATCGACTAATTTACGAGTCAAGGTTGGTGAGAACAATTCAATAAAGGTGTAAACAAAAGAGCGTAGGTACGCGTTTTGTTTGACTGCAATCTTGGTAACGTTGTTGCCAAACAAATGACCAGCAGGAATTACTCTTAAATTACGGTCCCGTTCAGCGTCATAAGCAACGCCAGCCACAATACCAATGCCCATCCCGGTTTCTACATAAGTTTTGATTACGTCTGCGTCAATCGCCTCTAGTACCACATCAGGTTTTAGATTTTTGCTGTTGAACGCTTTATCAATTTTTGTTCTACCAGCAAAGGCTTTGTCATAAGTAATGATTGGGTATTCCACCAGGTCTTCTAATGAAACATTTTTCTTGGATAAAAGAGGATGTTCTGGTTGAACGGCAATCACGTGTTGCCATTGGTAACCTGGCAGAGCCAACAAACCATCGATGCCGGCAATGCCCTCAGTAGCAATTGCGATATCTGCTTGATCATGAATCAACATATCAGCAATTTGTTGTGGGCTACCCTGTTGAATACTTACGCGCACTTTAGGAAAGCGCTTAGTGAACTCAGTTAACACTTTGGGTAAGGCGTAACGTGCTTGCGTATGGGTGGTGGCAATCACGAAGTTACCCTGGTCTTGGGCGGCAAAATCTTTGCCCACACGTTTAAGTGTTTCAACTTCGATCAAAATTCTTTCAATAGATGTCAGAATGCGTTTACCTGGCTCGGTGAGGCTCCGAATTCTTTTACCGTGGCGACGGAAGATATCAACCCCTAACTCATCCTCTAGCTCCAAAATTGCTTTTGAGACGCCTGGTTGAGACGTGAACAAAGTTTTAGCTGCTTCGGTGAGGTTGAAGTTTTGTCTAACAGCTTCTCTGACAAATCTAAATTGATGTAAGTTCATGAGCAATTATCTCTATATGTATTAAATCGTATATTAAATCGATTTAATATTATTTGTAGAAATAATGCAAAAAAACCTAAATGCTTAAACTTTTGAGACCCAGCGTATGCCAACCAGTGCCAAGATGAAATAAATCATTGCCGGCGTGATGGCGCTCACCAAGGCTGGCCACTCGCCGAGTAGGCCTAAGTGAGAGAAGAGGCTATTAAAGAGCTGAAAACTGATGCCTAACATGATGCCGCCAAACACTTTATAACCAATGGCGCCTGAGCGAGTTTGGAGGTAAGCAAATGGCAAGGCCAGTGCCAACATCACCAAAATTGTGAATGGGTAAATTACTTTTTTCCAAAAAGAAATTGCGTAGCGTTGATAGTCTTGCTTATTTTCTTTGAGGTGGTTGATGTAATTAAATAAATCAATGATCGAGAGACGATCTGGTTTGATGAGTAG
>JALQYK010000061.1 GCA_023254115.1 Polynucleobacter sp.
AAAAAGCTGCCGTGATCGTCAAGAAGGTGGATAGCCATACCTGGGTGACGGCTGGCGCTCATCACGACATTGAAGTAAGTTATTCCATTTATGCGTTTGATACCTCTGTTATAACAGCTTACTTAGATCAAACTCGTGGATTCTTTAACGCTACTAGTCTTTGCTTGAATGTTTTGGGCGCGCCGCATCTGCCTTGTGAGTTAGAGTTGGTTAGACCTCTTTCGAAGAATGGCGATGACTGGTCAGTAGAAACAACTTTGCCAGCGCATAAAGTGGATCGTCATGGTTTTGGTTTTTATAGAGCCGCTAATTACGATGCATTGATTGATCATCCAGTTGCGATGGGAAAGTTCCAAGTCGTTAATTGGACATCCTATGGAACACCGCACCGCATGGTGATTCAAGGTTTGATTGACCCTGTTGATCAAAAGCAATTGGCCAAAGATTTAAAAGCTATTTGCGATGCGCACATTGCCTTTTTTGATCCAGTTAAGCCGCGCGCACCATTTAATCAATATTGTTTCATTGTCAATGCGGTTGGTGATGGTTATGGTGGACTAGAACACAGAGACAGTACGGTTTTGTTGTGTAAGCGGGATGATTTGCCGTATCAAGACCAAAACCTAAAAAAACATTCTGCTTATGAGGACTTTTTAGGTTTGTGCAGTCATGAGTATTTTCATTCATGGATGGTTAAACGCATTAAGCCTCAAGCATTTGATCCTTATCGGTTAGATCAAAAGAATCACACAGGATTACTTTGGTTATTCGAGGGATTTACTAGTTACTACGATGATCTTCAATTATTAAGAAGCGGTCGTATTGATATACCTCGTTATTTAAAGCGGATTGAAAAAACTTGGAACATGGTTTTACGTGGTCCTGGGCGTCATAAGCAAAGTTTGTCTGAAAGCTCGTTTGATGCTTGGACGAAGTATTACCAAATGGACGAGAACACACCTAATGCTGTGGTGAGTTACTACGCCAAAGGTTCGCTATTGGCATTAGCCTTAGATTTAAAAATTCGTGAGCATACTAAGCAAAAGCAATCTCTTGATGATGTCATGAGGCATTTGTGGGAAATGTATCAGTTAACAGAAGCTGGCATGGCAGAAGATGATTTTGATCGCGCTGTTGAGTTTGTGATTGGACCAAGTTTTATAAAAACATGGATGCAAATGAAGTCTGATTATGTCGATGGTGTCAAAGACATACCTTTAGATAGTCTTTTGACCTCCGTTGGGCTGAGGGTTGCATTAAAAGAATCATTACCAAGTGAGCACCCAGAAACTGCTAAACAGCTATTGGGTATTCGAGTGACTACGCAACAAGGTTGGGTCAAGTTAACGCATGTATTGGATGGTGGATTGGCGCAGCGGGCTGGTTTGGCTGCGGGTGATTACATTTCTTCAATCAATGGCGAACGTGCAACATCTGGTCGTTTGGATCATCTGTTAACTCAATTGGTTCAAAAGTTATCTAGAGGCCAAGCAGTTAAAGTGGTGTCTTATCGTCATGAACAAGAATTTGTTGCTACATTTAATGCGACATCGAATACAGCAGCCTGTCAACCAAAGCAGTACACGATATCTGTCAAGTAGTTCATGTTATCGACCTTTGCTATCCAGTCAAATTTGCCATCCGATTGGAAAAAATTAATTCAAGAAGATTTAGAAAATCATCGTTTTGATACATTAGAAAAACAAGTCAATCAAGCTTATAAAGACCTGGGCGAACAAATTGCACCAAACCCAGAAAACATTTTTAGAGCTTTAAAAGAAACCCCTGTTCATCAGGTGCGGGTTGTCATCTTGGGGCAAGATCCATATCAAACACCTGGTTTGGCGCAGGGTTTGGCTTTTTCGATTCCAAAAGAAATAAAGCCAGGATGGAAAGCTTTCCCGAGTTCATTAAGAAATATCAGTAAAGCATTGACTTTGGATGGTTACCAACCTTTATTGCATGGTGATTTAAGTGGATGGGCTAAACAAGGTGTTTTGTTACTCAATGCCACATTAACAGTGCAATTAGATTTAGCTGCATCGCATGCACAATTTGGTTGGCAGGATTTAACAGATGCTTTGCTTTATCGCTTAGCTAAGACTCAATCAATCATTTGGTTGTTGTGGGGCGCGCACGCTCAGAAGAAAAAATCCTTAATTGAACTGGCAGAGCAAGAAAGTGGGTTACATCAAATCATTTTGACGGCCTCGCATCCATCAGGCTTGAGCGTTTACAAAACTGTTGA
>JALQYK010000093.1 GCA_023254115.1 Polynucleobacter sp.
CCACACCCTCAAAACCAGACCATGGACTGTGAGTGTAGAAGGACTAGTCAATAAACCCAAGGTGTGGGACATCGACAACCTCATTAAATTAGCACCTCTAGAAGAACGGGTTTATCGCCTTCGCTGTGTTGAAGGTTGGTCGATGGTGATTCCATGGATTGGCTACTCATTAAGCCACTTGATCAAAGCTGCAGATCCACAAGGTTCAGCCAAATACGTGGAGTTCATCAGTTTGGCTGAACCAAAACAAATGCCAGGGGTGAACAACCGTGTTTTAGATTGGCCCTACACCGAAGGCTTGCGATTAGACGAAGCCATGAATGATTTAACACTTTTAACATTTGGCTTATATGGTGAGGTGTTACCGAAACAAAATGGCGCACCAGTGCGACTAGTGGTTCCCTGGAAATATGGTTTCAAGAGCGCTAAGTCGATTGTCAAAATACGATTCACGGATAAGGAGCCTGCCACCAGTTGGAAAGTGTCAGCCCCCTACGAGTACGGCTTCTACTCAAATGTGAATCCGAGCGTTAATCACCCGCGCTGGAGCCAAGCAACAGAACGACGTATTGGTGCTGAGGGCGGCATCTTTGCCCCCAAAATAAAAACCTTACCGTTTAACGGTTACGCCGACCAAGTCGCTCATCTGTATAAAGATATGGACTTACGCAAGTTCTTCTAGACCATGCATGCTGCAATCATCGGTGTCGGTCTACTGCCATTATTGAGATTAGTCGTTTTAGGTTATCAAGATGATCTAACGGCCAATCCAATTGAGTTCATCACCAGATCCACAGGCACTTGGGCTCTGGTGTTTTTATGCATCACTTTGTCTGTGACACCATTGAGAAAGATGACTGGCTGGTCAACTCTGCTGAAGTACCGGCGCACCTTTGGATTGATGGTGTTTTTCTACGCCTGCATCCATTTTTCAATTTGGTTTTGGTTAGATCATGATTTGAGCATCACAGAGATGCTCAAAGATGTCGTCAAACGTCCATTCATCACCATGGGTTTTACTGCATTTGTATTACTCATACCTCTAGCACTGACATCCAATCGCTGGGCAGTTCAACAATTAAAAAGATCATGGGCCAAATTGCATCGCTTAGTCTATGTGATTGCTGTACTAGTCATACTTCATTACTTCTGGCATAAATCTGGCAAAAATGATTTTCAGACAGTGAGTATTTATGCCTTCGTCATTGGCTCACTATTACTGTATAGGTTAAAGAAATGAAAATTACTTCATCACATACTTTGACTTCAATTGGCAGCATAGCAAGTTCTAATCTTGCTGTTGCAGCAATACTCACTTGCGCAACTCAAACCACAGCACACGCACAAGTGCTTGCTAATGAGATAACCACTCGTATT
Source organism: Polynucleobacter sp. (assembly GCA_023254115.1). Classification (GTDB taxonomy): domain Bacteria; phylum Pseudomonadota; class Gammaproteobacteria; order Burkholderiales; family Burkholderiaceae; genus Polynucleobacter. The sequence goes on from JALQYK010000093.1 coordinate 1,378, forward strand.
GGTCATTTAGAGTGGGACATCCATGAGGTCACTATCGGCACGGTTAAAAAATATGCCAGTGCCACAGGCTTTGTGAGCTCAGGCGAAAAAGAAGGCGGTAGCTTCATATACGAAGCGGGCTGGACCAAAAAGAAAGATTGGACTTGGCGCACTCCCTTTGGTGTAGCAGCCAAAGACAATGAACCTGCAGTGCACCTCAACTTTTATGAAGTCAAGGCAATTTGTGCGTTCTTTGGCAAAAGACTACCAACCGACTTCGAATGGACCAGCGCAGCTTTTACAGAGCAACGAACTTCTCCTACACAGCCATTTATCAAGGGCAAAAAATACACTTATGCCAACGGTGACACCCCCAAGCATTCGCATTGTTTGAATGGCTGTGCAGGCTTAAAAGGAACAGCACCTGAGGGATCTCTCTGGCGCGGCACAGGTCATGTGCCCGTGATGACCACCCAAGCTGGTGTTAATGGTCTATTTGATATGGGCGGCAATGTTTGGGAATGGATTGATACCAAATCTGGCTCAGAGCAAATCACACGAGGAGCTTCATGGTGGTATGGCCCCGAGAACCAACTTGAATCCAATCTAGCCAGTAAACCCGCTGACACAAAAGTAGCCTATGTTGGTTTTAGATGTGTCAAAGACATTAAATGAAATTCTAGAACGGTTGGCAATAATTCTAAGTAATTAGAAAGCGCATGATCCCCACCCTCCAAGACCAACTGCTTTGCATGGGCGTACTTAGCCATCATCTCTTGCCAATCCAATACTTCATCACCCTTGGCGGCAATTAAGTAATAACGCTCTGGGCTAGTAATTTGTTGCACATATAAATCATTGAGTTCTTGGATGTACTCAGGCTTAAAGTGAAAAGCTTCATCACTATGCCAAGCTTTTAAGTCCCCAATATATTCCTCCAAATCTCTTGCTGGCTCAATCGCAGGATTGAGCAAAGTAACTTTGGAAGTAAATTTTTCAGCCAAATAGGTGGCGTAGTAACCGCCTAAGGATGAGCCAATAATTGATAACTCATCAAACACTTGCTCTTTAATGTATTGGCTCACCATGGCCATAGCCTCTTTGGGTGAAGGTGGCAGTTGGGGGCAATACCACTCAAGATCCACACCCCGGCCTTTCATATCAAGAATGGCGCGATGCGTGATCTTCGCCTTCATCGAAAATGGCGATGATCTAAAACCGTGTAAATAAACTATTAAGTGCATAAAAAAGATTAGACTACATCCTAACGATTGATATCAAAAAATAATTAGTTAGATTCATTCAACACTAAAGCCATGCCTAAAGTTCCTGACATCTGCCCTTGCCAAAATACCAAGTATGCAAATTGCTGTGGGATTTATCACGGTGGTAAATCTGCTGAAAATGCAGAAAAACTGATGCGCTCAAGATACAGCGCTTATGTTTTAGAACTCGAGGATTATTTATTAAAGACCTGGCATCACAGTACCCGCCCAACCGAGCCCTTGTTTGATGGGCAAAAAACCCAGTGGCTTGAGTTAAAAGTCAAAAATCACCAAGTCAGCGATAACCTAAATACCGCCACAGTAGAGTTTGTGGCAATTTATAAGGTCAATGGCAAAGCCCATCGCTTACATGAACTGAGTCGCTTTGTGCGCGAAGACAATCAGTGGTTTTATGTTGACGGGGACTTCCCAGAGATAAAATAGCACTTATGAACGAACAAGAAATTCTGCAAAAAATGCGCGCCGTGTTTCAAGACTGCCAAAAACTAGCGGTCTTGTTGGTGCAACAACACCCATCAACCCATAGAGGTTTTGTGGCCGATATGCAATTTGCTAGCACCTATGGTTCTTTTTTAGGTGAGATCAAAGTCAATCACGGTATCGATCTTGAAAAAGATTCGATTGCAAAACGATTAGTGGATGCTCTTTCAAAAACTGACTCTCACACGATTGGTTTAATTCGTGAAGAGATTTATGCAGCATTAGATCAAATGCAAGCAGAGCAATACGCTAGCTATATCTTTTTAACTTGCTTCCCAAGTATCTATAAAGCGATGAGTGAAAAGTAAACACTTTTCACTCTGGCTTCACCACCCACTTATCTTTTCCAAGCAGTTGATTCGATTCTTTTTGAATCAGTCCAGTATTTCTGCATTTCTAAGAATAAGAATGATGCGGACCAGGTGATCAAGATCAAACCTGTTAAAGCTTCAACACCAGTGAGATATCTCACATAACCCTGCGCCACAATATCTCCATACCCTACTGTTGTGAAGGTAATGAACGATAGGTAGATGTAGTCTAAGAATTCGCTATTAAATTGACCAGCACCCACCAATTGGCCCATGCCGTCAATTTTGAGGGTGAAGTAATAACCAATACCAAATAACCAAATCTCAACAATGTGAGTTAAGAAAATGACCCCCACACCAACCAGAACTCTAAAACGAGATGGTAAATGGGCAATCCTAGGTAATTTTTTATCCATCCAAAATAAAACTTCGTAGTGGATCAAAATCGCCAAAATCACTAGCAAGGTATTTAATGCAAAGGCAAAAGTTAAGTACATGTGTTTATTCTAAAAAGTAGCCTAGAGTATCAAGGAAAGATGCTTTTAAGCCAAATTATCTAAATTTGTGCCAATTTGATACATATGGCGATTTTATTACTTGAGCTAGGTCAAATGTAGCCTAGAAAGCCATATCTTAAATGGTTGTTTCGATTAACAATTATTACTAGCTATCTATTTAATTAATCGGAGAGAATATCGTGAAAAAGACGCTCATGACTTTGGCTATCGCTGCCCTAGCAACTAGTGCATATGCAGATAATCATAACAACCCAGAAATGCTAAAAATCGCTACCAACGCTGGCTGTATGACTTGTCACCAAGTTGAGCCAAGAACTGACGGTAAGCTACCAATTGGTCCAGCATGGAAAGACGTTTCTAAGAAATATGCTGGCAAGAAAGACGCTGCAGCTACTTTGACTAAAGAAGTGATGAACGGTACTAACCTATACGACTCACATTGGAAAGGTAAAGTTAGCGGCGTTGCAATGCCACCTAACGCAGTTGCTATCAAAGAACCAGATGCTAAGAAATTAGTTGCTTGGATCTTGTCTTTGAAATATGTCTCTGGCGGCACGTACAACGTGTTCGCGTAGACGAGCGATCCTCCGCCAACGCCAGCACCAGCCAGCACCAGCACATCCTTAAGGAAATGAATCCGCTGAATCCCATTAAGTCCGAGAAGAGTTGCTTCGCCTGCCTGCACACCTTCGCGAGCTAGACCGTCATCGAGACCAGCAAGAACTGCTGATGCTTCTTTATATGTAACTAGACGATTTGGGCCACGTGTTGGTGCGGGTGG
>JALQYK010000050.1 GCA_023254115.1 Polynucleobacter sp.
AATTACGAAGTGCTTTCGTGATGAAGACTTGCGTGCCGATCGTCAACCAGAATTTACTCAAATCGACTGTGAAACTGCATTTCTGAGTGAGGTGGAAATTCGCGATTTATTTGAAAACATGATTCGTCATATTTTCAAGAAGACCATGAATGTGGAATTGCCAAATCCATTCCCAACAATGCCTTATTCAGAGGGCATGGCGCGATTTGGTTCCGACAAGCCTGATCTTCGTGTGAACTTTGAGTTCACCGAATTAACAGATTTGATGAAAGATGTTGATTTCAAAGTATTCTCTGGCGCAGCGAATCAAGTTGGTGGTCGTGTTGTTGGTTTATGTGTACCAGGCGGCGCAGAAATTAGCCGTAGCGAAATTGATGACTACACCCAGTTCGTAAGTATCTATGGTGCCAAAGGCTTAGCTTGGATTAAGGTCAATTCTGTTGCAGAGGGCCGCAATGGCTTGCAATCTCCTATTGTGAAAAACTTGCACGATGCTGCAATTGATGGAATTTTGAAGCGCGCAGGCGCAAAAGATGGCGACATCATCTTCTTTGGTGCCGATAAAGAAAAAGTGGTGAATGACGCGATAGGAAATCTACGTCTTCGTATTGGTCATTCTGCATGGGGTAAAGAGCATGGTCTCTTTACGGAGGGTTGGAAGCCTTTGTGGGTTGTTGACTTCCCAATGTTTGATTACGACGAAGGCGAAGCACGTTGGGTTGCATGCCATCATCCGTTTACTAGTCCTAAGGATGAGCACATGCAGTACCTTGAATCTGATCCTGGTAAATGTTTGGCAAAAGCATATGACATGGTGCTCAATGGCAGTGAAATTGGTGGAGGATCAGTGCGTATTCATCAAGAGGCTGTCCAAAGTCAGGTATTTCGCGCTTTGAAAATTGGTGCCGAGGAAGCACAAGCGAAATTCGGTTTCTTGCTCGATGCCCTCCAATATGGTGCGCCTCCTCATGGCGGTATTGCATTCGGCTTGGATCGTATTGTGACGATGATGACTGGGGCGGAGTCAATTCGTGATGTGATTGCATTCCCTAAAACTCAGCGCGCACAATGTTTGTTAACTCAAGCGCCAAGCCCTGTGGATGAAAAGCAGTTACGTGAATTGCACATTCGTCTACGTAACACTCAGATGCCTGCATGAAGATCCCTATCTCGGTACTAGTCGTTATTTACACGACTAGCAACGAAGTGCTCTTGATTGAAAGAGCAGATCATCATGGCTACTGGCAATCTGTAACTGGTAGCCTTAATCAAATTGATGAGGCATTACACATAGCAGCTGCGAGGGAAGTGTTTGAAGAGACTGGTATAGATATTGATCAACTACCAGAGGAGTCTCTTCAATCGATGAATTACCACATTAACTACGAAATTTATCCTGAGTGGCGCCACCGTTACCCTGATGGGGTTACTCAAAATACTGAGCATTGGTTTAAGCTGCAATTACCTAGAAAAATGCCTATTAAGTTGTCGCCAAGAGAGCATATCTCTCATCAGTGGCTTGATATACAGTCGGCTGCCAAACTTTGTTTTTCCCCTAGTAATCAAGAGGCAATATTAAGACTGAATTCTGATTAGAATTGTCTTATGTCATTGTTGCGAAGAGATCGTTGGCAAAGTATTCAAACTCTCAGATTGCTTGAGGGTGGTATAGATTATTTTGAGCGTGTTGAAGCTGTTTTGACGGCCGCAAAAAAATCGATATATCTAGAAGTTTATATTTTCTCAGCGGATTCGCAAGCGAAAAAAATAGTTGATATTCTTTGTTTGGCTGCTCAAAGAGGTGTAGAGGTAAAAGTAATCTTGGACTGGTTAGGTTCATCACCTTTTCAGTATGAAAAAGATTTTTTATCCGCTGGCGTTCAATTAAGTTATTACAACCCTGCCTGGTTTGGAACTTTAGGATTTTCTAGAACTCATCGAAAGTTAATAGTGGTCGATGAGTTGGTTGCATTTGTTGGCGGAGTTAATATTTGTGACGATTCAAAAGATGTTCTAGGCAATCAATTGCCTGGTATGCGCTGGGATCTTGCTCTAGAGGTGACTGGTGCGATTGTGGAGAAAGTACATGCCACTTTCCTTCGGCAATGGCAACGTCTTCAGCCTAATGCTTTACATCCCAAAAATATTTTAAAAAGAATTCTTGAACAAGAGTTACCTTGGAGCTCGAGTCATTTTCTTGGATTACGGCATGGCAATAAAGAAGGTTTGGCATTTATAGCTAGGGATAACCTGCATCATCGACGTGATATTGAGCGAGCCTATTTAAAAGCGATTGGTCAGGCTCGAGATGAGATATGGTTAGCGACACCTTACTTCTTGCCGGGGCGTCGTTTAAGAAAAGCTTTGGTTAATGCAGCAAAGCGCGGTGTCTCAGTTAATTTACTATTAGGAACGGATGAGTTCAAGATTTTAAATTGGGCAGTTCCTAGTTTGTATGGGCAATTACTGGCGGCTAATATCGCCATATATGAATACCCTAAGGCTTTGTTGCACACCAAGGCGATGGTTGTAGATAGAAGGTGGGCAACACTTGGCTCATCCAATTGTGATCACTTATCATTTTTGTTGAATCATGAGGCCAATCTAATTATCAGAAATCACTCGGTGATTAAAGAGATTCGCTGGAAGATAGCTGATCAGGCAACAGATAATGGGGTTAAAGTGGAGCCCAATGTTTATGCTCAAAGATCCTATTTTGAGAAAGTATTTAATTGGGTGGCATATATGTTTGTGAGAGTCGTCATGGGTTTATTGACGATTGGAGTTAAAGATAAAGAAATACCATCAATCAATTGATTGTGTCGTGGTGTATTTAATTTGAAAGAGTGTGAATATGAGGCGTGCCTCGTACGATGAAAATTCAGTCAGGCGTGATAATAAAAAAACTAGTGACTGGAAAGTTATAGCTAATTTATTGCCATATTTATGGGCATTTAAGTGGCGCGTTGGGTTAGCTTTAACATGTTTGATTGCAGCCAAGGTAGCAAATCTTGGCGTTCCAATTCTACTCAAAGCACTTATTGATGCAATGAGTGTGCCGTTAGGAGTCGAGGCGGTATTAGTTGTGCCAGTATCGTTAATACTGGCTTATGGGTTATTGCGACTTTCGGCCTCAATATTTACTGAGCTAAGAGAGTTGCTCTTTTCTAGAGTGACCGAAAGTGCTGTACGAACTGTGGCACTTAAGGTTTTTGAGCATTTGCATGCTTTATCTTTGCGGTTTCATTTATCTCGTCAAACGGGGGGTATGACACGTGATATTGAGCGTGGCACCAGAGGTATTCAGTCGCTGATTTCTTACTCTTTGTACAGCATTATTCCAACGATTGTTGAATTATGTTTGGTGTTGGGTTATTTCATTTGGGCATATAACTATTTATTTGCAGTTATTACGCTGATAGCACTGGTCTTGTATGTGATTTACACCATTGTTGTGACTGAGTGGCGTACACAGTACAGAAGAAAAATGAATGAACTGGATTCAAGGGCAAATCAGAGAGCTATTGATTCCCTAATCAACTTTGAAACTGTTAAATATTTTGGTAATGAACAATATGAATCAAAACGATACGATGAAAATTTGCATCGATATCGAGAGGCTGCAATCAAGTCACAGCGTTCGCTAGCTTTATTGAATGCCGGTCAGCAAACTATCATTGCTATTGGTTTAATACTAATCCTCTGGTTAGCAACTCAAGGGGTGTCAGACGGTGTAATGACACTAGGTGATTTAGTGTTAGTTAACGTTTTGATGATTCAACTTTATATTCCTTTGAATTTCTTAGGTGTTATTTACCGAGAGATAAAACAGGCTTTAACAGACATGGATCGTATGTTTAGTCTCTTGGGCACCAATCAAGAAATAGCAGATGACCCTAATGCTAGTGATTTATCAATTGCTAATCAATCATTGGGGCCACGGGTTGTTTTTGATCAAGTTTCATTTTCTTATGAGCCTGCAAGAAGCATTATTAAAAATATTAGTTTTGAAGTTTCGCCAGGTCAGACCACTGCTGTAGTAGGTCATAGCGGCGCAGGTAAAAGCACGTTGGCTAGATTGTTATTTCGTTTTTATGATGTGACTGATGGGGGTATTTATTTGGATCATCAGAACATAAAAAGTGTCACGCAAAAAAGTTTGAGGCAAGCAATCGGCATCGTTCCTCAAGATACCGTTTTATTTAATGACACTGTGGCATATAACATTGCTTATGGTCGTCCGGGCGCAACTCAAGAGCAGGTTGAGTCAGCTGCTCGCCTAGCTCAAATACATGAATTTATTATGTCTTTACCAGATGGTTATCAGACCACTGTTGGTGAGCGTGGTTTGAAGTTATCCGGTGGCGAAAAGCAAAGAGTGGCGATTGCTAGAACTTTATTAAAGAATCCGTCTTTATTGATTTTTGATGAGGCAACATCTGCGCTTGATTCTGAAACTGAAAGAGCAATCCAAAAAGAATTAATTGCTTTAGCGCAGAATAGGTCAACTTTAATCATTGCGCACAGGTTATCTACGATTATTCATGCGCACCAAATTTTAGTGATGGATGATGGCTGTATCATCGAAAGAGGAACTCATGAAGAGTTATTGGCATATGGCGGTCGTTATGCTGAAATGTGGCGAGTACAGCAATCTCAAATCGAGCTAATATCCTGATATGGTAATTAAAGATCCAACCTCTTTTTTGAAGCAGGCATTTGAAGTGGCTTTGAAGGCTGCAGATCCAATGGTTGTTCTACCAGAGAGTCTTGAGAGGGTGTTTTCAAAACCTTTGGAAGGGCGCTGTTTGGTTTTGGGCGCGGGTAAGGCTGCGGCTTCTATGGCAGTGGCGTTGGAGTCATTTGCTGCTAAGAATTGGCCCAATGCACACCTTGAAGGTCAAGTAATTACTCGGTATGGCCATGCCTTACCAACAAAAATTATTAAGGTGGTTGAAGCGGGGCATCCTGTTCCAGATGAATCTGGTATGAAAGCTGCCCAAGCTACCCTGGATTTAGTGAAGACTTTGCGACCAGGCGATCATTTGATTGCACTGATATCCGGTGGGGGGTCGAGTTTGTTGACGCTACCTGCCGATGGTTTGAGTATTGAAGACTTGAGATTGACCACGCAGGCATTATTAAGATCAGGTGCACCAATTGGACAGATGAATATTGTGCGTAAACATTTATCTGCCATTTTGGGTGGGCATATGGCTAGAGAAGCGGTGGCTCGCGGAGCCAAGATCGATGCTTTTTTAATTTCTGATGTCACTGGGGATCATCCATCAAGTATTGCTAGTGGACCTTGTGCGCCAGATGACTCAACATTTGGTGATGCATTAGAGATTTTGAAAGATTATGGTTTGTTGGGTGGGGAGTTACCTGCATCCGTTGTTAAGTATTTAAACGATGGCTTAAGTGGGGTTCATCCAGAGACACCAAAGTCAAATGATTCAATTTTTAAGCAAAGCAATAACCATCTAATTGCGACAGCGCACGCGTGCTTAGAAGTGGCCGCTAAATACTGTGAGTCAAAAGGTGTTCAGCCTGTTATTTTGGGCGATACCGTGATGGGTGAGGCTAAAGACGTAGCATTGATGCAAGCATCAATTGCCAGAGAAATTTATTTATACGACAAACCATTTAATAAGCCAGTGGCTTTGCTGTCTGGCGGTGAGTGTACTGTGACCATTCCATCAGGAGTCAAGGGTCGTGGCGGGCGTTGTAGTGAGTTTTTGTTGGCGCTATTTGCTGCTACAGAGGATTTAAAAACGCTATCAGGATTGGCGGCTGATACAGATGGTATCGATGGTAGTGAGGATAATGCTGGTGCTTGGTTTGTGTCGGAGTTTAGGCGCGCTCAAAAAGATCAGCATTTTTTTGCAAAGGATTGTTTGAGTAAGCACGATAGTTATGGGTTTTTTCAAAAAATGAATGCGTTAGTTCACACTGGCCCTACATTAACCAATGTGAATGATTTTCGAATATTGCTAATTGATAGTGAAAGTTGATTAATGAGTTCTGTGAATACGATTGAAATTTGTCAGCCTGATGATTGGCATTTGCATGTAAGGGATGGTGAGTTTTTGCCTGATTTATTAAGGCATACAGCTAGTCAGTTTGGACGTGCAATCATCATGCCAAATTTGAAGCCGCCAGTCACTAATGCAGATATGGCAGTTGCATACAAAACTCGGATTTTGAATGCTTTGCCGTCTGGTTCAAACTTTGAACCGTTGATGGTTTTGTATTTGACTGATAACACGACAGCTGATGATGTTAAGCGCGCTAAAGATGTTGGGGTGGTTGGCTTTAAGTTGTATCCAGCAGGAGCCACAACAAATAGTGATGCTGGTGTTACGGATATTAAGAAATGTGCAAGTGCTCTTGACGCAATGTCTAATTGTGGGATGCCGCTTTTAGTTCATGGTGAGGTAACTCATTCTGATATTGATGTATTTGATAGAGAGGCTGTCTTTATTGAGCAAGTATTGGAGCCTTTGCGTGCAAGACATCCTGGCTTGAAAGTGGTTTTTGAGCACATCACTACTAAACAAGCAGCTCAATATGTGGAGTCAGCAGATACCCAAAGGTATGGTGCGATTGCAGCAACCATTACACCGCAACACATGTTGTACAACCGTAATGCGATATTTACTGGGGGTATAAGACCTCATTACTACTGCTTGCCAATTTTAAAAAGAGAAGAGCATCGTCAAGAGTTGGTGCGAGTTGCGATTTCTGGTAACTCCAGATTCTTTTTGGGAACTGATAGTGCGCCACATTTGAAGGGCACTAAAGAAAATGCATGTGGTTGCGCAGGTTGTTATACCGCTTGGCATGCTATGCCTTTGTACGCAGAAGTATTTGATGCGGCTAATGCATTAAATCGTTTGGAAGGGTTTGCCAGCCAATTTGGACCTGATTTTTATGGTTTACCAAGAAATACTGCGAAATTAACTTTGCGTCGCCAAACTCAACAAATACCTGATGAATTTCCTATGGGTAGTGGCACAGTGGTGCCATTACGTGCTGGCGAAACCATTGCTTGGTCAATAGTCGGTTAGACTAGAGGCGCAGAGTCGGTAAGGCAATCGCTGCTTTGGTAACAAAGGAGAGGAAAGTCCGGACTCCATAGGACAGGGTGATGGCTAACGGCCATCCACGGTGACGTGAGGAATAGGGCCACAGAGACGAGCGTATTTAGTTACGGTGAAACGCGGTAACCTCCACTCGGAGCAATCCCAAATAGGCAAGCGTTGAGGCGGTCCGCTGAGCTTGCGGGTAGGGAGCTTGAGTTCACTGGCAACAGTGAAACTAGATGAATGATTGCCCCTTTACGAAAGTATGGGCGACAGAATCCGGCTTAATAGCCGGCTCTGCACTTTTTATATTTCTACAATTTCAATGCTGTGAGTAATTTCAGCAGTTTTGCCTAGCATGATGGTGGCAGAACAATACTTATCATGAGATAAGGCAACAGCCTTTTCAACACGGCTCAAATCCAGATTTTTCCCCGTTACGGTAAATTTCATGTGAATCTTTGTGAAGATTTTTGGATCCTCATTGGCACGTTCTGCTTCTAAACTGACTTGGCAGTCATGAATATCTTGTCTAGCTCGTTTTAGGATCATTACTACGTCAAAACAAGTGCAGCCGCCAGCCCCAACTAACATCATTTCCATTGGGCGAGGAGCTAGGTTTCTACCTCCTGCTTCAGGCGCACCATCCATATTGACTAGGTGTCCGCTGCCAGTTTCGGCACTAAATGCCATACCATCTTTTCCTAGCCATTTGATCGTTGCTTGCATGTTTTCCTCAAATTTTGAACTTAACTAATAAACCTCATCATAAGGCTTTTGACTTAGACAAAACATAAAATAGTCAATAAAAACAATAACTTTCTTGCATATTTGATATGCCTAGCTATAATTTTCATATCGAATTAACTAATTTTTGGGATTTTAGCTAATTCTCAGTTTGTCTCCTCCACCCTCCAAAAAGGTGGATTTCAGCCCAGGAAGTGTTTCCTGGGCTTTTTTTTGCTACAATAGAAGGCTTTCCCAGTTTGCCCATGGGAAAAGTGATGTACCAACTGTTCGTTTGAACTGCGAGCCTGCAAACATAAGCGGAGCCAAAGGAATGATGTGATGGTTGTTTTGATAGGGCTTAACAATTTAAGGTAATCATGAAAACTTTCTCAGCAAAACCGCATGAGGTGAAGCGTGAGTGGTTCGTGATTGACGCTACGGACAAAGTCCTCGGTCGTGTCGCCAGTGAAGTGGCACACCGTCTACGCGGCAAGCACAAGCCAGAATTCACCCCACACGTTGATACAGGCGACTTTATCGTCATTATTAATGCTTCTAAGTTGCGCGTGACTGGCACTAAGGGCTTGAATAAAAAATACTACACGCACAGTGGCTATCCTGGCGGCATCTACGAAACTAACTTCGACAAGATGCAAGCTCGTTTCCCTGGTCGTGCTCTCGAGAAGGCTGTTAAAGGCATGTTGCCTAAAGGCCCACTTGGCTATGCAATGATCAAGAAATTGAAAGTTTATGCAGAAGCTGACCACCCACACGCGGCTCAACAGCCAAGCGTTCTTGAGATCTAAGGAGCCGATATGATTGGAAACTGGAACTATGGTACTGGCCGTCGTAAGAGCTCAGTAGCCCGCGTATTCATCAAGGCTGGTAAAGGTGAAATTCTTGTAAACGGCAAGCCAATTGCTGAATACTTTGCTCGTGAAACATCACGCATGATCGTTCGTCAGCCTTTAGAGTTGACTAATCACGGTACAACATTTGACATTAAAGTAAACGTGTCAGGTGGTGGTGAGACAGGTCAAGCTGGTGCGGTTCGTCACGGTGTGACACGTGCTTTGATTGACTACGATGCAGCATTGAAGCCAACGCTATCTAAAGCAGGTTTCGTAACACGTGATGCTCGTGAAGTTGAACGTAAAAAAGTTGGTTTGCATGGCGCGCGTCGTCGCAAACAGTTCAGCAAACGTTAATTTTTTTTGCTGTTCTACAAAAAGCCGCGCACTGCGCGGCTTTTTCTTTTCTACAATAGCGATATTGGAGGATTTAAATGATCAAAGTTGGCATTGTTGGTGGAACGGGCTATACAGGCGTTGAGTTATTGCGTCTGTTATCGCAGCATCCAAAGGTTCAGTTAACGGCTATAACGTCTCGTAAAGAGGCAGGAATGCCTGTGGCTGAGATGTTCCCATCTCTAAGGGGTAGGGTTGATTTATGCTTTACGACGCCAGAAGAGGCCAAGTTAACAGAATGTGATGCTGTATTTTTTGCAACGCCACACGGCGTTGCTATGGCTCAAGCTAAAGAACTTCTTGCCGCTGGTGTGAAGGTATTAGATTTGGCTGCAGATTTTCGCCTTAAAGATACGGCAGAATTTGAAAAATGGTACGGAATGCCGCATGCCTGCCCTGAGATCTTGGCTGAGGCGGTATATGGTTTGGCGGAAATTAATCGTGAAGCTATTAAAAAAGCAAGAGTTGTGGGCTTGGCAGGATGTTATCCGACCTCTGTTCAGTTGGGTTATGCACCCTTGTTATCACCCAAATCAACGGGTGGCAAAAACTTAGTTGATTTGAGTGCTTTAATTTCTGATTCAAAATCAGGTGTTTCTGGGGCAGGTCGCAAAGCTGAGGTAGGCACTTTATTGGCTGAAGCCGGTGATAACTTCAAAGCGTATGGCGTTAAAGGCCACAGGCACCATCCTGAAATTTGTCAGGGTTTATCAGCGATTGCCGGAGGCAAACCGGTAGGGCTAACTTTTGTGCCCCATCTGACACCCATGATCAGAGGTATTCATTCAACTCTGTATGCCAAAATCCTTCCTGAGGGCAAGGATGTTGACTTTCAAGCGCTATTTGAAAAGTTTTATGAAGGTGAGCCTTTTGTTGACGTGATGCCAGCTGGTAGCACCCCAGAAACTCGCTCCGTGAGAGGAAGTAATGCCCTGAGGATTGCAGTGCATCGTCCTCAAGGTGGCGATATGTTGGTAATTTTGGTGGTTGAAGATAATCTCGTTAAAGGGGCATCCGGACAAGGTGTTCAGTGCTTGAACCTCATGTTTGGCTTGCCAGAAAATACTGGATTAACCCATATCGCATTATTGCCATAAAGCCCCTACAGTAAATATTGGAATTGAGGCATACAATATTAGTTATGTAACAAAAGGAGTCCAAGATGACCGCTACACAAACAACACAAGCAACAGATAATTTAGAGCCACCAATGCCGCTTATCTTTACAGATAGCGCTGTAGCAAAAGTGGCAGATTTGATTGCAGAAGAAGGCAACCCAGATTTGAAATTGCGCGTATTCGTGCAAGGCGGTGGTTGCTCAGGTTTTCAGTATGGTTTTACATTTGATGAAGCCGTTAATGAAGACGACACTTTGGTAACCAAAGGTAATGTGACTTTGTTAATTGATTCAATGAGCTTCCAATATTTAGTTGGAGCAGAGATTGACTACAAAGAAGATATCAATGGTTCGCAATTTGTGATTAAAAATCCTAATGCCACAACAACATGTGGTTGCGGATCTTCTTTCTCAGCCTAATTAAGCGGGGTAGCAAGCGCCCAACAGGCGCAGACCTCTAGCACCAGTAACAGCCGGCATATTTGCTGGCTGTTTTTCTTTATGCGCCCAAGCCAGCCAAGCAAATGCGGCTGCTTCAACAGCTTGTGGATCAATGCCTTCAGTTGCTGTACTTTGAAAGCCTGCGCTTGGAATCCACGAGCAGATTTTCTTTAGGCAATTAATCAAGGCAGTATTTTTAATGCCACCTCCACAAATCAAGATGTGTTTTGTTTCAGGGGCATATTCCTTCAAGGCTTGAGCAATCGATTGAGCTGTGAGCATTAACAAACTTGCTTGAACGTCTTGTGCGTTAGCTTTACTGCAACCAGTTAGCTCTAGATGATGGTTGAGCCAGTTAGGGTTAAAAAGATCGCGTCCTGTACTCTTTGGCGCTCTTTTTGCGAAATACTGATCAGCTAGCATGCTGTTTAATAATTTATCAATTGGCTGACCCTGCGTAGCCCATTGACCACCATCATCATAAGGCTTGCCCAGGGAGTGTTTAGTCCAGTAGTCCATTAGGGCATTGCCTGGCCCGCAATCAAAACCAGTGATGCTGCTAGAAATTAGGCTTAGATTTGCAATGCCACCGATATTAAGTACGGCAACAGCTTGATCCCTTGAAAATTGAGCTGCATGAAAGGCGGGAACTAAGGGAGCTCCTTGTCCGCCAGCTGCAATGTCCCTGATGCGAAAATCCGCAATGACATCGATGTTAGATAGTTCAGCCAATAATGCAGGATTGAGTGATTGCTTGGTATAGCCAATGCCATCATGTAATTGAGGTTGATGTCTAATGGTTTGTCCATGGGCTCCGATAGCTTGAATTTCAGATGCTTCAAGGCCAGATTTTTTGAGTATTTCCGTGACTGCTAGGTGATAGTGCTGTGCCAATTGATTGGCTGCTAGGGCTTCAATGTGTAGCTCATTGTCACTAGGTGCTTGGAGTTTGAAGTATGTATCCTGGAGATTTTTGTCCATTGGCACTTCAATATGTAACAAAACTTTGGTTTTCCCGGGTTTAGGAATCTCAGCTAAAACGGCATCTATTCCATCCATGCTCGTTCCGGACATAATGCCAATATAGTAATTCTTCATAGGGTTGACTCTTAAGTGATGCGACAATGATGTTCTAGGAAATAAATGTAACCGATAGATTATGTCTTTAGCTAACGAGAATAAAACAGAACAAGTTAAATATCCAATTACAGATCGTGTTTTGGAGTCTTTAGCCGTCACCAAGCGTGGTTGCGAGGAATTATTGGTGGAAACGGAGTGGGTTTCTAAATTAGCCCGTAGCGAGGCTACAAAAACCCCTTTAAGGATTAAGTTGGGCTTGGATCCTACTGCCCCTGACATTCATTTGGGCCATACAGTTGTTTTGAACAAGATGCGTCAGTTGCAGGATTTGGGTCATACGGTCATCTTTTTGATTGGCGACTTTACCAGCATGATTGGTGACCCGTCAGGAAGGAATGCAACCCGTCCGCCTCTCACCAAGGAAGAAATTGCAGTTAATGCTCAGACATACTATCAGCAGGCGAGTTTAGTTTTAGACCCAACTAAAACTGAAGTGAGATACAACAGTGAGTGGTGTGATCCATTGGGCGCTAGAGGCATGATTCAGTTGGCGGCGAAATATACGGTTGCCAGGATGCTAGAACGCGATGATTTTACAAAACGTTATAAGGGTGGCATCCCAATTTCTGTTCATGAGTTTTTATATCCGTTAATGCAAGGTTATGACTCGGTTGCTCTTAAGAGTGATTTGGAGTTGGGTGGTACAGATCAAAAGTTCAACTTACTTGTGGGTCGTGAATTGCAAAAAGAGTATGGTCAAGAGGCTCAATGTATCTTGACTATGCCCTTGTTGGTTGGCACAGATGGTGTCGATAAGATGAGCAAGTCTAAGAATAACTATATTGGTATTAGCGAAGCGCCCAATGATATGTTTGGCAAGTTAATGAGTATTTCTGATGAGTTGATGTGGAGTTATTTCACGCTCTTATCGTTTAAGTCACTTGCTGAAATTGCCAAGATGAAAGAAGAGGTGGTATCTGGGCGTAATCCTAGAGACTTTAAAGTCGCATTGGGTCAAGAGATTGTTGCGAGATTCCATAATTCTGCAGCAGCAGAAAAATCTCTAGAAGACTTTAATCACCGCGCAAAGGGTGGTGTGCCTGACGATATTCCAGAGGTCACGTTAACTGGTGCGCCATTGGGTATTGGACAGTTATTGAAGCAGGCTAATTTAGTTCCAAGTACATCTGAAGCGATGCGTAATTTAGAGCAGGGTGGAGTAAAGATTGATGGCGCTACTGTTAGTGATAAGTCACTAAAAGTTGAAGCTGGCACATTTGTTGTTCAGGTTGGCAAACGTAGATTTGCAAAAATCACGCTCTCATAAGCAAGTATGACGATTGTTTATTTAATTCGTCATGGCGAAACAATGTGGAATCGTGAAAAGCGATTGCAAGGTCATATTGATATTGGTTTAAATGATGCAGGTTATTGGCAAGCTGAATGCTTGGCTAGACATATGGCTGGTAAAAATTTAGCCGCTGTTATTTCTAGTGATTTAAGTCGAGCCATTGATACGGCTAAACCAATTGCTGAGCATCATGATCTCGATTTAATCTTTGATCCTGCATTACGTGAGAGGCATTACGGCATCATGCAGGGTTTAAGCCATCAAGAAATTGCAAAGAACCATCCGCGCAACCATGCGGCCTGGAAAAACCGAGAAGTAGATTTTCAACCTGAGTCTGGTGAAAGTTTGCAGCAGTTTTATGACCGCGTAGTTGATGCTGTTAAGCATTGGGCTGATGCCTATCCTGATCAGGAGATTGCTGTAGTAGCCCATGGTGGCGTGCTTGATTGTTTAAATCGAGCTGCGACCAATAAAACGCTTGCACAGGCGCGAGATTTTGAAATTCTTAATGCGAGCTTAAATACACTAAGTTATAAAGATAGCCGCTTTGAGTTAATTCAGTGGGGTGATGTGAGTCACCTAGAGAACTCAACAGGTCAACTTAATAAATCTTTAGATGAGGTTGATGGTAGTCCAAGGTGAGCATAAGCTAAAGTTGTCGCCACTCGACCGCGAGGTGTTCTTTGTAAGAACCCTTGTTGAATCAAATAAGGCTCAATAACGTCCTCAATTGTTTCTCTCTCTTCACTAATAGCTGAGGCAAGGTTATCGACACCTACTGGGCCACCATCAAATTTATGGACAATGGCTTCTAATAGCTTTCTATCCATCACATCAAAACCTACTGCATCTACATCTAGCATCGATAGAGCTGCATCAGCAATCGATTGGGTAATTTGACCATTAGCTTTGACTTCAGCGTAGTCTCTGACTCGCCTTAATAGGCGGTTAGCAATTCTTGGTGTACCGCGAGATCGTTTGGCAATTTCTAGGGCGCCACCATCATCTAACTCAGCATTTAGTAAATTAGCAGAGCGTTTCACAATCAATGACAACTCATCAACCGTGTAGAACTCTAAGCGCGCAACAATCCCAAATCGGTCTCTGAGTGGATTGGTGAGCATTCCTGCGCGTGTTGTCGCACCGATTAAGGTAAACGGTTTTAAGTCTAGTTTCACGCTTCTTGCTGCAGGGCCATCGCCAATCATGATGTCAATCGCATAATCCTCAAGTGCTGGGTAGAGAATTTCTTCTACGACTGGGGATAGTCTATGAATCTCATCAATGAATAAAACATCGTTAGCTTCAAGATTGGTAAGGAGTGCGGCTAAGTCGCCAGGACGATCTAGTACTGGTCCGCTAGTTTGACGTAGGTTGACACCCATCTCTCTAGCAATAATATGAGCCAGAGTGGTTTTACCTAATCCAGGAGGACCAAATAAAAGCACATGATCAAGAGCTTCCTGTCTTTGTTTGGCCGCTGATATAAAAATTTCTAGTTGGCCACGAGCTTTTTTTTGACCAACATACTCTTCTAATTGTTTGGGTCGTAGAGCTCGCTCTAATACATTGTCATCAGTACTTGCGGCAGCTGTAACCAAGCGTTCTTCTTGGTTGCTTGCCGAAGGGGTGATGTCGTCAGTTTTTATCGCCATGAGTAGAGTTTATTACTATTTGGATAAACTACTTAAGCTTTAGATAAAGCCTTTAGGGCTAGCCTGATGCCATCAGACACTGAGCTACCTGGTGTTACTTGTTTTAGTGCTAATTGAGCCTCTTTATCAGAGTAGCCTAGAGCTGTTAATGCCTGCAGAATTTCTAGTTGGTTATCTGTTTGATGAGTTTGATTTGATAAGCCAATATCTGCGCCGATTTTCCCTTTGAGCTCTAAAAGCAGGCGTTCAGCTGTTTTTTTGCCAATACCTGGAACCTTGGTAAGTCGAGCAGATTCTTGTAGCGTGACAGCTTGTGCCAACTCTTCAACACTCATGCCAGATAGTAGTGATAAAGCAGTCCTAGCTCCAATGCCGCTAATTTTGATGAGAGATCTGAATGCTTCTCTTTCTGAATCAGTGGCAAATCCAAATAGTTGCTGGGCATCTTCGCGCACCACAAAATGAGTGAGTAAGGTGACTTGTTGGCCAATCGCAGGCATTTGATAAAGAGTACTCATCGGCACGTCAATTTCATAGCCTACGCCGTGGCAATCCACAATAAGTCTTGGCGGGGTATTGGCAATTAAGATGCCTTGTATTCTTCCAATCATGTCGACATCTTAAGCTGATTAACGAAATTGTTGTAGTCGCTCATTAAGTTCTCTGTGATGCGCTGCGCAAATGGCGACAGCTAATGCATCTGATGCATCTGTGCCAGCTACTTTATTTAGTTTTAACAAACGCTTAACCATTTCTTGTACTTGGCTTTTACTGGCTCTTCCAGATCCCACAATTGCTTTTTTAACTTCTAAGGCGCTGAATTCGACCATGGGCAAGCCACCGGATACTAAAGATGCAATGGCTGCTCCGCGAGCTTGGCCAAGTAGTAGTGTCGATCTTGGGTTAACGTTTAAAAAAACTTGTTCCATCGAGGCGGCATCTGGTTTATATAAATCAACCACCTCTCTAATGCCTGCATATAGCGTAGCTAATCTTTGTGGAACTGAAATCTCAGTTCCACCTGTTTCGATTGTGCCCGAGGCTATGTAATTTAGACGTTGACCCTGAACTTCAATAACGCCAAATCCGCTGACGCGAAGTGCTGGGTCAATACCTAAAATGCGCATATTAATGACGGAAGTGACGTGTACCTGTGTAGACCATTGCTACACCGCGTTCATCTGCTGCTGCAACAACTTCGTCATCGCGCATGCTACCACCTGGCTGAATGACGCAGGTAGCGCCTGCATCGACCACAACA
>JALQYK010000009.1 GCA_023254115.1 Polynucleobacter sp.
ATGTTCTTGATCTCATCAATCACCGTGCCCTGCTTCACACCGGCGCCGGAGATGACAAAGCCGCCGTAGAGATTGGGGTTCGCTCTTTAGTAATAGTTGATGGATCTAGTTTTTTATTGGTAGATCCTGGGCCTGATGCTAGATATACAAGAGCACTTTTATCGGCACTCAAAAAAATGGAACCTCGGTTAAAGAATCATCCAGATGTGATCATTAATTCTGTAGCCAGACCTGAACACGCTTTAGGTAACAGCACCCTCTCGAGTGCACAAACTCAGATTTATGCAACATCAATTACTCAAGCCAACATGATTGAACGTTGTCCCAATTGCAGAAAACGTTTATCAGAATCTCTCAACAACTCTGAGCTTGCTAAGACTCCTATACAGACCCCTAATATTGCTTTTGACATTGGCCTTGGTATACCTGGCTACCCAGAATGGCAATTGTTTGAGTTTCAGGGAAGAACTGAAAGTGATTTAGTTTTGTGGCATCCGAAACTAAAAATTTTGTTTGCGGGCGGGTTAATGAGTCATCAATCTATTCCAGACTTAATTGATGGTTCAGTTCTCAAATGGCAAGCTGCAATACATAAACTGCAAGAACTCAAGCCACGAGTCATTGTCGGCACAGGACCATACTTAAGAAATATCAAGATCAATGAATCTAAAACGACTCAAGATCAACTGAAACTCACGAGTAATTATCTAAATGAATTTGAGTCAATTGTCAGAAAAGACTTTTTGGCAGGCGGAAATGAGGCGAATGCAGACAAGTGTCTCAATTTAGAACAATTCACCAAAATTAAGGGTTATAAAAAGCTTCACCCACTCAATATTCAGCGCGTTTGGCGCGAAATTGAAACCCAAGAAATGAACAAATCATCGATTTCATCAAATTAATCAGGATTTATTCTTAAATTTGGTCCATTTAAGTATTTACCCTAATCACCTGTAAGCCCATATAGATATTGTTTATATGACAAAATTGAGGGTCTTAGAGGTGCTTTTGCCTTTTACAAATTTCGATTATTACTTCTTGGTTGGGAGAGTTTCATGAAGGCTTTAAATAAATTATTAGTGGCTTTGGGTTTGGCTGTTTTGGCCCAAGTTAGTTTTGCTCATGGTGATGTAACACCACAAGCTGTTGACACATCAAAATTGCCACAGTTGGGTGCAACATGGAAAGAAACAAATCCATACAGAGATACTAAAGATGGCGAGATCGTTCGCGTGGGTTCATCTGCATACAACCAAAACTGTGCACGTTGCCATGGTTTAGAAGCTATCTCTGGCGGCATTGCTCCAGACTTAAGAAAACTAGACTCAGACTGTACTGGTCTTGCTGATGCAGCTAAGAAAGCAGCTTGCTTCAACGAAATCGACAACTACTTTAAAACTACAGTTCTTCACGGTCGCGTTCGTAACGGTGCCGTTTACATGCCTCCATTTGAAGGCGTGATGCAACAAGAAGCTGTTTGGGCGATTAAAGCTTACTTAGAAACACGTCGCGAGAAATAATTTCTAAACTAAGTAATACTGTTGTTTTAAATAATTAGAGACATGAGATGTATATTAGAAAAAAACACCTATTACACAGTTTGATTGCTGGCATTATTGGTTTAACGCTTAGCTTTACAGCCTCTGCTGATTTGGTAAGCGTTAAATCTAAAGGCATTCTAAAAGTTGCTGTTTACAACGACTTTGCACCATTCTCAAATGGTCGCACTAATACTCAAGGTATTGATGTTGATATTGCTGAAGCGCTAGCTAAAAAGCTAGGTGTGAAGCTTTCTTTATTACCATTTGATGCGGGTGAGAATCTTAATGACGATCTACGCAACATGGTTTGGAAAGGTCACTACTTAGGTTACGGTCCAGCGGATGTGATGTTGCATGTACCTATTGATCCACTACTAACCAATGCCAATAAGCAAGTAACATTCTTCGCACCATATTATCGTGAAAGCGTTTTATTAGCGATCGACACCAAGCGTGTAACTGATTTCTCCAACCTTAAAGATTTAGTTGGTAAAAAACTGTGTGCCGTAAAAGGTGAGGCAGGTGCGAATGTTTTCTTTGTTACAGATAACGGTAGCTTGACCAAGTATGTTCGCATCATGAATACCGCTCAAGAATGTGCTGATTTAATGATTAAGGGTGAAGTAGATGTAATTGCCGCACGTCGCGCAGAACTTGAAGCAAGCCTAAGTAAGCTTTCATCAGCTCAATTAGTGCCTGTTGAATCACCTATTCTTCCTCCAAAAGGTTGGATTGTGGGTATGGCAATTAAAGCTGATCGCCCAGACTTAGGCGAAGCTCTAGCTGTAGCTTTAGATCAGATGCGTCGCAGTGGTGAGTTAGATGACATCTTTAAAAAGCATAGCGTTAAGTTTGTTTCACCATAATTAACTTAAACAAAATAAAATGATGGGCAGATATAACAAATATATCTGCCCATTTTTATTCATATGAGCTTAAGACTTAAAGCCAACCTATTTTTTGCAGCTCTCATCATCATTTTTGTATCAATCATGATGGGGCGCGAGATTAACAATACACGCCGTAGCGTATGGGAAGAAATTGAAGCGGCAAATCGTGTAGCAGCTCAAGTATTAGGTCAAGTAGGGGTCATTTATAGATACTCCAATGACAAACAAGTAGTTAGTTTTTTACAACAGTTAGGTCGAGTACGTGCCAACGAGATTGAATACCGAGACCAACAACAAAACCTCATTTATCAATCACCACCGTCACCTTATAAAAAAGATAGATTTGCCCCTCAGTTTTACGCTGACCTCATCATGCCCAAGGTTGATCCAAAAATGATTGTCTTAAATGATGGGGTTATCACAGTAACGCCGGATCCTTCGCGAGCCATTCTGGATGGTTGGGATGAATTAACCGAATTAATGATTTCTGGTTTATTTGCCCTACTCATTACAAACATCATTGGCTTTTTCTTTATTGGCAGATGGGTAAAACCTTTTGAAACCATCAGAGAGGCAATCCAAGCTCTTGAAAAGGGTAATCATCAAGTTCGTCTTGATAACCTGCATGGCAAAGAAGCATCCTCGATTGGCAACGCTTTTAACAAGATGGTTGGATCTGTGAATGAAACCATCGTAGCCAAAGAAGAGAAAGCAAAAGCAGAGGCTCTATTAAGCAGTCAAAAGCAATTTGCACATCAGTTACAAACTCATATTGAAAATGAACGCAAAGACTTAGCCAGAGAATTGCACGATGAGCTAGGCCAATCACTAACAGCTATCAGAGCGATTGCCAGCTCTATAGATAAACAAGCTAAAGACAATTCACAGCTACAAC
>JALQYK010000020.1 GCA_023254115.1 Polynucleobacter sp.
ATCCCCAATAACTTACGAGATGTTTTAGGAAATGAAATTGCCGGGCTTGGTACACCTGCTCTCAAGAAGTTAAAACTTAAAGATTTAGAAGGTGCACCTGCTGCTTCAAAGAAAGTTCTCGATGCGATGGTCTGGGGACCACCTCGAGGCGCAGTTGCTGACGTTAAGAAACCAAACCCTGGATTGAAGTGGTTACTTGATGAAGGATTCGTCTCTCCTGTAAATCAACAGACAGTCGTGCTTCATCGCGATTAAATTGCATGAAGACGTTATTCCAAATCTCAATGTAGCGGTCACCATCTTCTTCAGGGCTACCCGGAGGGCCACCAGGAATGTCTTCACCGTGATCGTAGAAAATTTCTGTGCAAGGACCGCATGGACCAGTATCACCCATCATCCAGAAATTATCTGATGCGTAACGCGCGCCTTTATTGTCACCAATACGGATGATTCTTTCAGTCGGCACACCAACTTCTTTAGCCCAAATATCATAGGCCTCATCATCTTCAGCATACACAGTAACCCACAATTTATCTGCAGGTAATTTGTAAACAGTTGTCAGAAGTTCCCACGCATAACTAATGGCGTCTCTCTTGAAATAGTCGCCAAAAGAGAAATTACCAAGCATCTCAAAGAAAGTGTGATGACGCGCGGTATAACCAACGTTATCTAGGTCATTATGTTTGCCGCCAGCACGTATACATTTTTGAGCAGTTGTGGCTCTTGTGTAAGGGCGCTTATCAAAGCCTAAAAAAACATCCTTGAACTGGTTCATACCCGCATTGGTAAACAACAGAGTTGGGTCATCACCGGGCACTACTGGGCTTGAGGAAACGACCTGATGGCCTTTAGATTCAAAGAACTTTAAGAAATTTTCGCGAATTTGAGTAACTTTCATGAGCGTAATTATGACTCAGAGAGACTCTCTAGGTATAAACCCCCGCAAAGAAAAATTGAATTCAACCTTTAAGAAAGCTTACAATTCTGTCAAAGAAAGCTTTTTTAAAAAAATTTTGGGGAAACACTTATGCAAATTCGCAGCCAAAAAGACTTTGCCTCAGGTTTGATGTTTGTGATTGTGGGCATCCTATTTGCCTATATTGCAACCACATACAACATGGGAACACCGGCCAAGATGGGCCCAGGCTACTTTCCGTTCTGGCTAGGTATTGTTCTAGCACTACTTGGCGCCATCATCACAATGACTTCCATGTCTGCTAAGACATCAAAAGATGAACTAGCCAGCTGGGACTGGGTTTCAGTGATGTGGGTTACCGGCTCAGTGATCTTGTTTGGCTTGGTTTTGAAGCCAATGGGCTTAGTTGTATCGCTGATCATGTTGATTTTCATTTCAGCGATGGCTAGTCACGAGTTCCACTGGAAAGGTACTGTGGTTAACGCAGTGATTCTTAACGTGATTGCTTATGTTGCCTTCATTTGGGGATTGAAACTTCAATTCCAAGTATGGCCAAGCTTCTTAGCTGCTTAATTGCCAGGAGATAAATAATGGAATTACTAGATAACTTAGCTCTTGGTTTTGCAACAGCATTCACAGCTCAAAACCTACTTTACTGTTTCATTGGTTGCCTACTGGGCACAATGATTGGTGTGTTGCCAGGCTTGGGTCCTATCGCAACGATTGCGATGCTACTGCCAGCCACTTATGCCTTACCTCCAATTGCCGCACTCATCATGCTAGCTGGTATCTACTACGGTGCTCAATATGGTGGCTCAACCACGGCGATTTTGGTCAACATCCCTGGCGAGTCGTCGTCGGTAGTGACCGCGATTGATGGTTACCAAATGGCTAGACGTGGTCGTGCTGGTGTTGCTCTATTTACTGCTGGCTTTGGCTCATTCTTTGCTGGCTGTGTTGCAACTTTAGTATTAGCAGCATTTGCAGCACCCCTGTCAGAAATCGCATTCCAATTTGGTCCTGCTGAGTACTTCTCATTGATGGTTTTAGGTTTGATCGGTGCGGTGGTATTGGCCTCAGGCTCATTGGTTAAAGCGATTGCTATGATCGTATTAGGTCTTTTATTGGGCTTAATTGGTACAGACGTTAACTCTGGCACTGCACGTTACTCATTTGATATTCCTGAACTAACAGACGGTATTGGTTTCGTATCAGTAGCGATGGGTGTGTTTGGTTTTGCTGAGATCATGAGCAACCTGGAGCAAAAAGAAAAGCGTGAAACTTTCTTGGATAAAGTGACATCACTCTGGCCAAGCAAAGAAGATTTCAAGCGCATGATGCCTTCAATTCTGAGAGGCACAAGCATTGGTTCAATCCTGGGTGTTTTACCTGGTGGTGGCGCAGCCCTTGCAGCCTTTGCAGCATATTCACTAGAGAAGAAAACATCTAAACACAGTGCTGAGTTTGGTAAAGGCGCCATTGAAGGTGTTGCTGGCCCAGAAAGTGCCAACAATGCTGCCTCACAAACATCATTCATTCCATTATTAACATTGGGTATTCCTCCTAATGCTGTGATGGCTTTGATGGTGGGTGCGATGACTATTCACAACATTCAACCTGGTCCACAAGTCATGAGCTCTAACCCAGCGCTATTCTGGGGCTTGATTGCATCTATGTGGATTGGTAACTTCATGTTGATCATTTTGAACTTGCCGTTGATTGGTGTATGGGTCAAGATGTTGACCATCCCATACAAGCACCTATATCCAGCAATCCTTGTGTTCTGCTGTATCGGTGTTTACACAGTGAACAACACTAACTTCGACATTTTCATCACAGCAGCATTTGGTGTGATTGGATATTTGTTTGTGAAATTAGGTTGCGAAGCGCCTCCACTGCTTTTAGGTTTCGTTTTAGGACCGATGATGGAAGAGAATTTCCGTCGAGCACTGTTGCTGGCTAGGGGCGATTTCACAGTATTTGTGACAAGACCACTATCTCTTGGTCTATTGATTGCAGCAGCTGCGTTGGTAGTTATTGTGACCTTGCCAGCAGTTAAGAAAACAAGAGAAGAAGCCTTCGTCGAAGAATAAATCTACAATATGGGTATGTCTGAAAAGAAGAACCCATCCCCTTCTAAATTCGAGACCCTAGAGGTCTCGAATTTTTTGCGCCAAATCATTGATTCTGACCTTGCTAGCGGCAAGCATGCCAATCGCCTAGATTCAGCTGGCAAGCCACTCCCAAGCGTTATTACCCGCTTCCCACCAGAGCCCAATGGCTATCTTCATATTGGTCATGCCAAAAGTATTTGCCTCAATTTTGGTTTAGCCAGGGATTATGCCCATGCTCCTCAGGGTGCTCGTTGCAATATGCGTTTTGACGACACCAACCCAAGCAAAGAAGAAACCGAGTATGTCGACAGCATCATCGATGCCGTACGTTGGTTAGGTTTTGACTGGGTAGAAGATGGTGTTGAGCATCAGCATTACGCTAGCGACTACTTTGATCAACTGTATGAATTTGCTGAAAAGTTGATTCAAGCAGGTAAAGCATATATCGACAGTCAATCTGCGGATGAGATTCATAAGAATCGCGGCACATTTACACAATTGGGTACCAATAGCCCCTTTAGAAATCGTAGCCCTGAAGAGAACCTAACCTTATTCAGAGAGATGAAGGCTGGCAAGCATCCAGATGGCGCCCATGTATTGAGA
>JALQYK010000041.1 GCA_023254115.1 Polynucleobacter sp.
AAGGAAAGATTTGGACTTCTAATGAGAACTGCTCAAAATCACCCATACCTGTCAGCTTGACTGGTTCACGATAGTTTTGTCGAATGATGTATTGAACAAACGCTGGCTTTCTGAGAATGTGGGTAATGCGTTGCATAGCATCACGCCTAGCATTCAAACCAAAATGCTTCTCAGCAATGGCATTGCACCACTCAATCTGATCATCTTCATTAAGCATCACCACACCATTAGGTGAAGCTTGAATCGCCTGAATAAAACGTTGATGCTGTTGCTCAACTTCCAATACCTGATCACGCCAACCTTTTACCAACTTGTGAAGACGGTAATAGATTTCACCCCAAATACCCATTGCGACAGGTACCTCTCCATAACTGGGTGATAGCAACAAGACGGTCAACTTAGATGCGTGCCAAAGCTGATGAATTAACAAAAGTGCCAAAAATATAACCGCAGTCATCCAGCCGACAATAGCCGAAAAAGCCTCGCCAATCACCCATGAAACTATTGCAGTGATAAGGGTGATAACGATTAATCTGGTGCGCAAGTTAAGCATAAGACGAATCTTACCAAGCCTCGGAAGGCTTGGCTTGAATCAATAGAATAAGGAAAATTAACTAACTGGATTTTTAGTCAGGCGATAGCCACTGCCACGCACTGTTTCGATGTGGTTTTGGCAGTTTGTTGGCGCCAAAGAAGCTCTTAAACGCTTGATATGAACATCCACTGTTCGTTCTTCAACAAACACATGATCACCCCAAACTTTGTCTAATAACTGACCCCTTGAGTGCACGCGTTCAGGATGGGTCATCAAGAAATGCAACAATCTAAATTCAGTTGGCCCCAAGTCTATAGCCACTTCATTCGCACCATCAACAGCCATAACGCGATGTGCGACTGGGTCAATGCGCAAATTACCAATTTGCACCACTTCATCAGCCAACTGTGGAGAGCGCCTTCTTAATACTGCCTTGATACGGGCCACCAACTCTTTAGGTGAGAATGGTTTGGTCACATAGTCATCAGCACCAGCCTCAAGACCTGCAATCTTATCCATCTCTTCACTACGCGCTGTTAGCAAAATGATAGGAATATCTTTTGTTCTTTCATTGGCACGCAACTCTTTAGCAAACTGAACACCTGACTTACCTGGCAGCATCCAATCCAAAACGACTAAGTCTGGCAAAACTTCTTTCATGAGCTGAGATGCTTGCTCAGTCTGAAAAGCTCTCACAGGCAAAAAACCTGCGTGAGATAAGTTAACCGCAATCAATTCTGAAATTGACGGCTCATCTTCAACAATCAAGATACTACTTGCCATAAATTAGCTATTCGCCTCTTGTGTGAGTTGCTCGTGAGGCAAATGTCTCACGTCTGTACCCTTAACGATGTAGATAACAAATTCAGCAATGTTCTTGGCATGGTCACCAATGCGCTCAACTGCCTTAGCGATTGACAACATGTCCAAACCAACAGAAATTGTTCTTGGATCTTCAGCCATATAGCTTGTTAACTTACGCACAAAGGCTCTGAACTCTTCATCAATCTGCTTGTCTTCATTCACCACTTCAGCAGCCACCTTGGTATCAAGGCGGGCAAAGCAGTCCAAGCTACGACGTAACAATGAAATCGCCATTTGGCCAGACAATCTGATTTCTGCAGTATTAATACTGTGAGACGCACTATCTTCCAAAATGTGCTTAGTTCTTCTTGCGATACGATCTGCTTCGTCGCCAGCACGCTCTAGGTTAGTAATGGCTTTTGAAACAGCCATCACTAACCGCAAGTCTCTAGCAGTTGGCTGACGACGTGCGATTAATTCTGTACAAGCTGAGTCAATGGTGATCTCAAAGTCATTAACTTCACGCTCGCGGTCCATCACCTGATCTGCTAATTCAGCATCTAACTGCGCAAATGCACGCATTGCCATAGAAACCTGTGACTCTACCAAGCCGCCCATTTCTAATAATTTGCCACACACTGAGTTAAGGTCAGCGTCAAATTGTGAGGATAAGTGTTTATCTGGCATATCTATCTCCTAATTCTTATAGTTACTTAACCGAAACGGCCAGTAATGTAATCTTCTGTCTCTTTACGTTTTGGCTTAATAAACAATTCGTCTGTTTTGCCAAATTCAACCATTTCACCCAAATACATATAGGCTGTGAAATCAGATACACGGGCAGCCTGTTGCATGTTGTGGGTCACGATTGCAATCGTATAGTCTTTTTTGAGTTCGTGTACCAATTCCTCTACTTTTGCTGTGGATATTGGATCCAAGGCTGAAGTTGGCTCATCCAACAAAAGAATCGATGGCTTTACCGCTACACCACGAGCGATACACAAACGCTGTTGTTGACCACCTGATAATGACAAACCACTTTGATTAAGCTTGTCTTTTACCTCACCCCATAAAGCTGCCTTTGTTAAAGACCACTCGACACGCTCATCCATTTCAGCACGAGATAGTGATTCATACAACTTCACACCAAAAGCAATGTTGTCATAAATAGACATTGGGAATGGGGTTGGTTTTTGGAAAATCATGCCAACTCTAGAACGCAAGAGGTTTAAGTCTTGCTTAGGGTCCAAAATGTTTTGGCCATAGAAGTTGATTTCACCTTCAGCACGCTGACCAGGATAAAGGTCATACATGCGATTCAAGGTTCTTAACAATGTTGATTTACCACAGCCAGATGGGCCAATGAAAGCTGTTACATGCTTTTCTGCAATATCAAGATTGATATTTTTTAATCCCTGGAATGAGCCATAGTAGAAATTAAGATTCTTAATTTCTAAGGCATTCTTCAGAGCTACCGGTTGATTTGTATTCATTTCACTCATCATATTTCCTTGAATTGTTTCGGTATCAAATTTATTTCTCATTTTTTTGATTAACTTTGAACTTTTTTCCTAAACACTACTCGAGTCAAAATGTTCAGACCGAGAACTACAAAAGTAATTAACAACGCCGCACCCCATGCCAAATCAACCCAATTGTCATAAGGGCTCATAGCAAATTGGAAAATCACCACTGGCAAGTTCGCCATTGGTGCATTCATATTGGTAGAGAAGAATTGATTGTTTAGCGCTGTGAATAACAAAGGCGCTGTCTCACCACTCACGCGAGCTAATGACAACAAAATACCTGTGATAACGCCACTCTGAGCAGCCTTCAGCGTGACTGAGAATGCCACCTTCCACTTCGGGGCACCTAATGCATAAGCAGCCTCTCGCAAGCTTCCAGGGACTAATTGCAACATATTCTCAGTAGTTCTTACTACCACCGGGATTGCGATCAATGCCAGGGCAATTGTGCCAGCCCAACCAGAAAAGTGCCTTACCTGAGCCACCAGCACAGCGTACACAAACAAACCAATCACGATGGATGGTGCTGACAACATAATGTCATTCACAAAACGCGTGATCGATGCAATCTTGCTCTTAGCACCATACTCAGACAGATAGATACCAGCCATCACACCAATTGGCGTGCTGATCAAAGTACAGGTTGTGACAATCAATAAGCTACCAACAATTGCATTGGCTAAACCACCGCCATCCGAACCCGGCGCTGGGGTACTCTGCGTGAACATATTCCAATCAATCGCCGAGAACCCTTTAATAAACAGCACACTTAGAATCCACAACAAGAAGATCATACCGAGCACCATAGCGCCCATGGATAGAGTCAGACCAATCCAATTACTACGCTTACGTTGCTTGTAAATCGCTTGATTAAAGTTAGAAGTATTCATCATGTTTTCTTACCCTGCCCTGCTTCCATACGAGCCAACATGATCTTCGCCAATGCCAAAACAATGAATGTGATCACGAATAAAGCTAGACCCAAAGCAAATAAAGATGAGTAATGCAAGCCGGGCTCCGCTTCACCAAACTCATTCGCTAACGTCGAGGCAATAGAGTTACCTGGGGAGAACAAAGAGGCACTTAATTTATGTGCGTTACCAATCACAAAGGTCACAGCCATGGTCTCACCCAAGGCGCGACCAAGACCCAACATCACTCCACCAATCACACCTGTTTTGGTGTATGGCAAGACAATCTTGTTCACCACTTCCCAAGTTGTGCAACCAATGCCATAAGCAGACTCTTTTAACACTGGAGGCACTACCTCAAATACGTCACGCATCACTGATGCGATGAAAGGCAAAATCATCATGGCTAGAATCAAGCCAGCACACAAAATGCCAATACCATTAAAAGCACCAGAAAATAAATACCCAAGTACTGGGATTTGGCCAAAGGTAGCGGCTAAGGCAGGCTGTATGTATTGCGCAAACAATGGCGCAAAAATAAATAAGCCAAACATACCGTAAATGATTGATGGCACCGCAGCCAATAACTCAACAGCTGTGCCCAAAGGACGTCTTAATTGCGCAGGGCAAGTTTCCGTTAAGAATACTGCCACGCCAAAGCTTAAAGGTACTGCAATGATGAGTGCAATAAAAGCAGTTACTACTGTGCCGAACACAGCAATCAAACCACCAAACTGACCATTGATAATGTCCCACTCAATCGTGAAGAAAAAACCTAAACCAAACTCACGTAACGCAGGCCACGCATTAATGACCAATGAAATAATGATGCCAATCAATGCCACAAGCACTGAAAGCGCAAAAAATAATGTTGACTGATGAAAAACAAAATCCTGAAGCCTTTGCATCTTCAGAATTTTTTCTGCTTGCGGCGTCAACATGTCAGAAGACTGACTGGTATTCATATTCATCCTAACGTTTGAACCAAAACCCGCACATGCGGGCTTTGGCCTTACTGATTAAATATTACTAAATCTATAACTATGATTACTTCGTGTTGATCTTTGTCCAAACATTCTTACGAATGAAGTCTGTTGTTGCATCAGGCATTGGCACATAATCTAAGTCGGCAGCCATCTTCTTACCTTCTTTGAAAGCAAAGTCAAAGAATTTAATCACTTCAGCTGAATTAGCTTTGTTTTCAGGTTGCTTGTACATCAAGATGAATGATGCGCCTGTAATTGGCCATGATTTAGCACCAGGAGCATTGGTAATGAATGTACCCATACCTGGCACTTTTGACCAATCTGTACCTGCAGCAGCAGCTGCAAATGTTTCGTCATCAGGAGCCACAAATTGACCAGCTTGGTTTTTGATTTCCAAGAATGTCATATTGTTTTTCTTTGTGTATGCATACTCAACATAACCAATTGAGTTCTTTACACGGTTAACGTTAGCAGCAACACCTTCGTTACCCTTACCACCGATTGATGAAGCAGCTGGCCATTTAACAGCAGCACCTGATCCAACAACTTCTTTCCACTTAGGGTTCACTTTAGCCAAGTAGTCAGTAAAGATTGCTGTTGTGCCAGAACCATCAGCACGGTGTACAACTGTGATGCTTTCGTTAGGCAACTTAACACCTGGGTTTAAAGCAGCAATTTGCTTGTCGCTCCAGTTAACGATGTAGCCCATGAAAATTTGTGCCAAAACGTCACCAGTCACTTTTAATTGACCTGGCTTCAAACCATCGATATTTACCACTGGCACAACACCACCAATGATTGCTGGGAACTGAACCAAACCGTCTTTTTCTAGATCTTCGAATTTCACTGGCGCATCTGATGCGCCAAAGTCGACAGTTTTAGCTTTGATCTGTTTGATGCCACCAGACGAACCAATTGATTGATAGTTCAAACCAGTTTTTGTTTTAGCTTTGTAGGCTTCAGCCCATTTTGCATAAATTGGGTAAGGGAAAGTAGCACCAGCGCCTGTAATATCGGCTGCAATAGCTGTAGTAACTGTTGAAAGTGCAATCGCACCTGCAACTAATGATTTTGTAAATAACGCTTTCATATATCTTCCTCATTCAATGACGCACATCGCGACATAAGGGAAGATACCTAGCAATTGTGAAAGTTTTATGACATTCACAATTAGATGATTGAAATTTAATTAAATATAAAAATATTCAATTAAATCAAATACTTAATTTTATTGCTTTGAAAGCTTAATTACCTAAAAGTAGGCGAATGCCCAATGAAAACCATCTGTTGTGAGTGTTATAGGATGATTTTGTGCCGGTGGTCACGTCCACCTGAAATTTGTTTGGCAATAACCAATGTCTAACGCCTGCTTGATACGATGGTTTGACAGCATCCTCACCAAAAGTTTCAGCGATTAAGTAGGTATTAGGTGCAACCTCAAACTCAGAACCTAAACCCCATGTTCTCTTGAAAGAATGGTCCAACTCTTTTTTAGCACCACCCAAGTTGAGATGTATCAGTTGCTGATCGTCATTAAATGACCACGTGATAGGTACATAACCATACACATCATGATTACTTCTATTTTGAGTCGTACTGAAATGGTGACTATTGCCCACTGCTAATCCAAGACCCCAACCATTGGGTTTTAACTCACGAAAAATAGTTTTGGCTTGAATCACACGATCAGATGGCGTTGACCTATCTTCACCAGTGACTTTAGATCCACCGAGGGTTAGTTCAAAATAACCCAGTGGATTACATGCTGGCAATGCCCAATACTCATTGTGATGTTGGTACGTTTTTACCCAAGACTCCAACTGGCAAGACTGAGGATCAACAATACGAGCATCATCAGTCATCATAGGTCTAGCAGCAAAAACTGCGCTACTAGCAAATGATGACGCAATCAGAAAGACAAGGCGCGTATTTTTAAACATTCTGCGAATTTACAACCAAAATGTGACAAATTAGTGATTTGCCACAAAATTATATTTCTTTGCAGTACCAGCCTTTAGATTGGTTCACCACTTTGACCACCAATAGCATGACAGGTACTTCAATTAAGACGCCCACCACCGTTGCTAACGCCGCACCTGAGTGAAATCCGAACAGGCTAATAGCAGCAGCCACAGCCAACTCAAAGAAGTTCGATGCGCCAATTAAAGCTGATGGACAAGCCACACTATGCTTTTCACCAAAACGACGATTCAGCCAATAAGCTAAGGAAGAATTAAAAAATACTTGGATCAAAATAGGTACTGCCAATAAAGCAATCACCAGCGGTTGCTTGATGATGGCTTCACCCTGAAACGCAAACAAAAGAATCAAAGTTGCCAATAAAGCAGTGATAGACCAAGGGCCGATTTTCTTCATTGCTTGATCAAATGCATCTTGACCACGAGATAGCAAAGACTTACGCCACCATTGAGAAAGCAATACTGGAATGACGATATACAAGATCACCGATGTGACCAAGGTGTCCCAAGGCACCACAATCGCTGACATACCCAACAAAAATGCTACCAATGGTGCAAATGCCAGCACCATGATGGCGTCATTCAAGGCCACTTGGGACAAAGTGAACAATGGGTCACCATTGGTTAAGCGACTCCATACAAACACCATGGCCGTACAAGGAGCAGCTGCCAATAGAATTAAACCCGCCACATAACTATCGACTTGATCGGTTGGCAAGTAAGGTGCAAATAATTGACGAATAAACAACCAAGCTAAAAATGCCATTGAGAATGGCTTAACTAACCAATTAATAAATAAGGTGATGCCAATACCGCGAATATGATTTTTCACTTGATGCATAGCTTTAAAGTCGACCTTCACCAACATCGGAATAATCATCACCCAAATTAAAAAGCCAACGGGCAAATTAACCTGAGCAAACTCTAAAGCACCAATCGCTTGAAAAGTGTCGGGCATGAGTTGACCGGCAATCACACCAACAATGATGCATAGAAATACCCATAGGGTTAAGTAACGCTCAAAAATATTCATTTTTTATTTCTGCTATTTCTATTTAATTAGTCTCAGTGATTTTCTTTAACTCAGCTTGAATGCTCATAGCATCTAGTCTTTCTAGTGGCAAAGCAGCCAAAATATCTAGGCGTTTTCTGAGTCCGACCATCACTTCTTTAAATGCACGGCGCTTGTCATCATCTGAGCCTTGTACTTGTGACGGATCAGGATATCCCCAATGCGCAGTAGCTGGCTTACCTGGCCAAAACGGGCACTGCTCACCTGCGGCGTTGTCACACACCGTGACGATGAAATCCATCTTCGGTGCATCTGGCAAGCCATACTCATCCCAACTTTTTGACCTCAACTTTTCTTCTGGATAACCCATTTCTTTAGCCAACTCCGCAGCAAATGGATTAACTTTTGTGCCTGGTGTGGATCCTGCTGAGTACCCAACAAAGCGACCGCTTTGATGTGTTGATGCCAGCGCTTCACCTAAAACTGATCGCGCTGAGTTATGTGTACACAAAAAAAGAATGTTGTATTGCTTCATGGCTTACCTATTTATTGTTGATTTAATTTAACCGTCGGTGCACACGATTGCCCACCGCAACAGTTAAATAACAAGAAATCCATTAATTCTTGAACCCGAGTTGCATGAGGTCTGTAAACCAAGTTTCTGCTATGACGCTCCACCAAAATGAGATTTGCCTGATATAACTCTTTTAGATGAAACGACAGGGTGGCTGCAGGAATACCCAGAGTCTCTTTGATTTCCGAGGGAGTCATGCCCTGCCCGCC
>JALQYK010000051.1 GCA_023254115.1 Polynucleobacter sp.
AACACGAAGATCGCCACTGCCCGTTTCTTCATCGAGAACTTATTGCCCCAAGCCCAGGCTCTAGCCACATCGATTGTTGAAGGCGGCTATTCTGCTAACGCTTTGGAAGTAGAGCAGTTCTAATCTAAAAATAATCCAAAAGCAATTGAAAGCTATCTGCAATTATTGGGATAGCTTTTTTGCTTCATAGATTTGAGAGATAAAGAATTGCTCAAATGCGATGGCTAAAAATGTCATCATGATGCCAGCGCCAAACACTAGCGAAAAAATGACTGTCAAGACAACCAGCCAGCCAGATTGGCTGCGTTCTTCCTCGGCAATGCCGGGATTAAATTGGGCATCCCACTTGTCATCAGGACGCAAGCCAAATGTGATGGTGGTGAGCCAACTTGCTTCAAGGGCAATAAATCCAAACGTGAGCAATATCCAACCTGGAGCGGAATGAAAGTGTGCATCCTTGAGTAAGCTCCAGCCGATGATCCCACCAATTGTTGCGAGTAATTGTGACCAAGCCCAAAAGGATTTAAGACCAAGTAAATAGAAACAGTTAAAGCCGCTACCTGGAAAAAATAATCCGAGTGCGCAAAAAAGAAGTTTGGATTTTTTCATGGTCATGAATATTGAATCGTCTGCATTATTTGTTGGTAGGTTGGCGCTGTGTAAAGCTTAATACTTCTCGATCATTGCCTACCATGAGTAATTGATCGCCATTACGTATGATGCTGCGATAGTCATTGAGTTGATATAAAAAATCATTCTCTAATTCCATACGTTGCGGCGTGCAAGCCATCTTAGTACTGGCGATTTTGCTAAAGCTAAATCCGCGAGAGTCTTCATCTAACTCAGCCGTAAAGCGATTGCAGCTTGTTGAGCCGCTGACGCGATGCCCATTCGCATCAAAAACTATTTGGATCGGATTGCTTGCCTCTCCTTGGGGTATCTGACGGGCGCGTACCTCTCCTTTGTTATTGGGAGGTAGGTTCCAGCGAGTGAGCTCCCAGCGAGTATTGCGTAGCTCACTGCTGGGCGGGCTAATTTTGGCGCCACAGGGCGGAATGACGTTAGCGCAGCCACCCAAAAAACCCAGACATAAGAGGAAAAAAGCCAGAAAAGGCCTTTTTAAGACCTGATTGGTGGGGTGTAAATGCGGCATTTTCCGTGGCATATTAATATAAGTTATTGTTTTATATAGGAATATTATTCAAATTTTGCCTCTATTCTAATCTTGAAGGTGCTTAAATAGGTGGAAGAAGTAGGGGTTTTCGTCTAGAATATGAGGTTTTCCGCATCACCGTACATTTTTGGTGGGCTGAAGCCCAAGATTTTTGAATAAATTTCATTGGGTTGTAATCAACCAGTTTTCATTATTAGATTTTAAGGAATAAGTATGGTCGTCATTCGACTAGCTCGTGGTGGCTCTAAGAAGCGCCCTTTTTACAGCATCGTTGAATATCCACATTGAGACAATCGGTGAGAATTCGTTTGTACTGTGGCCCCCCGCTGTACTACATAATCTCTAATCTCTTATTGCACTCACCAAGGTAACAGTTTGTATAGCATTATCATTTTCCATCATTGCTTGATGGTTGACGAAGTCGACCTGGGCGGCGGACTGTTCGTAAATCACCACAATCTGGTGTGCAGTGCGTTGGGGCAGTTTTTGGTGGTAGTGTGTAGCGTCTATGTTTGGGCTGAAATTTTAGACAGTGTGGTCACGTGACTTTGTAACGATTCCTACATAGATGTAAGTATCAATACAAACACTAACTACTTACAGGTGGGTTACACTTACTATTTCACAAATATCTACCGTAGGAAGTATTCATACGAACAACTCCTCAAGTACATCAATTCCAGGAGATTTCAGCAACAGACACAACAAATTATAGTTGTCTTTGAAACCTAGATGCACATCCTTTTTGATAGTGGTCCACAAGGTGGAGACATCACTTATAATGATAGCATTGTAATAATATTTCGAATCAGACAGCTTGCGTGAAAGATCATGATATGAACAGACGGTAACAAAATCCCGAAGACACATTGAAGATGCATGATAAAAACATAACTTGAGCCATACCAACATTTTTGAAATTTCCTGTGTTTCCCAGCGGTCTTTTGTGACAATGAGAGTATGCTTTACATCACGTTTGTCGACATGAAGTTTTTCTTTCTTCAGAAATAATATGATTGAACTAATGATTGCTTTCCAATCTGTTGTGTGACAATTAAGTCTGTAGAACCGTGGGTTGGACGTGTGCGCTACCAATCGTGGCTCAGTAGAATCAAGAACATAGACTCTAGAAGTCATTTGTTCCATTGCTTCAATCCACTTCTGTGATGTCATTCGATTGCGATTTCTATGTCCGTTCAAGCCACTTACGAAATGACAACAGAATGCAGATTCATTGGCGCCAGGGGCAAAGAAAAGTGATCCCTCTGGGATGAATTTTGATTTGAGATGAGCTTTGACAGAGCATCCTTTTTTTGTGCAAAAGCGATCGTACATGCCGAAGCCATTTGCTCTGCCTATAATTCCGCAGCAACGATCCAATGTAAATGTTTCGTTGATATGAACAATACCAACATTCTTGCTCTCGAAACCCTTGGGACCTCCACTGTAAGGGAATATTCCAACTGCAGCGTACGCTGCCTCTCCGATGACACTCCCTCCTGCAACGACTGATTGACGAGCAGCTAGCTTGTCATGTGATGTGGAGGTAAATGTGATTTTCCAAAACTTTTTGCTGCATTGCGTATTAGGATTAGGATTATCGATCACGATTGTGTCACTTGTTTCCTTATTAACTTGTTTCTCCTTGTGTTCTGCGTTACACGAAGTTTGTTGTTCGATGACGATCTTGTCACTTGTTTCCTTATTTAGTTGTTTCACCTTGTGTTCTGCATTACACGAAGTTATTAGTTTGATTGTTACTGTAATTTCGGCACTGTCTTCAATGGAGTGAAACATTTTCTCATGCATACTGCGGCGATGGTGGCGGAGACCGATGGTGGCGGAGACCCTAAATGGATGGTTTACAATGTTATTTTTTGATATTGTGTGTTGGCCTGTGTTGGCGTTGGGCGGCTAACAATACCATAATATTTTAGTAATTTACATGTTGGGGCTGAAATTTTGGTACATGTGGCCACGTGTTTTGTATTGATTCCTACGCAAGAAAAATTAATGTTACATCTTCTACGGCTTACAAATATAAATATAATATTTCCTTCCGAGACAGCACATTCAAACAGAGGGTGGCGTTGGGTGGCTACACTCTATGGTACAGTAGCATTTGTCGGATTATCCGGACGTTCTTAAAGCTGCTCAAGGGGTGGGCGAACGTGGTGGATGGTGTACGAGCCAGACAGGTTTTTGCCTAGAGTATGGCAGCAGAAAGGGCAATCGCTTGTCCATACTTTTGGCCCCTAACGGTACGCCT
>JALQYK010000054.1 GCA_023254115.1 Polynucleobacter sp.
GTTTTTTTGGCGGCTTTATTATCTTTGACTTCGGTAATAGCACAAGCAGCATCCATTACACCCATTTTCGCTACTTTCTCAATAAATTTATCACTTACTACACACGAAGAACCGAACTTGGAAACAGGTGTATTCATAAAATCCTTATGAACAAATTCATTTTCACTGCCAAATCGATGTTTTATGAACATTCTTATGAACATTACTCTTGAATCTTCAAGTTGAGAAGGGGTGAGGAAGTCGATGGCATATATAAATATTACTTCTGTGCAATAATCTTTTCTCGCGTTATTACTTTTGTCATGGTAATTTTATCGATGTCGGATTGATTTTGATGTGAATCAAGAGGGCATGTTCTCTATTTCATGGGGTGATGGCAAGACCACTTCGCAAAGTTCAAGTCACCATCAAACCAGAC
Organism: Polynucleobacter sp.; assembly: GCA_023254115.1. Classification (GTDB taxonomy): domain Bacteria; phylum Pseudomonadota; class Gammaproteobacteria; order Burkholderiales; family Burkholderiaceae; genus Polynucleobacter. The sequence goes on from JALQYK010000054.1 coordinate 419, forward strand.
CATAATTGATAACAACTACCATATACTGGTTCTTAAGACCATGTAATTGAATGAAATGGTAGCAACTTCGACGGGGGCAACAACTGCGACGGCAGCAATGCATAAGTCCTTTTCTTGCGTTATTTCCTGACCTCCATATACAATTGGTCAACTGCACATGCTGCACTTTTTGGCCACTCCTGTCAACTGCACATGCGGCAATGGTGATCACTTCTCATAACAGCCATCAAGCACACCACATCGCATAATACAAGATGAATTTTGACGATCTTGACAAGAGACAAAATCAGCCAGATATAAGACATCTACCTCAAAAAAGGGCACACGGTGATGTCACCACACTTCCTAACCATGCTCATGACAACAATTTGGCGAAAATTGCTCTCACTGACCATGGATGGAAAGCACTGATAAACATTCAGCGATTCATTCGTTCCCTTCCCATGAAAACTGATCGACGTCAGAGGGACCGCAAAGCTGTAAAGCTACTAGTTAAGGAAATTATTGAATTGAAATCACGATTCAAAGTGTTGGGGGAATGCAAAAAGGCTTTACAAAAGGAGAGCGAAACATTGCAGGGGGGCATCACTGTGTCAAGAATGACAGTATTTAGGCAGATGTGCTTTGCTGATTCATGCGTATTGATAAATATTCTTGAATTTGCAGCTTCATTTGAAAATGTATCATCGATTTCAAAGACATGTCGTGAGTGGAATGAAATTATCAACAAAAACAAGCTAACATCTGAAAGTATATGGCATAGGATTGCCCATAGACAATACAGCCCCCATGAATTTGAAGAACTGGAACAAATCAATCCTTTGGTTGATCGTTGTTATTTTCCTACTTGGAAGACAATACTTGAGATTAAAGCAGGGTCTAAATGGAAGGTGTTTCAAGGGGAAGTGGGTGGGACAATACAAAGACTATTTTGGGTGTTCCACGGCAGATTGTTGCCTTACAGACATTTGGTTTGGTTTGATGACCGTGTGGTTTGTTGGTTGAGTATACATTCAGAAATATCAATTCGGTTTTGTGATAATGAAGCCGTTTGGAATAAATTGAGGCGCAGTAATAGAGGGATATGGACGTTTGATGTGACCATTCGTGATCATTTTATTCAACATATTGACAATGAGAGAATCATAGATGTACTTTACAGGGACCATGATTACACTGTATCAAACTTTGACGAACAGCGCCAAATAATTCATCAATGGTTCAATGTATGGGGTATGAGTGAACAGGATTATGAAATTGGTGAACCAGAAAGAGAATTGGGTATCAGATACATCCACAATGTTGGAATAATCAGGGTAAAAGTTCTGACTTCTGTTAGCTTGCCCTTTTAGCAAACTTCTGTTAGCTTGCCCTTTTTGCAATTAACTCCAGCATGTATAAATATTACATTTGTCATTATAATTTTTTCTCTGGATACTTATTTTTGTCATACTAATTTTTGCTGTCTGATTGCCTTCTGCCACTTCACTTGCTCGGGGTGATGGCCAGACCACTGCCAAGTTCAAGGAGAATGAGACCAATCTCATTCCCCACATCAACCAACCCATTATGACAAAAGAGCCCCAGAAAAATCACCTCCAAAGTCCCGATCTCTGAGCGTCAACAAGTCGCCGCTCGCCTTAACCCAGCGCGTTGCTGAGAGGCGGTCTGAGCTATTTTTCACCTTCTCGCTTGTGGTCGCGTCTCATTCCCGAACAAATAGTTACATAACAATTTATGGATCAGTGTGTTCTAATACATCCGCGGATATCATTGATATTAGTAGTAATATCAATGGTGTATCAGGTAATGTTGCAGTTTATGCAACTAGTTCAGGTGGCACTGCAACAGTTAACTTATTAACAACATACTTGAAAACTTAAAATATGAAATAAAATTCATCTTACAATTTAATACAACAGGGAATATGGAACTGTGGCGATAACTGGATTTACAAAAAATTTCGTAGTTAAGAACGGCATTACAACCGGCTCAATTACACTCGATGCTGGTACTGGTAACATTACCGGAACAAATCTGTCTGTCACAGGTATAAGCAATTTAGGCGCAATTGCCAATGTTATAATATCAGGTGGTTCAAGCGGTCAAGCTATTATCACAGATGGATCTGGAAATTTAACATTTGGAAATGTATCAGTAGCCGCAGACCCGGCACCAATGCCAACTTATATTGCGGTTGGTAATGCAATAACTATTGCCGCAAACTATCAAGGTCTATTTGGATATCCTATTACAATTG
>JALQYK010000084.1 GCA_023254115.1 Polynucleobacter sp.
AGTTGCAAAAACTACTGGATTTCGTTTCCAAAACAAAAAGTGCAAAGCGAAATCGCGCAATCATCCTACTTACCCATCTTGCGGGACTTCGCATCGGAGAATGCGCTGCACTACTTGTAGGTGACGTACTTGCAAGCGATGGAACAGTACGCACAGAATTCACGCTTAGCGCAGCCCAAACAAAAGGCAATTCAAGCCGTACTGTACTTTTAAACAAGCGTATGCAGGCGGAACTAGCTTCATATGTTCAATCTATTCGTATTCCCGACCCTAAGAAGCCATTGTTTAGCACTCAGCGTAGTGCAGGATTCACTGCTAACACTCTTACACACGTTGTTAATGGCATATATAAGAACGCGGGATTAGATGGATGCAGCAGCCATAGCGGCAGAAGAAACTACCTATCAGCTCTTTCTGCTCAAGGTGTTAGTGTGCGTGTAATGATGGCTCTTGCTGGTCATAAGAACATGAGCACCACTCAGCGTTACATTGACTACAGCCCAAGCGTCCTGCGTAACGCAGTTGAATTAGTCTAAATAACGTCAAATTATTTGACAAAAAAAAGCCCACCTAAGTATGGTGGGCTTTGAGTGTGCAACAACTAGACTACGCTGGCTCTGAAGACTTTTCAGCTTCTTTTGGATGGTTACGCATCTTTTCCAAATTTTCGTCATGTTGCTTTTGACGCTTTTCGGCTTCCTCTTCTTCCATCTTCAGCAAACGCTCACGACGATCTTCCAAAGACTCACCCCATGCAGCACGTTCAATGTCCTGAACCTTTTTCTTCATCTTCACGACATCTGTTGTGATGCGAGCGGCCATGTGGCGGAACATGCCCATCTCAAAAGTAGCTCCAAAATCATTACCCTCAACAGCACGATACATTTGGGTCTTTTCATCCAAAACTGCCAACATAATCACAAAGTCACCAGTTTCTTTTGAAGACTCTTTTTCATCTTGTTTTTTGCTCTTAGCTGTTTTGATAGACCATTGCAAGATAGGCTCATTAAAAATGAATGCAGGGCTAGTAGCCAAAGCACCACGAGCAACATACAAGCGACGCAACAGCTCAGCACGTTCAGCAATTGTTTCTTGGTTTTGTTTGCTTTTCGCTTTATCAGCCTTGCTTGATGTAATTTTTGTGATACCACCAGCGTCCTCAATGTACTTAACAAGTGAGGTTACTGGAACATCCTCTTCAAAAGCTACACGAAGAGCGCGGCTGTAGTTGTGAACAGTTTGACGATCAGCGTCATCTGCAACGTACTTAACGATCACTGACATCTCAGGCGTTGCTGAAGGCATCTTGCCAGTTTCGTTTTTGATACGCCAACGCATAGCATCAATAATTTCTGTTTTATGCGGCGAATTAAAAACATCCAACGCAAAATCATACGTGTTGGCCAAGAACTCATACAAAGCCTTGTGACCGCGCTTCATATGTTCTTTTTCAACAATTTGATACTTCGCGATCAAACTTGCTGCACGTTCAATAAAGCCTTCAACCTTTTTTGCGATCTTAGTAGCCATGCTTGGACGCTTCTCAAGCGCAGGCTCTTTGATCTCAAAGATGCTGCTGAAGGTACTGACTACTGGAACAGCAGGCTTGCCTGTATCCATGTCAACAGCCTCTGGTGTGTTTTCCAAATTTACGTTTACGTGTTCCATTTTGTATCTCCAAAAAAACAGCGAATTTGCTGTAGGAGTGATTGGGCCACGCCTAAATTTTCTTAACAATTAGTGGCTTTTATGTTGTACTATTTGTTAAGTTATGAAAAGCAACATCACATCCACCCTATCTCTAGAGCAGCTGCGGATTGAGTTCATGCGACTGAGTCCTACCTACATGCTGGCTGAGCAAGTAGAAGATCAAGGAATTACAGGTGAGGCACTAGTTGACACAACGTTCAAGTTTTTTGATCAAAACTACCAAGCACTAAAGCGGCGCAAATATGCACCCACCACTCCACATAGATTTGATTTGCCTTACCTCAAGACAATTCGTTTAGAGCTTAATAAAGTTAGGGAGACGTATAGAGAATATGGAAACATCAACATGCCATATCAGAAATGGCTGGTTGGTGGTAGTCACGCAGCAAACCTCCTGAATGAAGCCAACCATCTGCATGTAAAACTGTTGAGTAAGTATGTAAAGGACAGATCAAAGACTCGGCAACGACCGCCAAGAATTACTTCGCATTCACTGGCTATTGAAGAGAACCCATTTATGTTTCCTGATAGCCTATATGTACAAATCCCTCTATATGCTCCCGACAATGAGATTATCAAAAGCATCAAAGAGCTACTTTTTGAGCATCGCGATAAAAGCATCAATAAGGAAACCACATCGCCAGCAAAATTTAGTGGAAAGCGAATTAATCTGAATGCCCTTCGTAAGAAGCTACACCTATTGCATTGCAAATCTCACTATCCTGACGAGCCGCTTTGGGAGCTTGCACTGAAAGCTGGGCTAAGCAAAAGATATTTGGACTTGGATCTAGCCAATAAAAAGCGTGGTAAGTCATTTACACAGAGTGATATTGACATTCTCAACATCATTGCTAGTAGAGCTTTAGCTAATGCTCAATATATTTGCGAGAACGCAGTAAGAGGCACCTTCCCATCAATACAAAAGGTCATAACACCTAATTACGATTGGAAAGTGCTGAAAAAAAGAGTCTTGAAGGCGTGGCCTAAGCTAGAGTCTTAAACGTCAAATAATTTGACATCACCCACCGAGCGATGTGGCTAGGGTGGCAGGTGTTGCACTCTTGCCGTAGTACCACTCAATGTTTTGAACACTTGTACCCATGTTCTTAGCTATATCCCAAATAGGTACGCCTTTCTTAATCATTCGCACAGCATACTGGTGGCGTAGGCTGTACAAAGTGAACTTCTGACCTTCGCGGTTTTTTTCTTTGCCAATGCGCCGCATTAACTCTTGGAACATGTCAATCAATGAGATTATCTTGTTGCCATCAGCCATCCTAAAAAACCAATCGCCCTTGTTCTGCACTTTTCGCTTACCACGTACAACGTACATGTGTGCGATCTGTGCATTCAAGACGTTCCCACTTCTAACCATTTCTACATAGGGGACGACATTGGCTAATGGCACAACTGTTCTGCTACCTGTCTTTCCTTTGACATTGAACATGTAATTTTTCCGACCTTTTTGATCTCGGAATTCAATTACATCACTATCAAGTAAATTATTTGCCTCTCCCACTCTTATACCGCTATGCGCCAAAATCATTACGTAATTTCTTAGGAGCACCCTGTTGTATTGTCTATCGCTGATTTTTTTCTCAGCGAGTATTTTTTTATATGCATCGAGAGGATCTTTGTCTGTAGATTTAATCCACCCCTTCATATAAAGCAAAAGCTGAGCTAAGTCATTTTCTGCGACAGGCGGGCGAACAATATGACCTTTTGACTTGAAACGCCAGTCAGGTAAAGCTGTCTTGCCTCTGTAGCCACGTTCGTGTGCAAATTTTAAAACAGTTTTGGCTAAGATAACTTCCCATTCCAGCGTTTTATCTTTTGGATTTGGACGGGCATTTTTAGGCCATTCAGACTCTGGCTTATTGTGATAGTAGTCTTTGCGCCAAGGCACATAGTCTTGCAATACAGCGTTGTCAACTTTGTCTACTGCCTTCTTGCCGCAGTATTCAATCCAAAATTTACTGACACGCTTGATTTGACGCAGCATGTAAATGCTGGTTTCTTGCTTTGATGAATTGTTGATAGTGACTGTAGTGCCACGCTCATGTTGCAACTGGCGCAGCTTGACATATTCATCTATCACGTCTTTGAAGCTCTTTTGCTGCAATGGCAGAGCTTCTTCTTTACGAAATTCAATCTCGTAGTAGAACTTGACTGCCTTTTTGCGGGCATCAACAAGATTACGAGTTTTAAGGGAACGGTGGATGTACTTGCGAGTGCCTTCACCTTTGTACACGCGAGCGTAGAAGATGCCGCTGCGAGAGTACAGAAAGACTTTGCCGTCTTCTAAGTACTCTTCGTGCTCAATAACTGGGTCTAGATTGTTTTTGCCAAACTTTTGCACAACATCCTAGCTATTTTTACCATTGTGAAACAATTGTAAAACAAGTTTTTATGTTGTGCAACCAGCGTAACTTGTTGATTTTATTGGTTATTGTAGTTTACCGTGGCATTGCTTGTATTTCTTGCCACTACCACAAGGACATGGGTCATTACGCCCCACCTTTGGACCAGACTGCATAGGTTGTTGCGCTGCTGTTTGTTGAGCTGACTCTTGAGATTCATTTGTTTCAGCAGAATTAGCGTCAGCATGTTGATACTGAACACCTTTTACATCAGCCAAATCTTCTTGGATAGATTCTGAGGCTTGCTCTAACTCGGCAGCTGTTTGAATCTTTACAACCATAATAGTACGTGTCACATCTACTTTGACGCTATCTAATAAACGTGCAAATAACTCAAATGCCTCACGACGATACTCTTGCTTAGGATCTTTTTGAGCATATCCACGCAAGTGAATACCCTGACGTAAATGATCCAAAGCCGCTAAATGTTCTCTCCAATGAGTATCCAAACTATATAAAGTTACAGAACGCTCAAAATTAGCAAAAGATTCTCTGCCGACCATTGCAACTTTGCTGTCATAGGCATTTTTCGCTGCTTCTAATACCTTAACTAATAACTCATCAGTTTCAATAGATTCGGCTGCATCTATTGCAGACTGTAAATCAACACTCACCCCCCATTCACTGGTTAGTACCTGAGTTAAGCCAGCAACATCCCACTGCTCAACAACTGATCCCTGAGGAATGTACTCATGGAATAAGTCAGTGAAATATGACTCACGTAAATTAGCAATCAACTCACCAACATCTCTAGACTCAAGAACCTCGTTACGCAGCCTATAAACTTCTTTACGTTGATCATTGGCCACATCATCGTATTGCAATAATTGCTTACGAATATCAAAGTTACGTGCCTCTACTTTGCGTTGCGCCGATTCAATTGAACGAGTGACCATGCCCGCTTCAATGGGCTCTCCTTCAGGCATGCGCAAGCGATCCATGATTGCTTTTAATCTTTCACCTGCAAAGATACGCAATAACGCATCATCTAATGACAAATAAAATCTTGATGAACCTGGGTCGCCCTGACGACCAGAGCGACCTCTTAATTGATTGTCAACGCGACGACTCTCATGGCGCTCTGTACCAATGATGTGCAAACCACCTGCAGACACCACATGATCATGTAGACCTTGCCATTCATCGTGCAACTTTTGAATACGTAACTTTTTATCTGCTTCAGCAATCGCAGCATCAGCTTCAATTAATGCTGCTTGCTTTTCAACGTTGCCACCCAAAACAATGTCAGTACCACGACCTGCCATATTCGTAGCAATCGTGATCATCTTTGGTCGCCCAGCCTGAGCAATGATCTCAGCTTCGCGCGCGTGCTGTTTGGCATTGAGCACTTGATGTGGCAATTGTGCCTTATCTAACAAAGATGAAATTAACTCTGAATTTTCAATCGATGTTGTACCAACCAATACAGGCTGTCCGCGGTCATAGCAATCTTGAATATCTTTAATAACTGCGTTGTAACGCTCCATCGATGAGCGATAGATTTGATCCTGCTTATCAATACGTGCGTTGATGCGATTAGGAGGAACAATGACAGTCTCAAGACCATAGATTTCTTGGAATTCATATGCTTCAGTATCTGCAGTACCAGTCATACCAGCTAACTTGCCGTACATGCGGAAGTAGTTCTGGAACGTAATCGTCGCTAATGTGCGGTTCTCATGCTGGATTGCCACACCTTCTTTAGCTTCCACCGCTTGATGCAAACCATCAGACCAACGACGCCCCTGCATCAAACGACCCGTGAATTCGTCAACGATGATGACTTCACCATTCTGTACGACGTAATGCTGATCTTTATTAAATAATGTATGGGCGCGTAAAGCGGCATACACATGGTGCATCAAAGTAATATTTTGAGGTGCGTAGAGTGATTCACCCTCTTTGATCAAGCCCAACTTGGTTAAGGCTTGCTCAGCTTTCTCATGACCAGTTTCCGTCAAAAATACTTGATGACTCTTTTCATCGACAATGTAATCACCTGGGGTAACGATGCCTGTACCATCAGCTTTCTCTTCACCAATTTGACGCGTCAGATACTGCGGCAACGCATTCATGGTGACATACACATCAGTGTGGTCTTCGGCTTGGCCAGAGATGATTAATGGCGTACGAGCCTCATCGATCAAGATTGAGTCAACTTCGTCCACAATGGCATAAGCTAAACCACGCTGCACACGCTGGTCCAAGTCCTGAACCATGTTGTCACGCAGGTAATCAAAACCAAACTCGTTATTGGTACCGTAAGTAATATCTGAACCATAAGCTTTTTGTTTTGCTTCATGATCCATTTGAGACAAATTAATACCAACAGTTAAACCAAGGAAGTTATACAACTTCGCCATCCATTCAGCATCTCGCTGCGCCAAATAATCGTTAACTGTTACAACATGCACACCACGACCGGATAGTGCATTTAAATAAACCGGCAATGTAGCAGTAAGAGTTTTACCCTCACCTGTTCGCATTTCAGCAATCTTGCCTTGGTGTAGAGCGATACCACCAATCATTTGAACATCAAAGTGACGCATACCCATCACACGCTTGCTCGCCTCACGAACTACAGCAAATACCTCTGGCAAAATATCATCCAAAGTCTGGCCTGCAGCTAATTTAGACTTAAATTCACTTGTTTTAGCTTGCAATGCAGCATCGTCAAGCAAGGTCATACCCTGCTCTAGACTATTAATCTGAGCGACAATGCGCTTATATTGTTTTAAGAGCCGATCATTTCGGCTGCCAAATATTTTCTTAAGAAGACCAGTAACCATGACTTTTGCGAGGAAATTTAAGCCTCAAAGTTTAGCACCCGGAAGGGGTTCTGCGAATGCTCGTGAGGCATTAGATTGCATTGAAGAAAATAGCCCTCTAGGGGAAATTCTTCAAAAAGCTGAAAATAACCTTCTTTTGCAGCAGGCTTTAAGGCTCAGCCTCAATAAAAATGGGCTCGAGAAGGCCGCTGACCTAGTTAAAGTTGGTGTTTTTTCCGAAAGCAGTGGAGAGTTAAAAATCTACACCAACCACTCTGCAGTAGCCACCAGATTGCAGCAAAAATTACCTTCAATCCTATTAAATCTTCAAGAACAGGGTTGGGCAGTACAGTTTTTAAGCATCAAACAGTCCCCCAAAGAGCTCACGACAGATTCCCCCAATTACCCCAATCACTCCAATAAACCCCCTATTTTTACCGAAACTGCTCAAAAATCATGGGCGGGTCTACTTGATCAACTTGATGGAGAGTCGCCACTCAAGGCAGCAGTGAAAAATCTTCTTAAACGTAGAAGATGAATTTAAAACTATTTAAAGGTGTTTTTAAATAAATTTAAAAGAAGTTAATAAAACTTCTTAAGCCTAATCTAGGCGAAAAGAGGTCTACCTGCCTGTATATAGGCTTTGGGCGCATTCACTTCGCTAAAAGTGCAAATCTCGTAAGAACTTGGGTCGGCGAACATGGCTCGCAATAGAGCATTGTTCATAGCATGACCAGATTTTTCAGCCACATAAGCACCCACAATTGGATGGCCAGCCAAATACAAGTCCCCAATAGCATCCAAAATCTTGTGCCGCACAAACTCATCGTCATAACGTAGTTCTTCGTTATTTAAGATACGGTGCTCATCTAAAACAATCGCATTATCTAAACTACCGCCACGAGCCAACCCCATCTCTCGCAAAGCCTCCACTTCGTGGGCAAAGCCAAAAGTTCTAGCACGACCAATCTCTCTGGCGTATGTACTATCAGCAAAGTCAATGACATGCCTTTGCCCAGTCTTATCGACCGCAGGATGCTTAAAGTCGATTGTGAAATCCAACTTATATCCATTGAATGGCTCTAATCTTGCCAATTTGCCGGCATCCCTGACTTCGATTGGCTTTTTAATCACTATAAATTGGCGCGGAGCATCTTGTTCTTGTAAACCAGCGGACTCAATCAAAAACAAAAATGAAGCCGCACTACCATCCATGATAGGCACTTCTTCACAATCCAACTCGATAATGAGGTTATCAATGCCAAGACCCGCACAACCTGAAAGCAAATGCTCAACAGTTGATACTCTGGTATCACCGTTTTGCAAAACAGTTGCTAAGCGCGTATCAGTCACAGCATGAGCTTCAGCCTTGATACCTAATGAATTAGGTATATCAACTCGATGAAAAATAATTCCTGTATTGATAGGAGCCGGGCTTAATTTCAACGTCACCTTACGGCCTGTATGCAAACCTATGCCTACAGTTTTAACAGGAGCCGCAATGGTGCGTTGATTTAACATCATTTTTTATCTTAATTAGAGTGCCTTTAATGCAGAGGCTGCATCACTCACTTCAAATTTACCAGGTCCTTCAACAGCTAAATGTTTAACCACACCGTTATCAACAATCATCAAATAACGTTGTGAACGAATACCTAGACCACGAGCTGTTAAATCTAATTCCAAACCCAACTTTTTCGTGAGCTCACCCGATCCATCAGCCATCATACGTACTTTGCCGTTCACCTTTTGATCTTTACCCCAAGCGCCCATCACAAAAGCGTCATTCACAGACAAACACCAAATTTCATCAACGCCTTTTGCTTTAATCGCATCATACTGAGCGACATAACCAGGCACATGTTGTGCAGAGCATGTTGGCGTAAATGCGCCAGGTAAACCAAAAATTACAATCTTTTTACCTGCTGTTAATTTGCTTACTTCAAAAGCATTAGGTCCTACAGAGCATCCCTCAGTAGCAACCTCTAAAAACTCATGAATTGTTGCATTAGGTAATTGTTGTCCCACAGTAATCATTTTTTGTCTCCATCAAAAATTAAGGCTATTTATTAATAGCAATTATTGGCATTTATATTTGCCAGAATACCGATGGTATCGCATGCGTCGTCATTTCGCAGGAGGCGCGTTACCATCGGCATCTGTATGCCTTTGTTTTATATAGATTTTCTAAATTACTATGTATTCTTAGTCAGCTTGCTTGCGCAAAAATGCTGGAATATCGTAGTAATCGGCACCCTTATCCATCATTGCTTGTGCCTCTGGTGAGCTATTCGCACCCAAACGTGGTTCAGCTGATTCACGATTGCTGCGAAAAACCTTAGGCACATCATACTTAGCATAATCAGAAGCAGAGCTTGCTGGCATTGCTGGAGCCGGAGCTGCCGCAGTATTAGCCATTGCCATTGAAGCCGTAGCACTTTGCGGAGCAAATGAACTCAAGTCAGCCATCGTTGGCGCTGCATCATAAGTACCTGTTGCTTGTGTATTACGCCAAATTACTTCTGGTTGCTTTTCTTTACGCTTACCACCATTTAAACCAGTAGCAACTACTGTTACACGCAATGCATCACCCAAGCTTTCGTCATAAACAGTACCAAAAATAACAGTAGCATCATCAGCAGCGTAGCCGCGGATAGCACCCATTACCTCACGAGTTTCTGACAACTTGAGAGAACGACTTGCAGTAATGTTTACCAACACACCGCGAGCACCTGATAGATCAACACCTTCTAACAATGGTGATGCAACAGCAGCTTCGGCAGCTAAACGAGCACGATCCATACCAGATACAGTTGCTGTACCCATCATCGCTTTACCTTGCTCACTCATCACTGTTTTCACGTCTTCAAAGTCAACGTTGATCAAACCTTGCTCATTGATGATTTCGGCAATGCCAGCAACCGCGTTGTGCAATACATCATCAGCGCAACCAAATGCTTTATCCATCTCAGCATCTTCGCCCATTACTTCAAATAGTTTTTCATTGAGAACAACAATCAATGAATCTACATAGTTTTCCAACTCATGAGCACCTGCCTCAGCAACTTTGGCGCGCTTAGCACCTTCAAAGTCAAATGGCTTGCTAATCACACCAACAGTCAAGATACCCATTTCTTTAGCGACTTGAGCAACGATTGGGCCAGCACCTGTACCAGTACCACCACCCATACCTGCAGTGATAAATACCATGTGAGCGCCTTGTAGAGCATCAGCAATACGAGCCTTGGCTTCTACGGCTGAAGATGCACCTACTTCCGGTTTAGCACCAGCACCAAGACCCGTGGCGCCCAACTGGATATTAAGACCTGCTTTAGAACGTTGAAGTGCACCTGCATCTGTGTTCATGCAAATGAACTCAACACCTTGCACACCACGACGAATCATGTGCTGCACAGCGTTACCGCCTGCACCGCCCACGCCGACCACTTTAATAATGGTCTTACCCGCCGGTTCTGTATCTAACATTTCAAATTCCATACTACCTCCTTATAACTACGGTTGACGACGACAAAATAAAAACTGCAATACTTAATTTCTGATACTAAAAATTACCCATGAACCACTCACGCATACGCGACACGATGTTTTGCCACGTTCCTGATTGAGCAACTCGACGACCACGTACCAACTGCACGCGACCTTCCATTAATAAACCTAGACCTGTTGAATAACGAGGGCTTCTTAAAATTTCACTTAAATGACCTTTGTACTCAGGTACACCTACGCGAGCTGGTTTAGCAAAAACCTCTTCTGCCAACTCAACAACACCTGGCATTAATGCAGTACCGCCGGTTAACACGATTCCAGAAGAAACTAAATCTTCCATGCCTGAATCACGAACCACTTGACGCACCAAGCTCAGTAACTCTTCAACACGTGGCTCAATTACCGCTGCCAATGCCTGACGTGACATTGAGCGCGCTTCACGATCGCTAACTCCTGGCACCTCAATACTTTCATTTGGGTTTGCCATGCTTTGGCGAGCAATACCAAAATGAATCTTTAAGTCTTCTGCTTCAATGGTTGGCGTACGTAAAGCCATTGCAATGTCATTAGTAATTTGATCACCCGCAATAGGAATTACAGCTGTGTGACGAATCGCACCCTGACTGAAGATAGCGATGTCAGTTGTACCGCCACCAATATCAACCAATACAACACCTAATTCTTTTTCATCTTCAGTTAATACAGCCACGCTCGAAGCCAAAGGTTGCAAAATTAAGTCGTTAACTTCCAACCCGCAACGACGCACACACTTCACAATGTTTTGTGCTGCACTTACAGCACCAGTAACAATGTGTACTTTTACCTCGAGACGAATACCGCTCATACCAATGGGTTCGCGCACATCTTCTTGTCCATCAATGATGAATTCTTGGGTAAGAATGTGAATGATCTGCTGATCAGTTGGAATGTTGATTGCTTTTGCAGTCTCAATCACACGCTCTACATCAGTTGGCGAAACTTCTTTATCTCTAATTGCCACCATGCCTGTTGAGTTAAAGCTATGAATATGATTACCTGCAATACCAGTAAAGACTTGTGCAATACGGCGATCAGCCATCACTTCAGCTTCTTCAAGTGCTTTCTGAATTGACTGAACAGTGGCTTCAATATTGACCACAACGCCTTTTTTCAGGCCCTTTGATGCCACTTGACCAAGACCTACAACATTAAATTGGCCATCAGGATTTAACTCAGCAACCAAAGCAACTACCTTGGATGTGCCAATATCCAAACCAACAATTAAGTCTTTGGTGTCTTTACTAATCACGCTCACAGTTTTTTTCCTATATGTATTGCATAGCCATTGGCATAACGAAGATCAATTGAGTCAATACGCTGACCCCACTTCTCTTCTACTTGCGGCCAACTCTTTAATAAACGTTCAACACTTAATTGAATTTGCTTCGAGTCACGCTCATCTAATTCGCGACCCAACTCAATTAATAATCCATTACTCAGTTTTACCTTCCAGGCATATCGAGATGACAAATCAAGGCCTTGAACTTTGACGTTCCATGGCTCAAACCAAGTATTTATTTTTTGTACTTTTTTGAATACCTCTTGATTGCTACCCTCAGGACCACTGAATCTCAACAATGAAGCACCATCTTCAGCCTCAGCCATATTGGCAACAAAGACTTCGCCATAGGTATTCATTAATTTAGGTGTATCGCTGCCACCCCAAACTGCCAAAGGTTGGTGCTCCTCGATTGCCACCACAATTCCGTTAGGCCATTCGCGACGTACACTGGCTCTTCTTACCCAAGGCATACTTTCAAATGCTTGACGCGCTTGATCCAAGCGAACTGTAAAGAAGTTGCCGCGTACTTGGTCAACAGCTCTTGCTTTGATCGTTGGCAAATTGACATGCTTCAATTCACGGCCATCTAAAGATTCAACAGTGAGATGATTTAGAGTAAATACTGGTTTTTGCCCCAACCAGAAAAGTAACCATGCACAAGTTGATAAAAGTGCAATCAACAACAAAACATTTGAAATCGCGCGCAATGTCCTTGGATGGCTCCAAATCGGACCAAACACGGTAGCCGATATAGAGGCAATCAAAGAGAAGGCGGCACGCAAGAATTTCATGAATTCACACCTGCCTTGCTTAATAACCACAAGACTAAGTCAGCGTACTCAACACCTGCAGCTCTTGCAGCCATTGGCACCAATGAATGACCAGTCATACCAGGCGCCGTATTCATTTCTAACAAATAAGGTTGGCCGGTTTGGTTATCAATCATCACATCTGCACGACCCCACCCTTTGCAACCCAATGCACGATAAGCACTTAATGCCAAGTCTTGCACCTTTTTCTCTACAGACACATCTAAGCCAGTTGGGCAAAGATATCTTGTGTCATCAGAGAAATATTTATTGTGATAATCGTAATTAGAATCTGGGGCAACAATTCTGATTACTGGCAATGGTTGCGCATTGGCGCCATCACCAACGATTGGGCAAGTTAACTCTTCACCAATGATGCATTGCTCAGCCATGACATCTCTATCGAGCTTCGCTGCCATTTCATAGGCTTTTGGTAAATCCGCAACATTTGTCACCTTACTCAAGCCAAGCGATGAACCTTCTCTGGCTGGCTTAACAATGATTGGCAAACCCAAATCTTTTGCAATCTGATTCCAATCACTGTTGGCATTTAGCATCGCAAATTTAGGTGTCGCCAAATTAAAGCTAGACCACAAACGCTTAGTTGCTTGTTTGTCTATTGCTAATGCAGAAGCCAATACGCCACTGCCTGTATAAGGCAACTTCATCTGCTCCAATAAACCTTGCATGGTCCCATCTTCACCATAGCGACCATGAAGAGCAATAAATACACGGTCAAATTGCTGCTGAGCTAAATCTGAAATAGATTGCTCTGCCGGGTCAAAAGTATGAGCATTAACACCCTTAGATAAAAGTGCCTCAAAAACACCTTTACCCGACATCAAAGAAATTTCTCGCTCACCCGATTTACCACCAAGTAAAACTCCTACTTTGCCAAGACTTGCAACATTCACTTGAGCTAAATCTTTTTGTACCAACTCACTCCATGGCGTCATTGCATTAAGCATGCGTACCTCCTGCCAACTTACCTGGCACAGCAGAAATTGAACCAGCCCCCATAGTGATCACAACGTCACCATCACGCGCCATGCTCATAACTAAACTTGGCAAGTCGTTCACATCTTTTGTAAATTGGGTAGCGTTGACATCCAACAAACGATTTGCATCTTTGGCTTTTCCGAGGGCTTTAATTAAGCTTTCGCCATCAGCACCAGGAATGCGAGCCTCACCAGCCGGATATACCTCTGTTAAAGCCAACGCATCAACACCTTGAAGAACTTTGACAAAATCACCAAAGCAATCTCGTGTTCTAGTAAAACGATGTGGCTGGAATGCTAACAGTAGACGACGCCCTGGGAAAGCACCTCTAGTTGCTGCCAAAGTTGCTGCCATTTCAACTGGATGATGGCCATAATCATCAATCACTGTACAAGTGCCACCCTGCGGCAATGTCACTTCACCATATTTTTGGAACCGACGACCCACACCACGGAATTCTTTCAGCGCCTTAATGATTGCATCGTCAGATACACCTAGCTCCGTTGCAATTGCAATTGCTGCCAATGCATTACGCACATTATGTAAACCAGGCAAATTTAAAGTTACTTTTAATGGCCCTGGTTTTTCGCCATGGCGACGCACGGTGTGGCGCAAAGCGACAAAATGCATTTGAGAGCCATCTGCTTGAACCTCAATGGCTCTAACATCAGCATCTTCAGATAACCCATAACGAAGGATTGGCTGAGACACAAACGGGAGAATGTCTCTGACATTTTGATCATCAACGCAAAGTACTGCCACACCATAGAATGGCATCCGCTGAGTAAATTGCACGAAAGCCTGCTTTAACTTAGACATATCGTGCTGATATGTGTCCATGTGATCAGCATCGATATTGGTGATCACTTCAATCACTGGTAATAAGTTTAAAAATGAAGCGTCAGACTCATCGGCTTCAGCAACAATGAAATCACCCGTGCCCAATCGCGCATTTGCACCAGCAGAATTTAATTTGCCGCCAATCACAAATGTAGGATCTAGGCCGCCTTCTGCCAACACAGACGCTAACAAACTTGTGGTGGTGGTTTTGCCATGAGTACCAGCAATAGCAATACCCTGCTTTAAGCGCATTAACTCACCAAGCATCACCGCTCTTGGCACAATTGGAATACGTGCAGCACGCGCTGCTAATACCTCTGGGTTATCACCTGTCACAGCTGTCGAAATAACCACAGCTTCTGCACTAGTGACATTTTTAGCATCATGTCCAATATGAATTTCTGCGCCACATTCGCGCAAACGCTTGGTCGTTGAACTTTCTGCAATATCAGATCCGCTGACCTTATAACCAAGATTCAATAGCACTTCAGCAATACCACTCATGCCAGCACCACCGATGCCTACAAAATGAATTTGGTGAAGAATGTGTTTCATTAACGGGCAACTTCCTTAGTTAACTGTTTGCATACCGCAGCAACATCTTCTGTTGCATGAGGTTTTGCTTGATGTAAAGCTGCTTCTGCCATTTTTTGCAAATCTGAACGAGTCACAGTTTGTAAATAGTTTGCTAGCACATCAGCAGTCAGTTGTGATTGGGGCATTAATACTGCTGCCCCAACATCAGATAAAAACTTTGCATTTGCTGTTTGGTGATCATCAACAGCAAAAGGAAACGGCACCAGGTATGAGGCAACGCCCACAGCTGATAATTCAGCAACAGTCATCGCGCCAGCTCTGCAAATTACTAAGTCAGCTTCTGCATATGCAGACACCATGTCATCAATAAATGGCTGAACACTTGCTTGAATGTTCAAATCAAAATACTTTTGACGTAATGCTTCAACATGCTTTTCGCCAGCTTGATGAATCACCACAGGTCTGGATTCTGCTGGAATTTTTGCTAGCGCTTGTGGCACAACATCATTCAGCGCTGCAGCACCCAAACTTCCACCCACCACCAAAATATTTAGGCTCCCATTTCTTGAGCCATATCGATTAGCAGGTGTAGCAATTTTTCCCATACCCGCACGCAGTGGATTGCCAACCCATGTGGCACCTGGCAGCGCCTTCGGAAAAGCGCACAAAGTTTTATCCGCTACTTTGGCTAATACTTTATTTGCCAAACCTGCAATTGAATTTTGCTCATGTAAAACCAATGGCTTGCCTAGCAATGCACTCATCATGCCACCTGGGAAGGTCACATAACCACCCATACCCAAAACAACATCTGGTTGCACACGACGTAACACCTGAATACTTTGCCAAAATGCGCGCAGTAAATTAAATGGCAATAAAGCAATCGTTTTAATCCCTTTGCCTCTTAAGCCACCAAACTGTATGCCTTCAAACTTGAATCCCTTTGGTGGTACCAAGCGATATTCCATGCCTTGTGGATTACCTAACCAAGAGACATTCCAACCTTGCTCACGCAAATATTCAGCAACGGCTAGCCCCGGGAAAATATGCCCTCCAGTGCCGCCAGCCATTACCAATAAAGTTGGAGTGTGCGCAATGGTCATAACTTACCACCTCGCATCAAGATTCTGTTCTCGTAATCAATTTTCAGAAGAATGGCGATTGCTACAGCATTCATCATCAAACCAGATCCGCCAAAACTAACAAATGGCAATGTCAAACCTTTTGTTGGCAATAGTCCCAAGTTCACACCCATGTTGATAAATGCTTGCCAACCAATCCAAATTGCTATGCCTTTTGCAACTAAGCCAGCAAAACTTCGATCTAACTGCAATGCAGTTCTACCAATTAAGAAAGCTCTTCTGACAATCCAATAGAAAATAGCAATAACAACTGTGACACCTACAAAACCTAATTCTTCACCAATCACAGCCAAAATAAAGTCTGTATGCGCTTCAGGAAGATAGTGAAGCTTTTCTACACTGCCGCCCAAACCAACACCAAACCACTCACCTCGGCCAAATGCCATGAGTGAATGCGTGAGTTGGTATGCTTTACCTGCAGCAAATGATTCGTTCCAAGGATCTAAATACGCGAAGATTCGATCTCTTCGGAATGGAGAAAAAATAATGATGGTCGCAAAACTGCCAATTGCTAAACCAATCAAAGCACTAAATAACTTGCCACTGATACCACCCAAAAACAAAAGGCCCATGGCAATCACTGCAATCACCATGAAAGCACCCATATCTGGTTGCAACAACAATAAGACACCAACTGCAATCACAGCTGCGCCCATTGGTGCCAAGCCCTTTAATAGGTGATGTAGATAGTCTTGTCTTTGAACCGTATACCACGCGGTAAACAACACCACGGATAACTTCATCAACTCTGACGGTTGAAAATTGGTGATGCCCAATGGAATCCAACGACGTGCGCCATTAACCCCCTTACCCACACCAGGAATCAGAACAAATATGAGGAGTACAAAAGCCAGTGCGAACATGGCAGGAGCCAAACGATCCCACACTTTCAATGGCACTTTAAAGGCGAAGATGCCAATACAAAATGCCATGGCAATCGATAAGGCATGACGGACTAAAAAGTGGCTGCTGCTATATTTCGCATATTTAGGACCATCCGGCAAAGCGATAGATGCTGAATAAACCATCACCAAACCAAGGGTGACTAGCAACAAAACAGCCCACAACAATGGTTGATCGTATTCCATCATGCGCGAGCGAGTTGGACGCACAACAGTGGTTGCATCACGAAGACCAAAACGAAAATCTTCAAAACTTTCTTTGATGCCGCCCTTTACACCACTAATGCTACTTAAACTAAATCGCTTGAACATTTGAATCATGCGCTCACCTGTCCATTTAAGATTGCTAATTCACTAATTGCATCAATAAAAACTTGTGCGCGATGCGCATAGTCTTTAAACATGTCAAAGCTTGCACAAGCTGGCGATAACAAAATGATGTCACCTGATACAGCTAATTTATTAGCCTCTTGAACCGCCACCTCTAGAGTATTGGCATCAATTAATGACACACCAGTGTTAGCCAACACCTGTTTAATAAGTGGAGCATCCCTACCAATCAAAATAACTGCTTTTGCATGTCTGGCAACGGCATCAGATAGTGGTGAAAAATCTTGCCCCTTGCCTTCACCACCCACAATCAAAATAATTTTTGCGCGCTCAGCAGCATTACCAAGTCCATTTAATGCCGCCAATGTAGCGCCAACATTGGTGCCTTTACTATCGTCGATATATTCCACGCCATCAATAATTGATACGCTCTGAACTCGATGAGCTTCACCCTCATACTCGCGCAAGCCATGCAATAAAGGACTCATTGGCAAACCAATGGAACTTGCCATTGCTACTGCTGCCAAAGCATTGCTAGCGTTATGACGACCTTTGATACGCAAAGCATCTGCAGGCATTAAACGTTTCAAACGCAAAGGCTCATCATCAACATCTGTTTTTTTACGACGACGTTTGTTTTTTAGTTCAAGCGCTTCAGGATCAGGCTCAGCCCAAACTAGCCAGTCAATACCACCCGCAGCCGTGTCATGCAAAATACCAAAAGCATCTTCTTCAATCGGCGCTTCAACACCAAAAGTAACAATACGCTGAGACTTAAGATCTTTTGCCATCTCGGCAACCGATTCGTCATCACGATTTAATACAGCAACAGTGTTTTCACCAAATATTCTTGCCTTAGCAGCAATGTATTTCTGCATATCACCGTGCCAGTCAAGATGATCTTGGGTAACATTCAATACCGTTGCAGCATCAGCATTCAGGCTATATGTATGCTCTAACTGAAAGCTAGATAACTCTAAGACCCAGATGCTAGGCAATTGTTCAATATCCAATAACTTATCAAGAGCTGCAGGGCTAATATTTCCAGCAACAGCAACACTCATACCGGCTCGCTCGCACAACAATCCTGTCAGAACAGTCGTTGTTGTTTTTCCGTTTGTGCCTGTAATTGCAATAACTTTTCCAGCGTAATTTTGCTCATTCTTTAATGCTTGTAGAGCTTGAGCGAAAAACTCGATCTCACTCCAAACTGGTATTTCTTTTTCTGCAGCATTTGCCAAGAATGATTGAACAGGCTCTTGTATAGGCGATAAGCCTGGGCTAATAGCAATTAAATCAACTCCACTCAGTAAATCTGATGGCAATCTGCCTAGATGAACATTCTTAATACCAAAGTCTTTTACTTGCTGTTGATATTTTTTAGCATTCTCAGATAACTGATTCTCAGATCGAGTGTCAGCGACAGATACTGTTGCCCCCTGAGTGACACACCAACGAGCCATGGCAGCACCTGACTCTCCCAAGCCAAGCACCAAGATACTCAAATTCTGAGTACGCTCTTTGCCAAATGGATGCTGTAACTGAATCACTCTTATTTCCTATCGCAACTTCAAGCTAGATAAACCAATCAATACCAACAAAATTGTGATAATCCAAAATCGCACCACAACTTGAGTTTCTTTCCAGCCACTTAATTCAAAGTGATGATGCAAAGGTGCCATCTTAAAAATTCGACGACCTTCACCATACATTTTTTTGGTGAACTTGAACCAAGCAACTTGCAACATGACTGATACAGTCTCAGCAACAAAAATTCCACCCATAACAAAAAGAACGATTTCTTGGCGAACAATCACAGCTACTGTGCCCAATGCACCACCTAGCGCTAATGCACCCACATCACCCATGAATACTTGAGCTGGATGAGTGTTAAACCACAAGAACGCCAATCCAGCACCACTCATGGCACCACAGAAAATCATTAATTCACCAGCGCCCGGAATGTATGGGAATAAAAGGTATTTTGTGTAGATTGCATTACCCATCACATATGCAAAGACACCTAATGCCGCACCCACCAAAATCACAGGCATGATCACCAAACCATCCAAGCCATCTGTTAAGTTGACAGCGTTTGAGCTGCCAACAATCACTAAATATGTCAACACAATGAAGCCAAGCACACCTAATGGATAACTAACTTCTTTGAAGAAAGGCACATATAAATTTGACTTAGCCGGCAAGTTAATTGAGAAGCCGCTTTGCACCCAATTCAAGAAAAGTTCTAAAACTTTTAAGTTATTTACTTCTGAAACTGAGAAAGCTAAATAAACGGCTGCAAATAATCCAATTAAAGATTGCCAAAAATATTTCTCTCGAGATGACATACCCTTAGGGTCTCTGTAGACAACCTTACGATAGTCATCAACCCAACCAACAGCACCAAAACCTAAGGTAACAATTAGAACAATCCAAATAAAACGATTAGATAGGTCAGCCCACAACAATGTTGATATCGCAATACCAATCAAAATCAAAACACCACCCATGGTAGGCGTACCAGTTTTAACTAAGTGCGTCTGCGGTCCATCAGTACGCACAGCCTGACCAACTTTCATTGCTGTTAAGCGGCGAATGACCCAAGGCCCAAAGAATAGGCCAATTAAGCCCGCTGTTAAAGTAGCCATTACCGCTCTAAAAGTAATGTAATTAATGACACGTAAAAAACTTAAGTCATCTTGCAAGAGTTGGGCTAACCATAACAACATCAGTGAATCTCCTCAGCAAGAGCTTTAACGACTCTTTCCATGCGCATAAAACGAGATCCTTTTACAAGAATCGTGGTCTCTTCATTATTTTTTCTGGCAATTAGTGATTTTTTAAGCTCAGCACAAAGGTCTTGAACATCAGAAAAATGATGAGCAGTTCCTTTTACATTAGGTGTATTTGTATAAGCAGTTACTGCCTCTTTACTTAACTCGCCAGTGGCAAACAATTTTTGTATCCCTTTTTCTCCGGCATAGCTACCCACTTCACGATGAAATTCTGGGCCTTGCTCACCAACTTCACCCATATCGCCCAACACTAACCATGCAGGCATATTGATAGTTGATAAAACGTCGACTGCGGCGCGAACAGAATCAGGATTGGCGTTATAGCTATCGTCAATCACAGTTGTTTGTGAATTAATTTGATGCTTTTGCATGCGACCAGTCACTGGCTCAAACTTTTCCAATCCAAGTTGAATAGTCGCCAAAGGAATACCTGCAGCAATTGCTACCGCAGTCGCTGCTACGGCGTTACGTGCATTGTGCTCACCCAAAATCCTCAAGCTCACATTGATAGAGCCTTGAGGTGTATTAATTTTTAACTGATTAGTGCTTGCGTCTAACCACTCACCATTGATTGTGGCTGGTTCATTAAATGCAAAATCAATCGCAGTTCTGTTACCGGCAACTTTTTTCCAATAATTGGTGTACTCAGAGTCAGCAGGGAATACTGCTATGCCATTAATTGGTAAAGCCTCTATGGCAAGGCCATGCTCTTTGGCAACTGCTTCAACAGTTGCCATAAATTCTTGATGCTCACGCTGAGCGTTATTAATTAATGCAATATTTGCTTGAGCAATATTTGATAAAAGCGCAGTTTCACCAGGGTGATTCATGCCTAATTCAATGACTGCCAATTGATGATGTAGGTTCAAGCGTAATAATGTCAGTGGCAATCCAATTTCATTATTAAAGTTACCTTGAGTCGCTAAAGCCTTTTCATCACCAACTGAAGCATTAAATATGCTCTGAATCATGCCCTTAACGGTAGTTTTTCCGTTACTACCAGTGACCACCACAGAATGCTTGAGCTGTTGTTGATCACAAGTCTTTTTCCAGCATGTGGCAAGTTGTTGCAACGCTTGCTGGGTATCTTTTACCAAAATTCCCAATAGGTCCTTAGGCAGTTTTTCTGCAGAACTGACGATGCAAGCAATTGCGCCCTTGGCTTTAACCTCTTCCAAAAAGTCATGTGCATCAAACTTTTCACCACGGATAGCAATGAAAATATCGCCAACCGTCACTTGACGACTATCACTGATAAATCGCTTGACCTCTTGTTGACTTGCAGCACCATTCACCCACTGCGCCTGCGGCAAATACTCTTTAAGTTGGGAAAGCGTCATCCATTGGCTCATATCGCCAATCCTCCCATTGCCAACTGCAGATGCATCTGATCTGAGAAGGGATGTTTCTTTCCTGCAATTTCCTGAGTTTCTTCGTGCCCCTTACCCGCCACCAAAACAATATCTTCTGGTTTAGCCTGACGAATAGTTTGCAAGATTGCTGTGGCACGATCAGGATTAACTTGCACACGATCAGGGCTTTCAAAACCACTCAAGATCTCTGCAATGATTTGTTCTGGATTTTCGCTACGTGGGTTATCGCTTGTGATCATTACTTGATCTGCATACCGTTCAGCAATACGCCCCATCATCGGACGCTTACTTACATCACGATCGCCACCGCAACCAAATACACACCATAACTGACCCTTGCGCTCACCAGCTATCACTCGGAGTGTTTTAAGAACTTGTTCCAAAGCATCTGGTGTATGCGCAAAATCAACAATTGCCATTGGAACGGATGAAGATTGACTCACCAATTCCATACGACCTTTTACTGGCTTTAACTGAGTAATGATTTCCTTAGCTTGCTTATGTGATTTACCGCCAGCTACAACACAAGCAAAAACAGCCAAGGCATTACTCACATTAAACGTACCAACAAAGTTCGTTTGAACCAAACCTAAATCTTCGCCAGATACATTCAAATTAAAAGATTTTGATGCACAACAACCAGCTAAAGAAGGCAATGCTTTTACTGGTGCATTGGCTAAGACACCAAAAGGTGGAAAGTTCAAAGTAGGTAGCAAAGAATTTACAGACACAAGTAGCATTGAAGAAGCCGACATGGTTGGATTAGAGGCAGAAATGACACCTAAGCAAAAGGCTTTTGCTAAGTTAGCACCTCCTACAGACAAAATAACATTTGCTGACAAGATTGC
>JALQYK010000022.1 GCA_023254115.1 Polynucleobacter sp.
CAATGGATGGGTACTGTCATGCTCACCAGAATGGTTCTTACAAAAAAAAGGTCAGGTACTAACAACCAAACCAATGAAAGGCACAGCAAAGGTTGGCGAAGTTAGTTCAGATGAATTGAAAAATGACTCTAAGAATCGCGCTGAGAACTTGATGATTGTTGATTTACTCAGAAATGATTTAGGAAAAATATCAATCCCTGGCTCCGTCAAAGTCCCGGAATTATTTGAAGTCAATCAACATGGTGATGTATTACAAATGACATCCACCATCAGCTCAACTTGTAAAAATGATTTAAGCGTCAAAGAATTACTTGCCGCCATATTTCCATGTGGTTCTGTGACAGGTGCGCCCAAAAAAAGAACCATGGAAATTATTCAATCTCTCGAAGATGAGCCAAGGGGCTTATATTGTGGTGCCATTGCTTGGTTTGACCCCAGTGAATCAGAACAAGTATTGGGTAATTTAGTCATGAGCGTTGTCATCAGAACTCTAGAAGTTAATCAAGACCAATCGTTCACCATGGGAGTGGGTGGTGGCATCACAATTGATTCTGATGCTACTGATGAATGGCATGAATGCCAAACAAAAGCTTCATTCTTGTACTCTTTATCGAACAACGATGAACCAATCGGTTTATTTGAAACCGTACGAGTTGAAAAAAAGCAAGCAATGCACCTTAACTTACACATTGCGCGACTAGAAAAATCAGCTCAGCACTTAAATATTCAGTTCAACAAAGATTTGGCACTCGAGACAGTGAACGATTTATGCGCAACACTTGATTCATCACTCATCTATCGCCTACGCATTGATCTAGCTGAGAATGGCCAAATCAGCTTAAAAGCCACACCTATCACCCCACTCAAATCTAACTTGCGTCTATTGTGGGCAAAAGATATTTTGACTCAAAATACCGCGATGCAATCTTCAGATCAACTACTGCAACACAAAGTAACACGCCGGAAAATCTATGATCAAGCCTGGATGAAAGCTGAAGAACTGGGATCATTCGATGCTTTATTCACCAATGAATGTGGTCATGTCACTGAAGGTGGTAGATCTAATATTTTTATTAAAAAAAATGGTCAGTGGTTAACTCCGCCATGCTCTTCTGGGTGCCTACCAGGAGTCATGCGTGAAATTCTCTTAAAAGACCCAGCTTGGGGTGCCATAGAAAAAGACATTACACCAGCTGATGTTTTAAATGCCGAACAAATTATTTTTACCAATGCGCTGCGTGGCGTTATTAAAATTGAACAATAAGGATCAGCCATGAAATTTTGTTCAAAGTGCGCCGGCAAATTAACGGTCAAAATACCCTCCGATGACACACGCGAGCGTCACGTTTGTGATAGCTGCGAAACGATTCATTACGAAAATCCACGCAATGTGGTGGGTACCATTCCTGTTTGGGAAGACAAGGTTCTACTATGCAAAAGGGCTATCCACCCTCGCCTTGGCTTTTGGACTTTACCCGCAGGTTTTCTAGAGGTTGGTGAACCAACCCAGGCTGGTGCAGTTCGTGAAACCCTTGAAGAAGCTGGTGCTCATGTCACTACAGGGCCACTCTTCTCTTTATTGAATGTCACGCACGTTCAACAAGTACACATGTTTTATATGGCATCTTTACAAGAGCCTGTGTTTAGCGCTGGTGTTGAAAGTCTAGAAGTAGCATTATTCAAAGAATCAGAAATACCTTGGGATGAGATTGCCTTCCCGACTGTCAAAAGAACCTTGGAGTGGTTTTTTCAAGATAGAGCGGCGGGCAAGTTAAATGATGAAGTTGTGACACATTTAGCAGATATTCCCTATGATGAACGCATCGATAGAAAGTATCGTCACTCATGAGTCTTCCTTGGTTAACGCCTGAAGATGACTTTCCATCCCCAAGAACTCACGCTGATCCAGATCCAGAAGTTCCTGGCTTACTAGCCATCAGCGAGCAAATCACTTCAGCTCAATTACTCAAGGCATACAGTCAAGGAATCTTTCCTTGGTACTCAGATGGTCAACCAATTTTATGGTGGTCACCCAACCCTAGAATGGTTCTTAAACCCAAAGAATTCAAAATAAGTAAGAATTTCAAAAAAGATCTTAAAAATATTTTGATGGACCAATCATGGGAAATCAGAGTTGATGAAAATTTTCATGAAACTATTCTGTCTTGTGCAATGCAACCACGTATGGGTCAAGATGGCACTTGGATCACACACGCCATCATGCATGCCTATGGCCAATTACATGAGCAAGGCTATGCTCATAGCATAGAAACTTTCTATCAAGGTCAACGAGTTGGCGGACTTTACTGTGTCAATCTAGGTCAGATGGTGTTTGGTGAATCAATGTTTTCCAAAAAAACTAACTCGTCTAAATATGCCCTAGCGAGTCTTTGTGCTTGGGCTATTGCCCAAGACATAGAGATGATTGATTGCCAGCAAGAAACAGAGCATCTGACCTCGCTTGGGGGAAAACCTATACCACGTGAGGAATTCCTGAATCATTTGGACAAAAATTGTTCTGCAAAGAATCCTATTTGGAGTTTTAATAAGAGTGTATTAAGCCATTGGCTAACAAACACCTTATGAGTAAGCTAAAAGAACTTCCATTCACAACCCTGCAGTTCTATGCAACGGCCCCCTACTCCTGTAGCTATCTGAGTGATCGAGTGGCTAGGTCGCAAGTTGCAACGCCAGCCCATCTCATCAATGCTGACTTATACGGTGAACTGGTATCGAGTGGTTTTCGTCGCAGCGGCATGTATACCTACCGTCCCTACTGCGATGGCTGCAAAGCCTGCACTGCATGCAGAGTTAACACTGAACAATTTATCCCTAAACGTTATCAAAAAAGAGCCTTCAAGAAACACCAAGGCCTGCAGGCGAAGGTTGGTCACCTAACATATCTGCAAGAGCACTACGATCTATACACGTCTTACCAAAAACATCGTCATGCAGGTGGCGGCATGGATAGCGACGACCAAGATCAATATCAACAATTTCTATTACAGAGCAAAGTTAATAGTCGCATTGTTGAGTTTAGAGATGGACCCAATGATCCTGAGCCAGGAAAATTAAGAATGGTCAGCATTATTGACATCATTCATGATGGCTTGTCTTCAGTCTATACATTCTTTGATACCAGTGTTGAAAATGCCAGTTATGGCACGTACTGCATCATGTGGCAACTAGAACAGGCCAAGAAATTAAATCTGCCTTACGTGTATTTAGGGTACCTGATCAAAGAAAGTCCTAAAATGGCGTATAAGGCTCAGTTTGAGCCTCTAGAAATATTGGTCGATGACCAATGGCAGTTAAATCATTTAGTCAACAATTAGAGTTCATGAATCTTTATCCTTTTATCAAACCATGGCTATTTGCCATGGATGCAGAACGTGCACACAACTTCACACTTAATTCACTCGATAAAGTTCATGCATTTGGTTTGGGATTCTTAGCTCACGAATCAATTCCTCGTGATGAAAGAGTTTTCTGTGGTCTAAAACTACCAAATCCTGTTGGTTTGGCTGCTGGGCTTGATAAAGATGGCAAGCACATCGATGCGCTAGCTAACTTGGGCTTTGGCTTTATTGAAATTGGCACAGTCACACCTAAACCTCAACCAGGTAATCCTCAGCCTAGAATGTTTCGCCTACCAAAAGCAAATGCACTCATTAATCGGATGGGCTTTAATAATGATGGTGTTGATGCATGCGTGACTCGAGTAAAGAACTCTGCCTTTTGGCAATCAGGCGGAATCCTCGGCTTAAACATTGGTAAAAATGCTTCAACACCGATTGAGTCCGCAGCCAGCGATTATTTGCACTGTATGCAAAAGGTTTACGACATCGCCTCATATATCACCGTCAATATTTCTTCACCAAATACTAAGAACTTAAGACAACTTCAAGGTGGTGACGAACTTGATGCTCTCTTAGGCGCTATCGCTTTAGAAAAAACAAAGTTAACTGAGCAATATAAAAAAGAAGTCCCTCTTTTTTTAAAAATTGCCCCAGACTTAGATCACGAGCAAATTGAGAAGATTGCTGAGCTATTAATCAAGTACCAAATTAATGCAGTGATTGCCACCAACACAACGATTGCTCGCGATGCAGTAAGTCATTTAGAGCATGGTCAAGAAACCGGCGGACTGTCTGGTGCTCCAGTTAAGCATGCGTCAGATCAGGTAATTCAAGCTCTGGCAAAAACTTTAGGAAATGCCGTGCCCATTATTGGGGTTGGCGGCATCCTCAGCGGTCAAGACGCCAAAGATAAGATCGATGCAGGCGCTAGCCTGGTTCAACTCTATAGTGGCTTGATTTATAAAGGACCAGCACTCATTTCTGAGTGCGCTAAGGCTCTAAAAAACTAGGTTTTTAGCACCATCTTTCACAATGTGCAATTTAGCCAATTTATGGCTAAAATGCACACATGACCAGCAGAACCGCCATCCAAGTCTTAGATCGCATGATGAGTCTTTTGGATGCGCTCGCCCAAAGCGATGAGCCTGAAAGCCTAAAAAAGCTATCGGAACTCACAGAACTACACCCTTCTACTGCACATCGCATCTTGAACGACATGGTTGCCTGTCGCTTGGTCGAAAGAGCTGATAGCGGGACCTATCGCTTAGGACTAAAACTATTAGAGCTAGGCAATTTGGTGAAAGCACGCCTATCTGTCAGAGATGCAGCGCAATTACCAATGCGCGCACTACATAAGCTCACAGGTCAAACAGTCAACTTATCAGTCAGGCAAGGCGATGAAATTGTTTATATCGATCGTGCCTACAGTGAGCGCTCTGGCATGCAAGTCGTTCGTGCAATTGGTGGTCGCGCACCACTGCACCTAACTTCAGTGGGTAAATTATTCTTAGCTGATGATGAGGCTGCCAAGTTAAAAGCTTATGTAGCAAAAACTGGTCTACAAGGTCATACACAAAATAGCATTCATGACCTTGCTCAACTTGAAAAAGAATTAGAGCTGGTTAAGAGTGTTGGTCACGCTAGAGATGACGAAGAACTTGAAGTTGGTGTCAGCTGTATGGCTGCTGCCATCTTGGATGACAGCGGTAAATTAGTTGCTGGCTTGTCTTTATCCGCTCCCACAGAACGAATGCAAGAAGAGTGGCTCAAATCCCTCAAAGATACCGCTCTACAAATATCTAAAAGCTTGGGCTATAAGCCAGCTGCCACCAAATAATCTCGCCAAATATTTAGAGTCGACGCAAAGGTTGTGGGGTCGGATTCGCTTCTAGCCACTGTCTCACGCGTACCGCATCAGCAAAACGAGATTGTTTGCCAACTGAGTCTAAAAATACCATCACAACATCTCTACCAACCACTTTAGCTTGCATGACTAAACAACGTCCTGCTGCTGAGATATAACCAGTCTTTTGTAATCCAATATCCATGTCACTAGCTCTAACAAGTCGATTGGTATTAATAAACTTTTGCTCACGCTTTCCAATCATGATGTTGTAATCAGGCTTAGTGGAAAACTCGCGCAAGCTCTTGTGTTGGTATGCTGCCTCCACTAGCTTAGTCAAATCCTCCGGACTCGAAACGTTATCACTAGATAAGCCAGTAGGATCAGCAAACTTAGACTGGGTCATGCCTAGCAATCTAGCTTTGGCGTTCATCGCATCCACAAAGGCAGGTATGCCACCTGGGTAGTTTCTACCTAAAGCATGAGCTGCTCTGTTTTCTGAAGACATCAAAGCCAATATCAGGGCTTGCTCACGCGTCATTCGCGCACCCTCAGTAACTCGAGATCGAGTTCTTCCTGGATAAGCATTAACGTCGTCTTGATGAATCACAATCGGCTCATCAAATGGCAGTTGCGCATCCAAAACAACTAGGGATGTCATTAATTTAGTGATTGAGGCAATCGGTAGTGCTGCGTGCGAATTCTTTTCAAATAGAACTTCGTGCGTTTGTCTATCAACAATCAAAGCAACACTAGATTTAAGATTAAGATCATCGTGATTACCTCTTAAACCCATTGCAGCAGCAAATGATGGGCGTTTCTCCTCTGCCGCCTCAGCTTTAGCACGTGTTGTTGTAGCTCTGACTTTTTTAGACTTGGTATTTTGAGATTTTTTAGCAGTTGATGTTTTTTTAGTAGACGTTGTACTTTGCGCCCAAACATTAGGGGAAGACACTGTCAATGTTGTTGCCACAAAACCAATAAAGATAGCTTGTAATAGTTTGAATCGTAAGTTCATACGTCTTTTTAAGAATGCCCAGTTGCTAATATTTGATAAATTTTTAAGTACCGCCATGATAAGGCATGAATGGCATTTATTTTGATGTTGTTCGATTAACCAAAATCACCGCACTCATGGTAATCGCTATTCCCAAAATGATGGTCCAGGTAATAGGCTCATTAAACAGTAGCCAAGCCATGATGGCAGTTGTAGGTGGCGTGAGATACATAAGACTAGTAACTCTTGTTGCCTCACCATTTCTGATCATGACAAATAAGAGTGAAATCGCGCCAATTGATAAGGCTAAAACAGCCCAAATGAGCGATAGGATTAATTCTGGCGCCCAAATAATCTCACGGGTCTCAAATAAGAACATGAGTGGCAAACAAATAAGGGCTGAAGCTGCAAACTGAATCACTGATCCAGTACGCAAATCAAATTGAGAACAATATTTCTTCTGATACAAAGTGCCCATCGTGATAGAGAGCAAAGCAATCACAATAAAGACCAAACTTAAGTGGCTCATACCAGTGAGAGATAATTTAGCCCATACGACTAAACCAACTCCGAGTAAGCCCAACACCAATCCTAACCATTGTTTGGGTGTAACTTTTTCAGCAATCCATGCGGCAAACCACGCCGTCAAAATCGGTTGCAGACCAACAATCAATGCTGTCAGACCAGCAGACATCCCCTCCTTCACAGCAGCCCAGACACCTCCGACATATCCTGCTTGTAGTAAAGCGCCAGCAATAGCTATATGAATTATTTGCGACCGATTAGGCCAAGGTGCACGCCATATTAAGACCACAGGCAACATACAAAGCACAACTGATCCAAAACGAATAAAGATGATTGTCATCGGCTCGGCATAAGGCATGCTGTAGCGAGCAATGATGAAACCGGTACTCCATAAGAAAACAAAGATAGGTGCTATCCATGGTGCAAGTCGATGTATCCATGGATGAGCTGTCATTGATGAACCTTTGGCTGTATTTGCTGGTGATATTGAAGTGCTAATTGTATGGTCTGATGATGCACATCAACGGTTGTTTTGATGTCATGCCCATAACCCCCAGCCATTGCAATAGCAATGGGGCACTGAAGCTCTTTAGCAAGACCCAATACCAATCGGTCTCTCTGTTCCATGCCTTGCATGGTTAGTTTAAGCCTACCCAAACGATCACCTTCGTGTGGGTCTGCTCCTGCTAAGTAAATGATTAACTCAGGTGTGAAGCGACGCTCTAGCTCAATCAGGGCTTGCTGAAGTATTTCTAAATACTCAGTATCACCAC
The DNA here is from genome assembly GCA_023254115.1 of Polynucleobacter sp. Taxonomy (GTDB): domain Bacteria; phylum Pseudomonadota; class Gammaproteobacteria; order Burkholderiales; family Burkholderiaceae; genus Polynucleobacter. The sequence continues at coordinate 7,498 of JALQYK010000022.1, forward strand.
AACCATCAGGTAAGCCCATATCCAAGTGACTATCTTCTTTTCTGAAAGGGAAATTCTTCTCACCATGTAGCGATAAAGTAAAACAACTTGAATCTCTTCCTAGGATTGCAGCAGTTCCGTTACCTTGGTGCACATCCAGATCAATCACTGCCACACGGGTTGAGCTCATCGCTTGAACATAACGTGCCGCCACAGCAGCATCATTGAACACACAAAATCCACTACCTTTATCGGCATAAGCATGGTGGGTGCCACCTGCCAGATTGACTGATACGCCCTCCTTGAGAGCAGATATACATGCCGCAATTGTGGCTCCTGCAGATCTTCTTGATCTCTCGACCATCGCCTCACTCCAAGGGAATCCAACTTCTCTGATTTGTGCATCAGTTAAGCTGCCCCTCGTAACGGCATCTAGGTAGTCTTGAGTGTGTGCCCTTAATAAATCGTCATCAGCAGCAGCTGCCGGTTCAATTAACTCAATTTCAGGATGAGACGCGACCAAATCCCTCAAAAGTCGGTACTTTTCCATCGGAAACCGGTGTCCTGGCGGTAAAGGGAGGACAAAATGGTCGGTATAGTAGGCTTTCACCCCCTGATTTTGCCTTTTTTTCACAATGTGGGCTTGACTTAGCCTGTTTAACCCCTATACTTGCATTTGTGCAGTGCAACATTTTTGTGTTGACCCCCTACTTAACTATATGGAGAAGCAAATGACATTAACACCAGAACAAATCGCAGCAGCTAACAAAGCTAACTTAGAAACATTGTTAAATTTGACAAACAAGGCTTTCGAAGGCGTTGAAAAATTAGTTGAATTGAACATGGCAGTAGCTAAAACAGCTATGAACGAAAACGTTCAAAACGCTAAACAAGCTCTTTCAGTACGTGATGCACAGCAATTAATGGCTATGCAAGCAGGTATGGTTCAGCCTTTAGCTGAAAAAATCATGTCTTACAGCCGTCACTTGTACAACATCGCTAACGAAACTCAATCAACATTCACAACTGTTGCTGAGTCTCAATTGAAGAAAAGCAACTCAAACTTGAACGGTTTGGTTGAAGAGTTGTCTAAGAATGCACCTGCTGGTTCAGACGCTGCTGTTCAAGCGATCAAACAAGCAATGGCTGCTGCTAACAATGCTTACGAAACGACTCAAAAGTCTATCAAGCAAGCTGTAGACCTAGCTCAAAACAACTTCAACGCTGCTGCTAACACAGCTGTTAAAGCTGCTCGCGGTAAGAAGTAAGGAAATAGCAAGCCACATCCATCATAGTGTGGCTTATCAAGAATTGCTGTAGTAATAGTTGTCTCCTCGGTACCCAGTTAGATCTAATCTACAAGTACCTTTTAACCCCCGCCTCGCGCGGGGGTTTTTTTATCTCTAAAAATCTACAGTTTTGATGTACTTGATAGAGTTATTTCTTTTTCTGGGGTGGCAAGTCTGTGCAACTGCCATGAGCAACTTCAGCCGCCATACCAATCGACTCTCCCAGAGTTGGATGTGGATGAATCGTTTTACCAATATCAACAGCATCAGCGCCCATTTCAATCGCCAAACAAACCTCACCAATTAAATCGCCGGCATGAGTACCAACAATACCGCCACCAATAATGCGATGAGTTTCCTTATCAAATAGCAATTTTGTAAATCCCTCATCACGACCATTAGCAATCGCACGACCACTCGCTGCCCATGGGAATAGACCTTTTTCGTAGGCAATATTTTTTGCCTTACATTGTTCTTCCGTCAAACCAGCCCAGGCAACCTCAGGATCCGTATAGGCAACAGATGGAATTTGCTTGGCATCAAAATATGATTTTTGACCAGCCGCGACTTCAGCAGCAACATGAGCCTCATGCACTGCTTTATGAGCCAACATCGGTTGACCAACGATGTCGCCAATAGCAAAAATATTAGCGACATTCGTGCGTAACTGAGTATCAACAGGTATAAATCCTCGCTCATCAACAGCAATACCTGCCTTATCCGCATCTAACTTTTTGCCATTTGGAGTTCGACCAACTGCAACCAACACCAAATCATAAATTTGAGGATTGCTAGGTGCTTGCTCACCTTCAAATGTGACATGTATGCCATCAGGCTTTGCCTCAGCCTTAGTGGCACGTGTTTTTAATAAGATTTTGTCAAAACGCGGGGCGTTTACTTTTTCCCAAACTTTTTCTAAGTCTCGGTCAGCGCCCGCCATCAAACCATCCATCATTTCAGCAATGTCAATTTTGCTACCCAAGGTGCTATAGACAGTAGCCATCTCTAGACCAATAATACCGCCGCCAATAACCAACATGCGCTTGGGCACTTTTTCTAATTTAAGTGCACCAGTACTATCAACAATGCGCGGATCTTTGGGTAAGAATGGCAACATCACCGCTTGACTACCTGCTGCGATGATTGCCTTTTGAAAACGAATCACTTCTTTTTTACCTGTGGCGTTTTTACCAGCACCTTCAGTGACATCAACTTCTACATGGTTAGCATCTAAAAACTTACCAATACCACGCACAGTTTTAACTTTGCGAGCCTTGGCCATACCAGCTAGGCCACCTGTCAATTTACCAATCACACTTTCTTTATAAGCACGTAAACGGTCAATTTCAATCTTAGGCTCTGCATAAGTGATGCCATGAGCAGCCATCGCCTTAACTTCATCCATGATGGCTGCTGTGTGCAACAAAGCCTTCGATGGGATACAACCAACGTTCAAACAAACCCCACCCAAAGTTGCATAGCGCTCAACGATGATGGTGTTCATACCCAAATCAGCACTTCTAAATGCAGCACTGTAACCACCGGGTCCGGCACCTAACACTAGCATCTCACACTCATGATGTACTTGACCACTATATGAACCAGCTACTGGTGCAGGTGCTGCTGTCACTGTTGACGCAGGAGTAGGACTTGCCGGCGCAGAGGCTTTAGCAGGCGTTGCAGTGGCAGAAACTTCAATCGTAGCAATCACCATACCTTGGCTAACTTTATCGCCAACTTTGACGTTCACACTTTTGATTTCACCCTGCTGATCACTGGGAACTTCCATGGTGGCTTTATCTGATTCCAAAGTTAGCAACGACTGCTCTTTTTCAACACGATCACCAACCTTCATCAATACCTCAATGACCGGCACATCATGAAAGTCACCAATATCAGGAACTTTGATTTCTATCGTAGACATATCAATTTTCCTTAGAGAACAACACGGCGGAAATCAGCCAACAATTCAGCCAAATAAACATTGAACCTAGTTGCCAATGCCCCGTCGATCACGCGATGGTCGGCTGTCAATGACAACGGGCAAATGAGTTTTGGCACAAACTGCTTACCATCCCAAACAGGCTTCATGCTCGCCTTGTTCACTCCCAAGATTGCCACTTCAGGAGCATTAATGATTGGTGCAAAATAAGTACCTCCAATACCTCCCAAAGAAGATATTGTGAATGACGCCCCCTGCATTTGATCTGGCTTGAGTTTGCCTTCACGAGCCAACTTAGCTAACTCACCTGTTTCTTTTGCAATCTCAAAAATACCTTTTTTGTCTGCATTTTTAACTACTGGCACCACTAAACCATTGGGTGTATCAGCAGCAAAGGCAATATGAAAATACTTTTTCATGACCAAGTTATCGCCATCCAAAGAACTATTGAACTCTGGATACTTCTTCAAAGCATTTACAGCAGCTTTGATCAAGAAAGCCAACATAGTGACTTTGACTCCCTGCTTTTCATTGTCTTTATTGGTCATTACACGGAAAGCTTCCAAATCAGTAATATCAGCATCTTCGTGATATGTCACAGCCGGAATCATCACCCAGTTACGAGACAAGTTGGCTGCTGATAGTTTTTGGATTCTTGATAAAGGTTTAGTTTCAGTTTCACCAAATTTACTGAAATCAATTTTTGGCCACGGCAATAAATTTAAGCCACCACCAGCTGAAACAGGAGCACCTGCAGGAGATGCTGCTTGACCAGTCATAATATTTTTGACGTATGCCTGAACATCTTCTTGCGTAATGCGACCTTTAGGACCTGAGCCAGTAACTTTGGTGACATCAACGCCTAACTCACGCGCATACTTACGCACTGATGGGCTGGCATGACTATGGCCAGTACCACTTGCTACAGGTGATTCTGCACGTGGTGCAACCACTGGTGCAGGCGTACTGATTGATGATGCAGTTGTTGGGCTAGGTGTTGCCACAACAGGAGTGCCAGGGGTTGCAACAGGAGTTGATGCACTTGCTCCTGATTCACTCAAAAGAATGACGACATCTCCCTCAGAAATAGCATCACCTACTTTGACCTTCACTTCTTTAACCACTCCAGCGTGCGATGACGGCACATCCATTGTGGCTTTGTCCGATTCAAGCGTCACCAAGGACTGTTCTTTTTCAACACGATCACCTGCTTTAACGTGTACCTCAATAACGGGCACGCCTTTGTAATCACCAATGTCAGGCACTTTGATTTCTATTGTGGCACCTGTTGTTGATGTAGGCGTTGGCGTAGCTGTTGGTGTGCTTGCTGGAGTTGATGCCGCTGTCGCAGCAGTTACTGCACCATCTTCCTCTAGCAATATGACAACATCTCCTTCGGAAATACTATCTCCCACCTTCACTTTGACCTCTTTCACAATACCAGCATGTGATGAAGGCACATCCATTGTGGCTTTATCTGATTCAAGCGTCACTAGTGACTGTTCTTTTTCAACCCGATCACCCGCTTTGATGTGAACCTCAATAACGGGCACACCTTTGTAATCGCCAATGTCAGGTACTTTGATTTCTAATACTTTAGTCATCTTGTTATCCTCACACAGTCATTGGGTTTGGTTTCTTAGGATCAAGACCGTATTTCTTGATGGCTTCAGCAACTTTCTGATGCTCAATTTGACCTTCATCAGCTAATGTTTTGAGAGCCGCCACAGTGACCCAACGACGATCGACTTCAAAGAAGTGACGCAATTTTTCGCGAGTATCTGAACGGCCATAACCATCAGTGCCCAATACCGTGTAGCGCTTACCAATGTTTTGAATTGCTGGTCGTATTTGTTCAGCAAACATGCGCACATAATCTGTAGCCGCAATCACTGGACCGGATTTGTCTTTTAATAGTTTTTCAACATGCGACAAAACAGGTTTATTTGATGGATTCAACATATTCTCACGAGATACGGCATTCCAATCACGCCCTAACTCAGTAAAACTTGGGCAACCCCAAATATCTGAAGCCACACCCCAATCATCACGCAACAAATTAGCCGCTTCAATGACTTCTCTAAAAATTGTGCCACTACCTAGCAACTGAACTTTCAACTTGGCTTTAGCATCGCCCACACTAGTTAGCTGATACATGCCTTTGAGAATGTCTTTTTCAGCCCCTTTAGGCATTGCAGGGTGTGCATAGTTTTCATTCATCAAGGTAAGGTAGTAATACACATCATCTTGATCAGTCATCATGCGACGCATACCATCTTGAATAATGACCGCCAACTCAAATGCAAAGCTTGGGTCATAGCTAATACAGTTAGGTATTGCAGCACTCCATAAATGGCTATGGCCATCCTCATGCTGCAATCCCTCACCATTCAGAGTTGTTCTACCTGCAGTTCCACCCAACAAGAACCCGCGACTACGCATGTCACCTGCAGCCCAGGCCAAATCACCAATCCGTTGGAAACCAAACATCGAGTAGAAGATGTAGAACGGCAACATGGGTACGCCATGGGTTGAATATGAGGTTGCTGCTGCAATCCAATCACACATCGCACCAGCTTCATTAATACCCTCTTGCAAAATCTGACCGTGCTTATCCTCTTTATAGAACATCAACTGATCATGATCTTGAGGTGTATATAACTGCCCCAACTGATTCCAAATACCTAACTGGCGGAACATGCCCTCCATGCCAAAAGTTCTAGACTCATCAGGAACAATGGGCACCACACGCTTACCAATTGTTTTATCTTTAATGACTATATTGAGTAGGCGCACAAAAGCCATCGTGGTCGATATCTCACGACCCTCTGTTGTAGCTTCTAATAGCGGAGCAAATGTTTCTAACTTTGGTACTTCTAGACTCTCAGCCTTAGTTCGACGCTGTGGCAAATAGCCACCCAACTCCATGCGACGCTCACGCATGTAATTTAACTCTGGGCTACCCTCTTCAAACTTCACCAGAGGTAACTCTTCTAATTTGTCATCAGGCACAGGTATCTTGAACTGATCTCTGAATGCCTTGATGTCCTCGATATTCATTTTCTTGGCCTGGTGGGCAATATTCATACCCTGGCCTGAGCCACCCATGCCATAACCTTTGATAGTTTTAGCAAGAATCACGGTTGGCTGATTTTTATGATTTGCTGCCGCATGAAATGCTGCATACACTTTATGAGGATCGTGACCACCACGATTCAAATTCCAAACATCCTCATCACTCCAGTCCGCCACCAAAGCTTCTAGCTCAGGAGTGTTAAATACTATTTTTCTGACATAAGCACCATTTTTAGCCTTCATGGTCTGGTATTCACCATCCACGATTTCGCCTAAACGCTTCATTAAAATGCCCTTCTTATCTCGAGCAAATAAAGCATCCCAATGCGTGCCCCAAATGAGCTTGATGACGTTCCAACCAGCTCCTCTGAATTCTGACTCTAGTTCTTGAATGATCTTGCCATTGCCACGCACAGGACCATCCAAACGTTGCAAGTTGCAATTGATCACAAAACATAGGTTGTCTAGGTTTTCACGACCAGCCATACCAATCGCACCCAATGACTCAGGCTCATCCGTTTCACCATCACCTAAGAATGCCCAGACCTTTCGACCTTCTGTATTAGCTAAGCCACGATCTTGTAAATACTTCATAAAACGAGCTTGGTAAATAGCCATGATGGGGCCTAGACCCATCGATACAGTTGGGAACTGCCAAAAGTCAGGCATGAGCCATGGATGCGGGTAGCTAGAAATTCCTTTACCGTCGACTTCTTGGCGGAAGTTGAGCAAATGCTCTTCTGTTAAACGCCCTAGCATGTAGGCACGCGCATAAACTCCAGTAGCAACGTGTCCTTGTACAAACACTAAATCACCACCATGCCTATCAGAGGGTGCATGCCAAAAATGATTAAAGCCAACGTCATATAACGTAGCGGCTGACTGGAACGAAGAAATATGACCACCTACGTTGCTGTCTTTATTAGCTTTGAGAACTAAAGCCATCGCGTTCCAACGCGTGTAGGAGCGAATGCGATGCTCTATCTCTTGGTCACCTGGTAACTTGGCCTGCTTTTCTACCGGGATAGTATTGATATAGGGTGTTTCTGCATGGAAAGGTTGTACAACACCATTGACCCTCGCATGTGAAATTTGCTCATCAATTAAGAAAGCTGCTCTGTCTACGCCTTCTTTTTCTATAACGCCATTTAAGGCATCAATCCACTCTTTTGTCTCTATTGGATCAACATCAATTGGGTTGGATCCATTTTTTTGTTCTGGAACTGCAGTCATTCTGTGACTCCTCGTTGTCGAGCATTGATCTTGAGAGGCTTTTGACCTCATGAAAGCTACACAAATTCTAAAAACGACGTGCCATACCAGCAAGAAATATTTCACATAACGAATACATTTATCACTATATGGAATATTGTTGCTTGGCAACAAATGTACTACTAATTAAAAGTGCAAAAAAATATAGTTCTACTCTCAGCTCGAATTAAACTCATGTCTTCTATGGTTTTCCCTAGTCAATAAGAAGTTAAGTTGAATAAAGTCTTTGCGCGCACTCTTGAGTCAATCACACAAAAACTCACCGGTAAGCACCTGAAATACGGCGCAAGCTCGTACGCATTCCTATTCACACCTATATTGGCAATCACCTTGTTTACCGGGGCGATGGGTTTGATTCTGTGGACACTCAATTACCAAGACAAGAATCAACAGCAATACACCTTGTATCGCGAAAGCGCCTACGCTAAACAACGTATCTTGCTAGGTTTTTCATCGAACGAAGATACCCTGCTAGAACTCAGTCGCGAAATCAGTAACTCAGTGAACCAAATGCGTTCACCAGACTCATTCCTGAAACGCTCCACCACCCTAATTCAGGACAGTCCAGAAATACTTCATTTAAGGTGGATTGATCGAGATAAGAAAAGCCTATGGACTGTGCCTGTTGCAACAAGTCATAGCGAATGGTACGACCGTCAAAAAATCAAAGCCCCACTGGACGAGGAGCTATCCAGTGTTTTTGTAGAAGCTGCAGAAACCAACAAGGCTGTGTACAGCAAAGTCATTTATCTCAATTTTCCTGAAAATGACAAATTACGCATTGACCGAGAATATGTTTTTTGGCACGTGACACCAATTATTCAAACAGGTCGAGTCATTGGAGGTATTGCTGTTTTGTATTCAGCAAAAAAAATACTTCAGCACATGGTGCCAAGTGAATTGAATGGTTTATATCGATTTGTTTTACTCGATGGCTCTGGTAAGGAATTAGTTTCTTCTAATCCGAAAAAAACGGGTTCAAGATCAATTGATCACCAAATCACTTTGGATAAAACACCATCCCAATTAAACCTTCATATCAGCACCTACCCACCACCAACCAATCTAACCTACAGAACTTTATTGTGGTTAGTGGTGGGCCTAAGTACCTTTGTACTTTGGAGTCTTTGGTCAGTTTGGAAACAAAACATCAAGCGCTACTCAATCCAAAGAGATTTACAAACAGAAACCAACTTTAGGCGCGCCATGGAAGAGTCCATGACGATTGGCATGAGAGCTCACGATATGAATGGCGTGATTACTTATGTGAATCCCGCTTTTTGCGATATGACAGGCTGGACTAAAGAGGAACTAATCGGCATGGCACCGCCTTTTGCTTTTTGGCCAAAGGAACTGCAACCTGAGCTGATTAAAAAAATGTCGCTAGCACTTACCGGTAATGCCCCTAGGTCTGGTTTAGAAGCCATCCTACAAAAGAAAAATGGTGCCCGCATCAACACCCGCACATTCGTCTCACCATTGATTGATGAAAAAGGTGTACAAAATGGCTGGATTAGTTCGATTGTGGATATTTCTGAACCGATCAAAATTCGTCAACAACTAGCATTAGCTCAAGAGCGCTTCACGACTGTATTAGAAAGTTTGGATGCCTCTGTGTCAGTTATTTCATTACAAAGTGGCGAATTACTATTTGCTAATAAATACTACCGTGAGAATTTTGGTAGCAATACAAAAACTCATTTAGATCTTGCAGGTCATGAAATTGAACCAAGTGATGTGGGCGCATTGGATGATGACAATATTGATGGATTTGCCGGCTTACCCGCCGCCGAATTAACACCAGGTCAATCTGACTTCCGTGAAGTGTTAATCAGCGAGAACAATCACTGGTACGAAGTGCGTCGACGCTATATTTCTTGGGTTGATGGCCACCTCGCACAATTAATTGTTGCAACCGATATCACTGCTCGTAAAACTGCCGAAGAGGAAGCCCGCCAGCAGGAAGAAAAAATGCAGTTTTCGAGTCGATTGACCACCATGGGTGAAATGGCATCATCTCTTGCTCACGAACTCAATCAACCATTGGCAGCCATCAGCAACTATTGCACAGGTATTGCGACAAGACTTAAGTCACAACAAAACTTAGATATTGAAAAAGATATCTTGCCCGCCATTGAAAAAGCAACCACTCAGGCCCATCGTGCCGGCACAATCATTCAGCGCATTCGTGGCTTCGTCAAACGCAGTCAACCTCAAAGCAAAGTCACTGATATCTATTCGATTATTGAGGATTCTGTTGGATTGGCCGAGATTGAGGCACAACGCTACGGTGTTCAATTAAGTGTTACGTATAACGACACAATTCCGACTCTATTTATAGATCCAATTTTGATTCAGCAAGTACTGGTTAACTTGTTAAAAAATGCTATTGACGCCATTAAAGGCAATAACAATAAAAATGCATACAGTCAAGTTATTCAAGTAAAAACTGATATTGATTACTCTCATCAACCAGCCATGGTGCGTATCAAAGTGATTGATCAAGGTCCCGGAATCCCTGAAGATGCCCTTGAGAGACTCTATGAACCTTTCTTTAGCACCAAACAAGATGGCATGGGCATGGGTCTCAATATTTGCCGATCTATTATTGAATCCCACCACGGTCGCCTATGGGCTCAAAATAACCGAAATGAAAAAGATGAGCCAATCCCTGGCTGCACCTTTACAATACTACTTCCCTTGGATAAATAAGCTTATGAAGAACAAACCTGAAATTGTTTATGTTGTTGACGATGACGAGGCAGTGAGAGACTCCTTGACATGGCTATTGGAGAGCAATGGCTATGTTGTCAAATGCCTACCGAGCGCTGAGAGATTTTTGCAATCTCTTGCCGGTGATAATAAAGATAATGTCGCATGCTTAATTTTGGACGTTCGCATGCCTGGCATGTCAGGCTTAGAGCTTCAAGAACGTTTGATGGCTGAAGGTATCCCAATGCCGATTTCTTTCATCACGGGTCACGGCGATGTGTCTATGGCTGTTTCCACCATGAAAAAAGGTGCTGTAGATTTTATTGAAAAGCCTTTCAAAGAATCAGAACTCAAATTATTGGTTGAAAAGATGTTAGCGCGTGCGCGTGTTGATTACGCCAAAGCTGACACACAAAAGAATACGCAGAATCTATTGAGCAAACTAACTGTGCGCGAAAAACAAGTATTAGAACGCATCGTTGCTGGTCGACTCAATAAACAAATAGCGGATGACCTAAATATCTCCATCAAAACAGTGGAAGCACATCGTGCCAACATCATGGAAAAGCTCAACGTTAATACAGTTGCCGACTTGCTTCGTTTAGCGCTACTAGAGACCAACAACTAATATGCCTGCTCAACTGATTGACGGCAATGCACTTGCCAAAAAAGTTAGATTAGAGATCGCTACAAGAACTGCGATTTTAACCGCCAAGGGCATTAAACCAGGTCTGGCTGTACTTCTGGTTGGTGAAGATCCTGCTAGCCAAGTTTATGTTCGCAATAAAGTCAAAGCCTGTGAAGACGTTGGGATGCACTCTATTTTGGAACGCCACCCTGCTGATTTATCAGAAGCACAATTACTCAAGCGTATCGCGGAACTTAATCTTGACCCGTCTATCCACGGCATCTTAGTTCAACTACCACTGCCAAAACATATCGATAGCCACCGCGTGATTGAGGCCATTGCCCCTGAAAAAGATGTTGATGGCTTTCATGTGGCTAATGCTGGCGCTTTAATGATCGGTGCCCCACTATTCAGACCATGTACACCTTATGGTTGCATGAAGATGTTAGAAAGTATTGAGTACCCGATCAAAGGTGCTCGCGCAGTGATTGTAGGAGCCTCTAACATCGTAGGTAAACCAATGGCCATGTTGCTACTGCAGGCCGGCGCCACTGTCACCATCTGTAACAGCAAAACCAAGGACCTCGCTGCGCATACCAAAGAAGCTGACATCTTGGTTGTTGCAACTGGTAGACCCAAAATGATCACAGGCAATATGGTTAAACCAGGCGCCATTGTGATTGACGTGGGCATTAATCGCCTACCTGATGGCAAACTTTGTGGCGATGTTGATTTTGATGAAGTCAAATATGTTGCCGGTGCCATCACTCCAGTTCCAGGCGGCGTGGGTCCCATGACCATTACCATGCTTCTTCTAAATACCCTAGAAGCGGCTGAAAGAATTAAGACTTAAAGCGTTTTTTCACTATGCTCTCAGGCGCTGAATAAGCGCCTGAATTTTTTGTACTTTAGATAGATAATATTCTTTATGAATAATCCATTACTCTCATTTGGTCGCGGACTACCCGACTATGCTGCTATCCAAGCCAGCCACATCAAACCGGCCATTACTGAACTATTAGCCAAGGCTCAGAAAGCCGTAGATGTGTCTGTTGATCCAAGTACTCCGAATACTTGGGCAGACCTTGTAGAACCCTTGGAAAACGCCACGGAAGAACTAGGGCGATCATGGGGAGTGATTGGTCATCTCAATAGTGTGGCTGATACCCCTGAGCTTCGTGAGGCTTATGGAGAAATGCTGCCAGAGGTCACCGCTTTTTGGAGTAGCCTTGGACAAAATCTCAATTTATACAAAAAATATAAAGCGCTGAGTCAATCATCTGAGTTCCAACAACTAAGTCTGGCTCAACGCAAAGTGATAGAAAACTCTCTGAGAGATTTTCGTTTGGGTGGTGCTGAATTACCAGATGATCAAAAGCCACGCTTTTCTGCCATACAAGACGAACAAGCTCTCTTATCTAAGGCATTTTCAGATCACGTCTTAGATGCAACAGATAACTACGTGCATCAGATTACTAATGATCAGGATTTAGCAGGACTTCCTGAAGATGCTCTAGCTGCAGCAAAACAAACAGCTGAATCCAAGGGTTTAGATGGTTGGGCATTCACCCTACACTTCCCATCTTATTTTCCTGTTATGCAATTTTGCGAGAACCGCGCACTAAGAAAAAATCTCTATCAAGCCTACATCACCAGAGCATCAGAACTGGGGGCTGAATATGGTAATGGCAAAGCAGAGTGGGACAACACACAAAATATGCTCTCGCAACTTCGCTTAAAAGATGAAGAAGCCAAGATGCTTGGCTTTGCGAATTATGCCGCTCTAAGCTTAGCTCCCAAGATGGCTAAAACAGTTGCTGAAGTTGATCAGTTTCTTCTCGACTTTGCTCAACGAGCAAAATCACACGGTCAAAAAGATTGGGATGATTTACAACAATTTGCCAAAGACAATCTGGGCATTGAAAAACTAGAGCCCTGGGATATGGCGTATGCCTCTGAAAAATTAAAACAAGCACGCTACTCCTTCTCGGAGAATGAGTTAAAACAATACTTCCCTCTACCAAAGGTATTGGATGGTTTATTTAGCATCATCCAAACTCTGTTTGGCGTAAAAATTGAGGAAGATGCCCTACCAAAATGGCATGCCGACGTGAAATCGTTCAAAGTCACTAGTTCATCTGGCGAATTACTCGCTAATTTTTATCTTGACCCGTATGCCAGACCGGGTAAACGAGGTGGCGCATGGATGGATGACGCCAGAGGTAGACGAACTTTTTCAGATGGTTCAGTTCAAACCCCAGTTGCTTACCTAGTTTGCAACTTCCCCGCTCCTGTTACAGTTAATGGCATTACCAAACAACCAACTATTACGCACGATGATGTGATTACCATGTTCCATGAGTGCGGTCATGGCTTACACCACATGCTGACTAAAGTTGGAGCACTGGGTGTGTCTGGCATCAATGGTGTTGAATGGGATGCTGTAGAACTGCCAAGTCAATTTATGGAGAACTTTTGCTGGGAATGGGAGGTTTTACAAAAAATGACATGCCATGTCGATACAGGTGAAACACTGCCAAAATCTCTTTATGAAAAAATGATTGCGGCCAAAAACTTCCAAAATGGTTTAGGCACATTAAGGCAGTTGGTTTTCTCACTAACTGACTGGCGTTTACATTCGAGCTTTAACCCACATACAGCTTCTGCTCAGGGCGTATTGGAATTATCAAGAGCCATTAATGATGCCATTCATGTGACTGCGCAATCAGAAATCTCTAGATGGCCAAATACATTCAGCCATATTTTTGCTGGTGGATACTCTGCTGGTTACTACAGTTATAAATGGGCAGAGGTACTATCTGCTGATGCGTATGCTGCCTTTGAAGAAGCTGCCAAAGCCACTGGCAGCATCCTTGATCAAGCTACCGGTACAAGATACAGACAAGAAATCCTAGAAGTAGGAGGTAGCCGCCCTGCGGCAGAGTCATTCAAAGCCTTCAGAGGCAGAGAGCCTCAAATTGATGCCCTCTTAAGACATGGTGGCTTAGCCTAAAGTTGTTATCACGGGTGCGTGGTCAGAAGGTTGTTCCCACCCCCGTGGCGTCTTATCGATCATACTGGCAGTACACTCGTTCTTAAGCGCTTCGCTTAATAAAATATGGTCAATACGCACACCCGCATTTCTCCTGAATGCCATCATCCGGTAATCCCACCAACTAAAGCTCTTTGACTGTTGTTCAAATAATCTATAACTGTCATAAAAGCCCATTTCGATCAAACCAGCAAAAGCATCACGCTCTTCTGGTGACACCAAATTTTGACCAACCCAAGCTTTGGGGTCGTGCACATCCTCATCAGTAGGGGCAATGTTGTAATCCCCCAATAAAGCAATGCGGGAGTGTTCTTCCATCTCTTCACTTAACCAGTCATGCAAACTGGCTAACCAATCTAATTTATAAGCAAATTTATCAGTGCCAGGGGCTTGTCCATTAGGAAAATATGCTGAAATCAATCTTATTGGAGCTTTACCACTAAAAGCCACTGTCGCAGTTACTAGACGTTGTTGCTCATCTGCATATTTAGGATTGTTTTTAACAGGTGATAAAAATGCTGTTTGAGGATCTTGAGCAATAGCCGCGAGCGATGCCTTACGCAAAATAATCGCCACACCGTTATACGTTTTTTGACCTGCAACTAATGCGTAATACCCAGCCGCTTCTAGTTCAGCAAATGGAAACTTATCTTCAGTGAGTTTTAACTCTTGTAAACATACGGCATCTATCGGAGTTTTATTTGCTTCATGCGCTGCCAACCATTGCAATAGGTGTGGCAGGCGAACCTTGATGGAGTTGACGTTCCAAGTGGCAATACGAATAGATGACATAAATAAAAATAGAGTGAAAACTAAATAATCACTCTATTATGAACCGCAACTGAAGTTACTGGTGTACAAGAAACTTAATTAAGAATCGATTCCTAGCTCTTGTAATTTTCTAGTGATGGTATTTCTGCCAATCCCTAATCGCTCGGCCGCTTCTACACGACGACCTCGTGTCACTTCTAACGCTGCCGTTAAAACTGCTTTTTCAAACTTAGACTCGAGTGCACTGAATACTTCTCTTGTACCATCTTGCAAAAGTTGTTTTGCAATTAGCGCTAAGCCTGACTCCCAGTCTGAAGGCGTTGCTGATTTATAAACAACAGCGTGGTCGATACTTGCTCCCTCTGGTAAATCAGCTCCCATGACAGTTGCATCTGGAGGTAAATCTTGCGCACCAATCACTTGTGCCGGTGCCATCACCGTTAACCAGTGACATAAGTTCTCTAACTGACGAACGTTACCTGGAAATGGTAACTGCCCAATAGCCACCAAGGCATCATCAGAAAGACGCTTGGGCTCCATACCCAATGATTTGGCAGAGGTTTGCATGAAGTGTCTTGCCAATAATGGAATATCTTCTTTACGCTCACGCAGTGACGGCAAACGTAATCTGATCACATTTAAACGATGGTACAAGTCTTCTCTAAATAAACCTTCAGCAACCCTAGCCTCTAAATTTTGATGCGTAGCGGCAATAACGCGTACATTAGATTTCAGCGAATCATGTCCACCCACTCGGTAAAAATGTCCATCTGACAAAACACGTAATAAACGTGTCTGCAAGTCAAATGGCATATCACCAATCTCATCTAAAAATAAAGTACCGCCCTCAGCCTGCTCAAATCGACCTCGTCTCATTGTTTGAGCACCTGTGAATGCGCCACGCTCATGACCAAATAACTCTGACTCTAATAGGTCCTTAGGAATCGCAGCTGTGTTCAAGGCGATAAATGGACCGCCCGCTCTTGGACTGTGTTTATGTAACGCTCTAGCCACCAACTCTTTACCCGAGCCAGATTCACCAGTAATTAAAACTGTCACATTCGATTGAGATAGTCGACCAATTGCTCTAAAAACGTCTTGCATGGCCGGTGCCTGACCAAGAATCTCGGTAGTTTCTTGCATCCGATCAGCCACTTCACGCGTTTGATTCTGAAGTCGCAAGCTCTCATCAACCGCCCTACGAATCAGCTCAACTGATTTGGCAATATCAAAAGGTTTCGTGATGTATTCAAAAGCACCACCTTGGAATGACGATACCGCTGAATCCAAGTCTGAGTACGCTGTCATGATGATGACAGGCACATTGGGATGCTCAGCTTTAACTTGTTGCAGTAAATCAATGCCATTACCGCGTGGCATACGAATATCAGAAATTAAAACTTGAGGCTCATCACCTCGATCAAATGCATCTAGAACATCTTGTGGATTACTAAAGCTACGATAAGGCATGTTTTCACGCTGTAATGCCTTTTCCAATACCCAGCGTATTGATTGATCGTCATCCACAATCCAAACTGGCTTCATATTGATCCCTAATTCTTAATTTCTATTAATCTTTCCCGTTTTTTAGACGGAAAGGTAACTGCTTTAGACGGAAAGGTAACTGCATCTGAAAATCGGTGTAGCCAGGCTTACTTGAGCACCCAATAAAACCAAAATGCTGCTGCACATATGTTTGAGCCAATGTAAGACCTAAACCACTACCACCTTCTTTACCTGACACCAGTGGAAAGAAAATTTTGTCTTTAATTTCCTCTGGGATACCAGGACCGTTATCTATGACATGCAAATCCAATGCCAGTTTGTATCTTTGCTTATTAATAGTGACATTACGAGCAACTCGGGTACGTAATTCAATCACCGCATCACCCTGCTCAATTTGGGCTCGAAGTGCTTGCGCAGCGTTGTGAACCACATTCAATACCGCCTGAATAAGCGCCTCTTGATCACCAAGCAAATCTGGCAGACTAATATCGTAATTTCGCTTGATTTTGAGTCCCTGCGGGAACTCAGCCAAAACCAAACTTCTCACTCGCTCTAAAACCTCATGAATGTTCACGTAATCATCAACGTGTTGTTTACGGTGCGGTGCCAATAAACGATCTACCAAACTCTGCAAACGATCTGATTCTTTAATAATGACTTGGGTGTACTCATGCAAAGACTTATCTGGCAGCTCAAACTCTAATAGTTGTGCAGCCCCCCGAATACCACCCAATGGGTTTTTGATTTCATGAGCCAAGTTACGCATCAGAGTCTTATTAGCCTCGACCTGTTGCACCAATCGATCATCTCGCTCACTACGTATCTGTTGATCAAGTGGCAACCACTCAATCAAAATTAAATCTGGGTTATCCAACCCCGCAACCACTACATGCGCATTAATGGGCTCATGGTCAGCCCTTGCTGGGCCAGGCCCCAATTGCAAATCTTGTCGCTGAGCCTCAATTTGATCGCCTTTGACTGCCTCAAGTATTTTGAGCAACTCAGGGTTATGACCAAATAGGTCATGAATCGATAGACCCTCAAGCAACTTACTAGAAATATCCAGTCCAACTTCTGCCACTGGATTGGCATATACAACCATTTGATGTGCGTACTCAACCACAAGGATTGCATTTGGCAACTGGTCCCATGCGGTGGGTTGAGAAAAAAGGGCAGCTACTGCTGCCCCTTTTACTGGTTTGCGCAACATACCTGCGCTCTACCTTTTCTAATCTCTCTATTAGAGTGAGTAGTACATATCGAACTCGACTGGGTGAGCAGCCATACGGAAGCGTGTAACTTCTTCCATCTTCAAGTCGATGTACGCATCTAACATTGAGTTTGTGAATACACCACCACGAGTTAAGAACTCACGGTCAGCATTCAATGCCTCAAGAGCTTGATCCAAGCTGTTACATACTGTTGGGATCTTTGCATCTTCCTCTGGTGGCAAGTCATACAAGTTCTTGTCAGCAGCTTCACCTGGATGAATCTTGTTTTGGATACCATCCAAACCAGCCATCATCAATGCAGAGAAACACAAGTATGGGTTAGCCAATGGGTCTGGGAAACGAGTTTCAATACGACGACCCTTAGGATTTGCAACGTGTGGAATACGGATAGAAGCAGAACGGTTACGTGCTGAGTAAGCCAACTTAACTGGAGCTTCAAAACCTGGAACCAAACGCTTGTATGAGTTTGTACCTGGGTTAGTGATCGCGTTCAATGCACGAGCGTGCTTGATGATACCGCCGATGTAGAACAAGGCTGTATCTGACAAACCTGCATAACCATTACCTGCGAACAAGTTCTGACCGTCTTTCCAAATTGATTGGTGAACGTGCATACCTGAACCGTTGTCACCAACGATTGGTTTTGGCATGAATGTAGCTGTTTTGCCATAAGCGTGAGCTACGTTTTGAATCACGTACTTTTGCAAGATTGTCCAGTCAGCACGTTGAACCAATGTGCTGAACTTAGTACCCAATTCGTTTTGGCCTTGACCAGCAACTTCATGGTGATGCACTTCAACTGGAATACCTAAAGATTCCAAGATCAAGCACATTTCTGAACGCATATCTTGGAATGTGTCTACTGGAGCAACTGGGAAATAACCACCTTTTTTACCTGGACGGTGACCTGTGTTGCCGTGCTCAAATGATGTTGCTGATGACCAAGGAGCTTCTTCAGATTCAACCTTGTAGAAACAACCTTGCATGTCGTTGCCCCAAGTAATGCTGTCGAATACAAAGAACTCTGGCTCTGGACCAAAGTAAGCTGTATCACCAATACCTGTGCTCTTCAAATAAGCTTCAGCGCGTTTAGCGATAGAACGTGGGTCACGGTCATAGCCTTTACCATCAGATGGCTCAATAACGTCGCATGAAAGAACCAATGTTGGCTCTTCATAGAATGGGTCGATGTAGGCAGTTACTGGATCTGGCATAAGCAACATGTCTGATGCTTCAATACCTTTCCAACCAGCAATTGATGAGCCGTCAAATGCATGACCGCTCTCAAATTTATCTTCATCAAAATGAGATACAGGCACAGATACGTGCTGCTCTTTACCCTTAGTGTCTGTAAAGCGGAAGTCTACAAAAGTTACTTCTTTTTCTTTTGCAAGCTTCATTACATCTGCGACGGTCTTCGTTGTCATGCAAATCTCCTATTGGAACAATCTCAAATCAGCCATGCAGTGTTTTCGCACTACACAACCCACTAACTAAAACTATGCACAAAGCATGCCAAATAAACATGCCCCATATTCTTAACCACATTTTAGGTCAAAACGACCCTAGCGCCGACCCTATATGCACCAAGATAGTGCAAATAAGCACTAAAACAAAGCTAATAAGGGTTTAATCCCCATTATTGTGCAAATCATGGATGATATGACCCAAATCTTGCACTCCCTGCCTTAGTTTGGGCCAAGCCAACTCAACTTGCGCTGATTGACCTTTAACACCTAACTCAATATGACGTTTAGCAAAAACGCCTGTCTTCTGAGGATCGCCCACAGATGGCAAGCTAAATACTTTGACATCAGGGTAGGTATTTTCAATCTTTTCCATCAGTGGTGTCAAACTTGCCTCCATGGCTAAGGGAACAATAAAACTACGTTCCAAGAAATCTACCTGATGAAACAAGTCCTTATAGATATGATCTAAAACCCATGTCATCATGGGGGCAGCCATCACAGGAAAGCCTGGCACAAAATAATGCTCTTGAATATAGAAACCAGGTATTTGATTAAACGGATTTGGGATGATTTGACTGCCTTTGGGAAACTCCCCCATCTTCATCCGCAATAGATTGTCTGAACTATTTAAATCCCCCTTCACTGGATCCCCCTCAGCCATCGTGAGAATTCTCTGGGTGATGAGCTGCTTAGCTTCAGGGTGTAACTCAAGGGGCAGGTTTAATGCTGCCGCCGCACATTGCCTGGTGTGATCATCAGGTGTTGAACCAATACCACCCGTACTAAAAACAACATCATTGGTAGCAAAACTTCTCTTCAAGACTTCAGTAATCGCCTCTCGATCATCTCCCACATACTCCACTTGGGATAAAGATAAGCCGCGCTCACTGAGAAGTTCAATCATCTTGGCCATATGTTTATCTTGTCTTTTCCCAGACAAAATCTCATCACCGACCACAATCAAACGAAATTTTTTATTTGTCATATCAAGAGTCACCTAGAACAATCCCATGTTCTGCGCGATGTAGGCGCAATGCATGCAATAAATAGTGTGCAAACCAAAGTGCTGAAAATATGAATACCACCGAATAAACCCACAGCACCACAAATGAAACCACAGGGAAAAAGATAATTGCCATGGCAGATGTTGCCCAAAAGAAAGTAGGCACTGCCCCTAATAGACCACACAAGATACCCATGGTGAGTAACGGCCAACGATGCTTTTGCATAAGAGACTGCCTTTCAGCTTCAGTAGCATGATGCGCAAGCACGTCATAACTCATCAAACGCATGGTGAGCCAACCCCAAAGTAATGGCGGCAGAATTGCCACCATCGGAGGCACCCACCAAATGGGTAGAGTTATGAGCACCAACCCACAACATATGACAATTGAAACTAGTGCATAGAACAAACTACGAATCAATCCACCCTCATGGGCTTGATAAAGATCTTGATACCCTGGTTGCGAGGCAATATGACGAATCACTGCAGGCACCGAAGTAAAAGCCACCAACACCAAGAGTGAAATTGTGATCACAGGAATCAACACAATCACGAGTAACAGTGGCGCCATCACTGCTCTGATCTCATCCCAACCAGTGGCCGACATCACATCTGCCATCCAGGCAGTCAAAAATGAATTAGTAATAAAGAAGCGGATTGATTCGAGTGCAGGCTCCCACATAAAGAAAAAGAGTAGAGCCCAAAAAATACTCACCATCATGAATGGGCGCAAACTAAGCCAAAGCATCTTGGGATGCATCACACCAACCATCGACAAAGCTAAAGATCGAAGCACAAAATCCTTAAAATTTAACTAGACTGTTTAAGCATTCGCCATGCGTGCTTCAAACCCTGCCACTGATGCGTCAATACATGGTTAGACACTTCGAGGTTCTTAACGCCCGTGGGATGTATTTGAGAATCAAAGATAGCTGTCTTAAACATCATGTCCCACCATGGGAACAAAATGCCAAAATTACAGCCACCCAAGACGCCGGGCTTGCCAGGCGCCTCATGTCCCATACCAATCGCATGGTGATAGCGATGAAATTTTGGAGAAATAATCACATACTTAAACCAACCATGATCAATATTTAGATTGCCATGCTGCCAACTCTGTATCAATTGACTAATAGCAATGATCCATAGGAACTGAATAGGCTCAACACCAATCATGAGAGCCAACGCTGCAAATACCGCTGAATGCCCCAGATCATCTAAAAAGTGGTTTCTGTTATCTGTCCAGACAGTCATAAATTTCTGACTGTGATGTAAAGCATGTAATTGCCACCACCAATTCCAATGGTGCGACGCCCTGTGATATAGATATTCACCAAAATCTAAAATTACTAGATAAACCAAAAAGCTCACCCAAGGAATGGAAGTGACACCTGGAATCCAACCTTCCACATTCAAACGATGAAACTGAATGTCATGGAGCTGTGCCTCAAACCAAAAGTACAACTCCGAAAAACCAAAAAATAAAATTAACTTCACCAAACCAAGACGATGAATTAGGGTGTAAAAAATATCAACCGCTTGCGCCACATTTCTTTGTCTTAGCACTTGTGGATCATTTGATACAGATTCAACAGGAAATAACTTTTCGAGCGGTTTAAACACCAACACAATAATGATGACTTGAAACACACCAAATAAAAACCAATCAAGTCCAGCAATCGCATCATCTGCATAACCCATTCCACCAAAGGTGTACAAAATGGGCAAAACCATTTCCTGCATCATCCATTCTTGGAGACTGGCATACCACGCAGTTATAGAAGCTATCATGGCTTAATTATTCTTGAAATTTCAGAATGTTGCTGAAGACTCAATATCGTGTCAAAACAATAGCCTTTTTTCTTAAGCCCAACAATCAATGGCTCAAGCACTGCTGGAGCCCAAGGATCTTTTCTAGACCATATACCCAGATGCGCCATAGCAATATCACCAGGCTTTAATTCTGTCAGAGCTTTTTTCAGTAGTTGCTGATTTGAGAATTTTTCAGACGACAGCTCATCGCCTAAAAATCCTGACTTAGACCAGCCCACGTGTCTATACCCACAGACCTCCCCCATCTGAATATACTGAGCAGAGACTTTCCCACCAGGTGCTCGCCAGATTGGATCCAATGGAGTACCAGTTAACTTTTCAAAGCGTTGTTTGACTAAATTCAAGTCAGCACACAAACCGTCTTGTGACATTTTTCTTGCTTTATTCGCATCAGAACCAAACTGAGATTTAACAATCACATTAGATTGATCAAAGTCTTTCACGAGATAGGTA
This sequence comes from Polynucleobacter sp., assembly GCA_023254115.1. Classification (GTDB taxonomy): domain Bacteria; phylum Pseudomonadota; class Gammaproteobacteria; order Burkholderiales; family Burkholderiaceae; genus Polynucleobacter. The sequence continues at coordinate 29,714 of JALQYK010000022.1, forward strand.
TGGAAATACGTGTGGTTACCGAATGCATGACCATCTTTTTTAAGCGCTTGCCAATAACTCGCCCATGAATCATCTAATGAGTAATCACCGCGCTTTGTTTTTTCATTTGCCAAAAAAAATGTGGCCTTGACCTGATGTTCACGCAAGACCTTGGCAACATATTCAGCCACATCCATATTGCCAGTATCAAATGTCAAATAGATGGGCTTATTGCAAACTGCTGCTTGCAAATTGGTGGCTATTAGCAGTGTGAGACTAACGGCTATTTTTCTCAAGCGCCACCCCTATTTAATCGTTACAGCCAACCGGCACTAGGATAGAAGAAAATACCGTGGGGACTTTTACCAACTGGAATAGTTGTAATTAACTTTCGAGAGGCAATATCAATCACGCCAACCTTCTTAGAAAACCTAAAGGTCACCCACAACTCCTTGCCATCTGGTGTGACATCCATACAGTCAGGACCAGCTGGTAAGCCAGTAATATCAGCCACTTTTTCTAACTTTTCCATATCCAAAAGACTAATTGTTGATTCAACACGGTTAGTTAGAAAAATATGGCGCTTATCTCCCAAAGGTCTGAAGTTATGCGCAGCTTTTCCTGTTTTAATTTCTTTGATGATTTTCTGATTTTTCCAATCAATCACTTGAACTGAATCTGCGCCTGTTAGGCCTACCAGTAAATATTTATCACTAGGTGTCATCCAAACACCTGCAGGCGCTTTACCCACAGCCATCTTCCAGATGATCTCTTGCGTTTCTAAGTCGATTGCCACCAACTCATTAGAGTCTTGTAGTGTCACAAAAGTAATTTTGCTATTGCTTGTAAATGTGATGTGACTAGGTGTTTTGGGTGCCTTTACCACTTTCACCAATTTCAACTCTCGATCTTTTGCGGCATAAATATCCACACGATCTAAACGATTACTAGCGGCAATAAACCATTTTTTATCTGGCGAATAACCAATGTGGTACGGATCAATGATATTTGGCGTACGACCTTGTAACTCCCCTGTCTTAGGATCTAAAAATGCAACATCATTACCTACTGCATTAGCTACTAGTACAGATTTCTGATCTGGCGTAATCATCAAATGATGCGGCTCTTTACCAATTGGGAAGGTTTTATAAACAGCTCGCTTATCCATGTCGATCAGACTCACACTGGCCTCACCTGAATTTAGAACAATCGCTGTTCTCTTAGGGGGTTCTGATGGTGAAGCAATAGCAAGGCTTGTGATTAGTGAGAGGCCTGCAAATAGTGCCGCGAACTGAGTGACTGTTTTGGTTTTATTGAGCATGCAGTGATTTTAAGACCCAAAATGCTAAAAGTCATAAAACCACCACTGTTTTTATTGATATGTCACAAATGCTAGCTCATTCAGTTGATTTGATGAACTCAATGCATCAGGTTTTGCTGAATCATGCTTCCGATAACAATGGCAGCAAAAATCCCCAATATCCATTTAATGGTCTTTATCTCGGAATTTATGGTCTTGATTTCCATCTTAACCTCCAAGATTTCCGCTTTGCATTCATTAGACGTTTTGGCTAGATCTTCTTTTGTCGCCAATAGACCAAATTGGCTTTGGATTAACTCACTAAATATGGACACCAGTGTTTTTGCCTGTTTGTCATTCATACCCGATTCAACTAACTGATCCATTGTTTTTAAAGTATCGATGTACATCACTTGCCTTCTCCTCTTGCATTTTATTTATGGATATTTACTTATATTTTTTATAAGTATAAAGGCGTCAATACTGCTGGCAACAAAGACCCTAAAAGTAATCAACTATTTTCTTAGGCTATCAAGAATTTTTTGTAGGCGCTTCGATGACATAGGCGTTGGTGTTTTTAACTCTTGAGCATAGAGTGCCACTCTTAACTCTTCTAACTGCCAACGGAAATCTTCAAGACGTATGTCAACGGTCCCACCATATGCTTTTTGGGCTTGAATCATTTTGAGCCATGGGTTGGCTAATGATTGCCACTCTTGCTG
>JALQYK010000097.1 GCA_023254115.1 Polynucleobacter sp.
GTGCTGGTCAAAAAGTAGAGAAGAAAAAATCTTCTGGCGTTGCGGTACTTCCTGGCAAGCTAACTGATTGCGAAAGTGCAGATATAGCTCAAAATGAAATTTTCTTGGTTGAGGGAGATTCTGCAGGGGGTTCAGCCAAAATGGGTCGCAATAAAGAATTCCAGGCAATCTTACCGTTGCGCGGTAAGGTACTGAATACTTGGGAGGCTGAGCGTGATCGTTTGTTTGCTAATAATGAAGTTCATGACATTGCAGTCGCAATTGGTGTTGATCCGCATGGGGCAACTGATGAGCCCGATTTGAGCAACTTGCGTTACGGCAAAATCTGCATCTTGTCAGATGCTGACGTTGATGGTGCCCATATTCAAGTGTTGCTATTAACCTTGTTCTATAAGCATTTTCCAAAATTGATGGAACGTGGTCATGTATATATCGCTCGCCCACCATTGTTCCGTGTGGATGCGCCAGCACGTGGGAAAAAGCCAGCACAAAAACTATATGCTCTCGATGAGGGCGAATTAAGAGCTATTGAAGATAAGTTACGCAAAGATGGTTTGCGTGAAGGTTCATGGCAAATCAGTCGCTTTAAAGGTTTGGGTGAAATGAATGCTGAACAACTTTGGGATACCACTTTAAATCCAGATACACGTAGATTGCTTCCTGTTACAGAGGGTGCGTTGGGTGAGGTAGAGACAGTCAAAACTATGGATATGCTGATGGGTAAATCCGAATCTGGTGCTCGCAAGAGTTGGTTAGAAGAGCGCGGCAACGAAGTTGAAGCAGATATTTAATCTACCGATATTTAGAAAAAATAATGAGTAAGAAAAAAAATAATCCAAATCAAGAACCAGACCTGTTTGCAGATCTAGGAGATGAATCTTCTGAGTCTGTAGCAGTAAGTTCTAGAGTCGTGCCGAGCTCTGCAGACGTTGATTCATTAACCTTAGCAACTTATGCAGAACGCGCATATTTAGACTATGCCATTAGCGTGGTTAAAGGTCGTGCTTTGCCTGAAGTTACTGATGGGCAAAAGCCAGTGCAGCGCAGAATTTTATTTGCTATGAATGAAATGAATCTGCGTGCAGATGCAAAGCCAGTAAAAAGTGCGCGCGTAGTAGGTGATGTTTTAGGTAAGTTTCACCCGCATGGCGATCAATCCGCCTACGATGCCTTGGTTCGTTTAGCGCAAGATTTTTCATTGCGCTATCCATTAATTGATGGCCAGGGAAACTTTGGCTCTAGAGATGGTGATGGTGCAGCAGCGATGCGTTATACCGAGGCTAGACTTACCAAAATCGCCAGCCTGTTACTAGATGAAATTGATGAGGGCACAGTTGATTTCATTCCTAACTATGATGGTTCAATACAAGAGCCTAAGTTATTGCCTGCACGTTTGCCATTCGTTTTATTAAATGGTGCATCAGGTATTGCCGTTGGTATGGCTACAGAAGTGCCATCTCACAACTTAAAAGAAGTCGCTAGTGCAACTATTGCACTCATGAAAAATCCAAAATTAACTCATGAAGAGTTAATGACTCATGTGCCTGGGCCCGATTTTCCGGGTGGCGCACAAATTATTTCTTCACAAAGCGAGATTTCACAAATCTATCAAACTGGTAGAGGTAGCCTGAAAGTCAGGGCGCGCTGGATGGTCGAGGATATGGCTCGTGGTCAATGGAAGTTGGTGGTGACAGAGATGCCACCAGGAACATCGACGCAAAAAGTGTTGCAAGAGATTGAAGAGCTCACTAATCCAAAGGTCAAGGTTGGTAAGAAAACACTCACAGCAGAACAAAATAATCTCAAGCAAACAATTTTGTCTTTATTAGATTCTGTGCGTGATGAATCAAGCAAAGATGCACCAGTGCGCTTGGTTTTTGAACCAAAGACTAAAAATATTGATGTGAATGAATTTGCAACAACGCTACTTGCTCACACATCACTAGAATCCAATGCACCAATTAACTTGGTGATGATTAGTAATGATGGCAGACCTCGTCAAAAGGGTCTGGGTGAGATTTTGCGTGAATGGATTGAGTTCCGTGTCGCAACGGTGACGCGTAGAACAGAACATCGCTTAGGCAAGGTTAATGATCGCATTCATATTTTAGAGGGTCGTCAGTTAGTTCTTCTAAATATTGACAAAGTCATCAAGATTATTCGTGGTAGCGATGATCCTAAAGCGGATTTAATGACTGCCTTTAAATTATCTGAGCGCCAAGCCGAAGATATTTTAGAAATTCGTTTGCGTCAATTAGCTCGTCTTGAGGCGATTAAGATCGAACAAGAGTTAAATGAATTAAAGACTGAAAAAGACGATTTAGAGGGTTTGTTAAGTAGCGATGCGAATATGCGTAAACGCATTGTTAAAGAAATCGAAGCCGACATGAAGGCTTTTGGTGACGAACGACGCACCATGATTCAGGAAGAGAAAAAGGCCGTTGCAGAAGCAAAGGTTATTGATGAACCTGTGACTGTAGTGATATCTCAAAGAGGTTGGGTGAGAGCTCGTCAAGGCCATGATCATGACCCACAACAATTTAGTTTTAAAGCTGGTGATGGCATGTACGGCACATTTGAATGTCGCACGACCGATGTGGTGCTTGGTTTTGGCAATAATGGTCGTGTCTATACGGTTGCCGTAGCCGACCTGCCAGGTGCGCGTGGGGATGGTTCACCATTAACTGGTTTTGTTAATTTAGCTGCCGGTACACAAATGGTTGCTTACTATGCTGGACACAATGATGATTTACTCTTGCTATCAATGAGATCAGGTAATGGTTTCTTAGCTAATGTGGCAGATATGACAACACGTAACAAAGCAGGTAAGTCTTTTGTTGGTGTGGATGCAAAATTTGCTCCTGGTGATGCTCCATTGGCACCCGCGAAAGTAGTTGAGGGTATGAAGAGTGTTGCCTGCTTATCAGAGACAGGTCGCTTGCTTGTATTCCCATTGGATGACTTAAAACGTTTACCAACTGGTGGTAAGGGCGTGATCTTGATGGATTTGGACAAGAATGAAAAGCTTCAATCTGCTATTGCAGTGGGTGATACAGGTGCTACCTTGTCTGGCTTGGGTAGAACTGGTAAACCAACAGAAGCAGCCTTAGATGCTAAAACGCTAAAAGCTTTTGCAGCTAATCGTGCTCGTAAAGGTCATGCATTAGAGCCGAAGCTAAAAGACGCCAAGTTAACAGCTGGTATCTAATTGGTCAGAGTCTAGCGCCCCTTAAATATGGGGGCGCGTTTTTCCGCCCATGCAGTTCTGCCTTCTTGAAGGTCCTCTGAATTTTGAGCAGTAGCAATGTCTTGATTCAGCTCGTCAACATTCAGTGTATTACTTGCAATCGTATTGATATGTTTTTTCATACCCAAAATTGCAAGCGGAGCCATTAACATGAGTTTCTGAACTAACTCTTCGACAGATGAATCTAAATCTTCTGGTTTGACTAGTCGAGTTAGAAAGCCAATTTCTTTCATTTCTGTGGCTTGAATCTTCTCTGCTGTAAGCAATAGTCGTTTGGCTGTATCTACACCAAGTCGGGAAACATAACGAACTAATCCCCGCTGATAGAAATGTATGCCTAACTTTGCTGCGGGCATAAACATTTCTGCTACTTGACTACCAACTCTAAAATCACATGCAAGTACCAAGTCTGTTGCTCCACCATAAACACCGCCTTGTACGGCAGCAATCGTGATGGGGCGGCAATCTTCTAAAGCATTAACTACATCTTCAAACATGAGCGACTTTTCCTTTGCCGACTCATCTAGACTTGTAATATCAAAGCCTGAGCAAAAATACTTACCCGTGGATTTAAGTATCAAAACAACAACCTCTGGGTTCTGATTCACCTCAGATATGTGTTCCTGTATTACAACCAAATCATCTACCGTTAAACGATTGGCAGACTCAGGGCTGTTGAGTGTAATGACAGCAATCTTTCCTTGAATGCTCAGACTTGGTCTCAAGATGTTTACTCAATCTCAGCAATTAGTTCGATTTCTACGCAAGCGCCCAATGGAATTTGAGCTACACCAAATGCGCTACGTGCATGTTTGCCTGCGTCACCGAATACTTCGAACAATAATTCTGAGCAACCATTAGTCACTAAGTGATGCTCGGTGAATGTGTCAGTAGAGTTAACTAAACTCATGACTTTGACAATTCGTTTAACACGGTCTAAATCCCCTAAGTGGGCTTGCATTGTTGCCATAAGGTCAATGGCAATACTTCTGGCAGCGGCTTTGCCTTCATCTGTAGTCATGTTTAGCCCTAGTTTGCCTACCAAAGGTTTGCCGTCTTTTTTAGCAATATGACCAGATAAAAATAGGGAGTTACCAGTTTGTGCAGACATGACATAAGCAGCCGCTGGCGCACCAGCTGATGGCAACTCGATCTTTAGTTCTTTTAAGCGTGTAGCAATCTTAGACATTTAAGTTCTCCATAACGATTCATCATTGTATTGCGAGCAAAATGTTAAGCCTCAAGTAGCTGTTTTTTCTGTGTGATACGGCAAAAAAGCTGATTGATGAGCTAAAACTCGGTGAAAATACCTAAAAATTGCTCTTTGTAAGCCATTTTCCCTTGCTCATCCGCTATACTCCCTTCGAACAATTTTTTTGATCTACCTCAATATTTGGTCACTATGAAAAAACTACTAACTGTTGCTGTTGCTGCCATGACATTGGCTGGTACTGTGAATGCTCAAACTGTGGGTAACGCTAAAGCCGCGGAACCTAAAGTTGCCATGTGTATTGGTTGCCACGCTATACCTGGCTACCGAATCAGCTATCCAGAAATTTACACCGTACCTCTATTGGGCGGCCAAAACGCTGCTTATATTGTTTCTGCTTTACAAGCCTATAAAAAGGGTGAGCGTAAACATCCAACTATGCGCGGTATCGCAGGTACATTAACCGATCAAGATATGGCTGATATTGCTGAGTACTATGCTGCTCAAACTTCTGCCACAACTATTAACAAATTGAAATAAGTAGGGGAAGTCGACATGAAACGTATTTTGATTGCTATCGCAACGGCCTCTTTTGCTTTTGCTGCACAAGCAGCTGACCTTAAAAAAGGTGAGGAGTTGGTTAACAAGAGTGGCTGTATCGCTTGCCATGGTGAAGGTTTAAATAAGCCCTTAGCACCAGAATATCCAAAATTGGCTGGTCAGCATGCAGACTACTTGTATGCTGCTTTGAAGGCTTATAAGGTAACTAATAATCCAAATATTGGTCGTAGTAACGCCATCATGGCAGGTCAAGTTGCACAATTCTCAAACAAGGATTTGCAAGACATGGCAGCATATATTGCTAACTTGCCTGGCACATTGGTAATGAAAAAATAAATTCTCTTCTTAGCCTATTAAAAAAGCCGCTTGTGAGCGGCTTTTTTAATGTTTACTTGGCTGCAAGTTGTCCCTGAAGTAGGTGCTCCTTCATCAGTTTCTCAGATAGATCGGCGTCACGAGCAAGCAGGGCGGATAAGATCTTTCTGTGTTCAAGTAATGAGCTTTCCATTCTGCCTCGTTTGCTGAGTGAATCTCTACGCTGAAGTTTAAGAACTTTTCTCAGGTCATCAATCACGCGTTTCATCCAAGGATTATTAGATATCTCTTGTAACTTGTCATGAAACGACTGGTTAATAGTAAAGAATTGCTCTAAATCTCTATCTGCCGCAGCTCTTTCTAGTTTCATGTGAATTGAGTCAAGGGCTTCGAGTTGTCCTTCTGATGCCTTTAGAGCGGTTTCTCGACAAGCTTGCCCCTCTAGGAGGGCTAGTACTGTGAAAATTTGGTTTAAATCTGACTTGCTGACTTCGGTAACATAGGCACCACGCCTCATTTTCATAGTAATCAAGCCTTCAGCCGCCAGTATTTTGATGGCCTCACGCATTGGGGTGCGGCTTATGCCATATTCTTTTGCTATGGCTTGCTCGTCGATCCATGACCCAGGGGCAAATTCGTGAGAAAAAATACTTGTTCGCAATCTCTCTGCGACTTCCTCGTACAATGGCCTTGGGCTTAGTAAAGATTTTGAATTCATAATTATGAATTCATTAGACTACTTTTGTCAGGTATATGTCAAGCCTTCGAGGTTCAATATCAAGAATCAATTAATTGTGTCTGTGGAGAAATAATGAGTAAACCCACTAAAAGCCAGTGGCCTGAATTTTCAACTCCAAGCATGGAGGCATGGACTAAGGCAGCTACAAAATCCGCACCAAATGGAAATGTTGATGCATTGGGTTGGCAAACACCTGATGGTATTAAGTTAAAGGCTTTGTATACCGCAGCAGACACTGAAGGATTGCCATTCGCAAATACTTTGCCTGGATTTGAACCATTTGTACGCGGTCCACAAGCAACGATGTATTCAGTACGCCCATGGACGATTCGCCAATACGCTGGATTTTCAACTGCTGAAGAATCTAACGCTTTTTATAGAAAAGCTCTTGCTGCTGGCGGTCAAGGCGTATCAGTTGCATTCGACTTGGCAACTCATCGTGGGTATGATTCCGATCATCCACGCGTGACAGGTGACGTCGGTAAAGCTGGTGTAGCAATTGACTCTGTAGAGGATATGAAAATTTTATTCAATGAGATTCCATTGGATAAGGTTTCAGTATCAATGACAATGAACGGGGCTGTTCTACCAATTTTGGCTGGTTATGTTGTTGCCGCCGAAGAGCAAGGTGTTAGTCAGGACAAATTATCTGGGACTATTCAGAACGATATTCTGAAAGAGTTCATGGTGCGTAATACTTATATTTACCCACCAGAGCCATCGATGAGAATTATTGGCGACATCATTGAGTACACATCTCAAAAGATGCCTAAATTCAACTCGATATCAATCTCTGGTTACCACATTCAAGAAGCTGGAGCCAATCAAGCCCTTGAGTTGGCATTCACAATTGCTGATGGTAAAGAGTACGTTAAAACAGCGCTTAGCAAAGGTTTGGACGTTGATGACTTTGCTGGACGCCTGTCATTCTTCTTCGCTATTGGTATGAACTTTTATCTTGAGGTTGCCAAACTTAGAGCTGCTCGATTGCTATGGTGGAGGGTGATGAAGGAGTTCAACCCGACCAATCCTAAATCATTGATGTTAAGAACGCATTGCCAAACATCAGGTTGGTCTTTGACAGAACAAGATCCATATAACAACGTTGTAAGAACAGCGATTGAAGCTATGGCTGCTGTATTTGGTGGTACTCAATCACTACATACGAATTCGTTTGATGAGGCAATTGCCTTGCCTACTGAATTTTCATCACGTATCGCACGTAATACTCAATTGATCATTCAAGAGGAAACGCACATTACCAATGTGATTGATCCATGGGCTGGCTCTTACATGATGGAGAAGTTAACTCAAGACATGGCTGATCAGGCTTGGGAGATTATTCAAGAAGTTGAGTCTATGGGTGGTATGACCAAGGCGGTCGAAAGTGGTTGGGCAAAGTTGAAGATTGAAGCTGCCGCAGCCGAAAAGCAAGCATGTATCGACTCAGGTAAAGATGTGATTGTTGGTGTTAACAAGTACAAGCTTGCCAAAGAGGATTCAATTGATATCTTAGATATCGATAACAATAAAGTGCGTGATTCACAAATTGCGCGCCTAAAAGAAGTTAAAGCAAAACGTGACGCAGCAAAAGTACAAGTTGCTTTGGATGCGTTAACTAATGCTGCAGAAACAAACTCAGGTAATTTATTGGCCTTAGCAATTGATGCGATTCGTTTAAGAGCTACTGTTGGCGAAGTATCTGATGCTTTGGAAAAAGTTTACGGGCGCCATCGCGCCGATACTCAAAAGGTGACTGGTGTGTATGCAGCAGCTTATGACTCAGCAGAAGGCTGGGAAAAATTAAAAACTGAAATTGCTGACTTTGCTAAAGAAGCTGGTCGTCACCCACGTGTGATGATTGCTAAATTGGGGCAAGATGGCCATGATCGTGGCGCTAAAGTAGTAGCTACGGCATTTGCAGATTTAGGCTTCGATGTTGATATGGGGCCGTTGTTCCAAACTCCGGAAGAATGCGCTCGCCAAGCTATTGAAAATGATGTGCATGCCGTGGGCATTTCTACATTGGCAGCCGGTCATAAAACTTTGGTACCAGCAATTATTGCTGAGCTTAAGAAGCAAGGTGCGGATGACATTATTGTGTTCGTTGGTGGCGTGATTCCTCGTCAAGACTATGAGTTCTTGTATGAGGCGGGTGTTAAGGGTATTTATGGTCCTGGTACACCTATCCCGGCTTCAGCAAAAGATGTTCTAGAGCAAATTCGTAAAGCTCAAAAATAATTGATAAAGAACTAGGGTGCAAGCAGAAGACCAAGCTCTCGTTGATGCAATCTGTGGACCAGGCTCTAAACCTGGTCCTGAGCAACGTCGCGCTATGGCTAAGGCAATTACATTACTTGAATCAACTCGAGCCGATCATCGCTTAAGAGCTGATGATGTTCTAAATGCAGTTTTACCCAAAAGTGGCCAATCATTTAGATTAGGTATTTCAGGTGTACCAGGTGTTGGTAAATCAACTTTTATCGAAGCGCTAGGTTTATATCTGATTGATAAAGGGCATCGTGTTGCAGTTCTAGCGATTGATCCATCATCATCAGTTTCAGGCGGTTCAATTTTAGGTGATAAGACTCGTATGGAGTTTTTATCTGTTAATGAAAAGGCATTCATTCGACCTAGTCCATCATCTGGTAATTTGGGTGGAGTGGCAGAAAAGACCAGAGAAGCAATGCTTGTCGCCGAAGCTGCAGGTCATGATGTAGTGATTGTTGAAACGGTTGGCGTCGGCCAGAGTGAGACTGCTGTGGCAAATATGACTGACATGTTTGTTTTATTACAGTTACCTAATGCTGGTGACGATCTTCAGGCCATTAAAAAGGGTGTTATGGAGTTGGCCGATTTGGTTGTCATTAATAAGGTTGATCTTGATCCAGATGCAGCAACTAGGGCTCAGGTTCAAATTATGAGTTCGTTAAGATTATTTAGTATGCACGGCAACCCTGATCATGCACATCATGATGAGACTCTTTGGCACCCTAAAGTTATGAAATTGAGTGCACTTAAATCTGAAGGAATTACTGAGTTTTGGGACACGGTGACTTCTTTTAAGAATATCCAGAGTAAGCACGGTCATTTATCAGACAGAAGAAGACAACAAGCCCAGTCATGGATGTGGGAGCGAATTGAAGCTGGGTTGAAGCAGAACTTTAGAGCTAATTCACAAGTTCAAAAACTGTTGCCTGAATTAACAGCAGCAGTCAATAACGGGACTGTTGCAGCATCTGTTGCGGCAAGGCGTTTATTAGATTTAATGAAATAGAAGTAACTGTATTAATTTTGAAGATTGAGAAACAAGGGAGAGCATTCCATGCATGACATCATTAAACAGCTAGAAGCTAAGCGCGAGCAAGCTCGCCTTGGTGGCGGCCAAAAGCGTATCAATGCGCAACACGGCAAGGGTAAGTTAACTGCTCGTGAGCGTATCGAATTGTTGTTAGACGAAGGCTCATTTGAAGAGTGGGATATGTTCGTTGAACACCGCTGCACCGACTTTGGCATGGCTAATGAATCTGTGCCAGGTGACGGCGTGGTAACCGGTTACGGCATGATCAATGGTCGTTTAACGTTTGTTTATTCTCAAGACTTCACAGTTTTTGGTGGTTCATTGTCTGAGGCGCACGCCGAGAAAATCTGCAAAGTGATGGATCAGGCTATGAAAGTGGGCGCTCCAGTGATTGGTCTTAATGACTCGGGTGGTGCACGTATTCAAGAAGGCGTTGCGTCATTGGGTGGCTATGCAGAGATTTTTCAGCGTAACGTTTCTGCATCAGGCGTTATTCCACAAATCTCTTTGATTATGGGACCAAGTGCAGGTGGTGCAGTGTATTCACCAGCATTAACTGATTTCATCTTTATGGTGAAAGATAGTTCATATATGTTTGTTACAGGCCCTGAAGTTGTTAAAACTGTTACTCATGAAGAGGTGACGGCTGAAGAACTTGGTGGAGCGATGACGCACTCAACTAAGTCAGGCGTGTGTGACCGAGCATTTGATAACGATGTTGAAGCAATTTTGATGTTACGTCGTTTCTTTAACTATTTACCTCTATCAAATAAAGAGAAGCCACCAGTCCGTAAGGCTGCAGATACAGCAGAACGTTTAGATTACTCTTTGGATACGTTAGTTCCAGATAATCCAAATAAACCTTATGACATGCTTGAATTGATTTTGAAGACAGTCGATGATGGCGACTTTTTTGAAATTCAACCAGATTACGCTAAAAATATTATTATTGGTTTTGCTCGTATTGAAGGTCAAACAGTCGGTATCGTAGCTAATCAACCATTAGTTTTAGCAGGTTGCTTAGATATCAAGTCGTCAATTAAGGCAGCACGTTTCGTGCGATTCTGTGATGCATTCAATATCCCAGTAGTAACTTTTGTGGATGTTCCTGGTTTCATGCCTGGCACGTCGCAAGAGTACGGCGGCATCATTAAGCATGGCGCTAAGTTGCTATATGCCTATGCTGAATGCACAGTGCCGAAAATTACAGTGATTACACGTAAAGCCTACGGTGGAGCTTATGACGTGATGGCATCTAAACATTTACGTGGTGACGTTAACTTTGCTTGGCCTTCAGCTGAAATTGCTGTGATGGGACCTAAGGGTGCTGTTGAAATTATTTTCCGTGAGGAAAAAGGTGATCCAGCAAAATTGGCCGAACGTGAGGCTGAATACAAGGCTAAGTTTGCCAATCCATTTGTTGCCGGTCGTCGCGGTTATATTGATGACGTCATCATGCCGCACGAAACACGCAAGCGTGTAGCGCGTTCTCTAGCAATGCTAAAGGACAAGGATTTAGAAAATCCATGGCGCAAACACGGCAATATCCCCCTCTAATCGATTAGGAAAAGAACATGTTTAAAAAGATTCTGATTGCTAACCGTGGTGAGATAGCTTGCCGCGTTATTAAAACTGCCCGTAAGATGGGCATCAAAACTGTTGCTGTTTACTCAGAAGCCGATAAAGATGCACGGCACGTTGAGTTAGCTGATGAGGCAGTATGTATTGGTCCAGCACCATCTCGTGAGTCCTATTTGGTGATGGATAACATCATCAAGGCTTGTAAAGACACTGGTGCAGAGGCTGTTCACCCAGGTTATGGTTTCTTGTCTGAGAATGAAGCTTTTGCTAAGCGCTTAGAAGAAGAAGGCATTACTTTCATTGGCCCTAAACATTATTCAATTGCTGCAATGGGTGACAAGATTGCTTCTAAGAAACTAGCTAATGAAGCAAAAGTTAACACCATACCTGGATATAACGATGCAATTGATACACCTGAGGCAGCTGTAGAAATTGCTAAAGGTATTGGATATCCAGTGATGATAAAAGCATCAGCTGGTGGCGGTGGTAAGGGTTTGCGTGTTGCTTTTAACGATAAAGAGGCTTTTGAAGGTTTCTCAGCTTGTAAAAATGAGGCGCGTAATAGTTTCGGTGACGACCGCGTATTTATCGAAAAGTTTGTTGAAGAGCCACGTCATATTGAGATTCAAGTATTAGGCGATGGTCACGGTAATGCTGTTTACCTATGGGAACGTGAATGTTCAATTCAACGTCGCCATCAAAAAGTAATTGAAGAAGCGCCATCACCATTTATTAGTGAGGAAACTCGCAAAGCAATGGGTGAGCAAGCTGTTGCCTTGGCTAAAGCTGTTAAGTATCAGTCTGCTGGTACGGTTGAGTTTGTGGTTGGCAAAGATCAATCGTTTTACTTCCTAGAGATGAACACACGTCTACAGGTGGAGCATCCTGTTACTGAGTCAATTACTGGTCTTGATCTTGTTGAGCAAATGATTCGTGTTGCCGCTGGTGAAAAATTGTCATTTGGACAATCTGATATCAAACGTAATGGATGGTCAATGGAATGTCGTATTAATGCCGATGATCCTTATAGAAATTTCTTGCCATCGACTGGTCGCTTAGTTAGATATCAACCGCCTGAAGAGGTAAATGGTGTTCGTGTTGATACAGGGGTGTACGAGGGTGGTGAAATTCCGATGTACTATGACTCAATGATTGCGAAGCTGATTGTGCATGGCAAAGATCGTTTAGATGCCATCACAAAAATGCGTGCAGCCTTAAACGAGTTTGTGATTCGCGGTATTCACTCAAACATTCCATTTCAGGCTGCATTGATGCAGCATCCACGTTTTATTTCAGGTGACTTCAATACTGGATTCATTGCTGAAGAATTCCCGCATGGCTTCCGCGCATCCGATGTAGTACCTGCCGATGATAAATTGATGGACGCTCTAGCTACAGCTGTTCATCGTCGCTATTTAGATCGCGCTGCCGGAATTTATGGGCAGTTAGAGGGTCACGAAGTTAAGATTCCAACAGAATTCGTAGTTGCCTCAGGCGAACCAGGAAAAATGGACTATGTTGAAACATCTGTTAATGAGTCAGCACATGGTTACGAAGTCAACGTAGCAGGTGAGATTTATAAAATTGATACTGATTGGAATCCTGGTCAGATTATCTATAAGGCAACTGTTAATGGTAAAGCCATCTCTGCCCAAGTAGAACGCGTGGGCTTGTACTATCGCATTCAGTTTGATGGGGTTCGAGTTGATAGCTTGGTATTAACTCCAGCAGGTGCAGAAATGCAAAAGCTAATGCCATTTAAAGAACCGCCTGACATGTCTAAATTCTTGTTATCACCGATGCCTGGTCTTTTAGTCGATGTTGCTGTGACTGTTGGTCAGAAAGTGGAAGCAGGGCAGCGTCTTGCTGCTATTGAAGCAATGAAGATGGAGAACGTTCTAGTGGCTAGCCAAGATGGTGTGGTGGCTGAAGTTATGGCTGCTAAAGGTGAAAGCTTGGCTGTTGATCAGCAAATTCTTAGATTTGAGTGAGTGAATTAATGACTAAACCATTCAAAATTTTAGGCATTCAACAGGTGGCTATTGGTGGGCCGGACAAATCTAAGCTCCAAAAATTATGGGTAGATATGTTTGGTTTAGAAATCACCGGTACATTTCAATCAGAGCGTGAAAATGTTGATGAAGACATATGCGCAATGGGTAAGGGTGTTCATAAGGTTGAAGTGGATTTGATGCAACCGATTGATCCTGAGAAAAAGCCAGCAGTTCATGCAACACCACTTAATCACATTGGTTTATGGGTTGATAACTTACCTGTAGCTGTTGAGTGGCTCACTGCTAACGGAGTTCGCTTTGCGCCAGGCGGTATTCGTAAAGGTGCAGCTGGATACGACATCACATTTTTACATCCCAAAGGAAATGATGAGTTTCCAATTGGAGGAGAAGGTGTGTTGATTGAATTAGTTCAAGCGCCAGATGATGTGATTGCAGCACTTAGTTAGTGTTTTGTTAGGCGACTCTATGTCTTGAAAACAAAAAACCGCCTCAAGAAGGCGGTTTTTTTATATGTGTTGTCTTAATTATTCTTATGCATAAACTGGCATGTATGTAAGACCTTTTCGCCATTCAGCAAATGCCGCTAGCTTAGGCGGTAACTCTCTAATTGCTCCGATAAGCAATAAACCCTTGTTTTTATTCAATTCTTTGCATAAAACAAGAAATTCATCATCTGACAAGTGATTAAAACCGTATCTCACAAAAGGCTCCTATAAAGTTTCCTTATAGCTATAACGTATGAGTTTTTAGTTTGGTTGACGCAAATTAGATATTCTTTAAATTGCTATGTCAGTCTATGAAACATTTTCGATAGCTAAGGCATAATGTCGTTTTTACAGTTTTAAGTAATTAGCCCTTAATAATCATAACTAATTGTTTTTTCAGGAGTTTTCATGTCAAACTTGCCACAAGGCATGGCTATCAATGCCGAAGTTACCCCAGAATTCGCTACTATTTTGACTCCTGAAGCTTTGGCTTTAGTTGCCAAACTTCACCGTGCTTTTGAGCCACGTCGTCAAGAATTATTAAAAGCACGTGTTGAGCGTACAAAACGCTTGGATGCTGGTGAAAAACCTGACTTCTTACCTGAAACAAAAGCCATCCGCGAGGGTGATTGGAAAGTGGCTCCAATTCCGGCAGCATTGCAATGTCGTCGTGTAGAAATCACTGGTCCAGTTGAGGCAAAAATGGTGATCAATGCTTTCAACTCAGGCGCAGACTCGTACATGACTGACTTTGAAGATTCCAACAGCCCTAGCTGGACAAATCAAATTCAAGGTCAAATTAATATGAAGAAGGCAGTTCGTCGTGAACTTAGCCTTGAGCAAAATGGTAAGAGCTACAAATTAAATGACAAAATTGCAACATTGCAAGTTCGTCCACGTGGCTGGCACTTAGATGAAAAACACGTAACTGTTGATGGTCAGCGTGTTTCAGGTGGTATTTTTGACTTTGCATTATTTTTCTTCCATAACGCAAAAGAGCAGTTGGCACGTGGCGCTGGCCCATATTTTTACCTGCCAAAAATGGAGAGCCATTTAGAAGCACGTCTATGGAATGATATTTTCTGCATGACTCAAGATGAGTTAGGCATCCCTCGTGGCACGATTAAAGCAACTGTTTTGATTGAGACTATTTTGGCAGCATTCGAAATGGAAGAGATTCTTTACGAATTGCGTGAACATAGCGCTGGTCTTAACGCTGGCCGTTGGGATTACATTTTCTCTTGTATCAAAAAATTCAAAGTTGATCAAAATTTCTGTTTGGCAGACCGTGCCAAAGTAACGATGACATCACCATTTATGCGTGCTTATGCCTTATTGCTATTGAAGACATGTCATAAGCGTGGTGCGCCAGCTATGGGTGGTATGAGCGCATTAATTCCTATTAAGAATGATCCTGAGAAGAATGCTATCGCTATGCAAGGCATTATTAATGATAAGAAACGTGATGCAGAAGATGGTTACGACGGCGGCTGGGTAGCTCACCCAGGCTTGGTTGAACCGGCGATGGCAGAGTTTGTGAAAGTGTTGGGTGATAAACCTAACCAGTTCGAAAAGCAAAAACCTGAAGTGAATGTTGTAGCTGCTGATTTATTGAACTTCCAACCAGAAACGCCAATTACTGAAGCTGGTTTGCGTATGAATATCAATGTGGGTATTCATTACTTAGGCGCATGGCTTGCAGGTAATGGTTGTGTCCCTATCCATAACTTGATGGAAGATGCTGCTACAGCCGAGATCAGTCGCTCACAAGTATGGCAATGGATTCGCTCACCAAAAGGTGTTTTGGAAGACGGTACAAAGGTAACAGCTGACTTAGTTCGCAAGTTAATTGCTGAAGAGTTGCCAAAAGTTAAAGCAAGTGGTGCAACAGGTCACTGGGACCGTGCAGCAGAGATTTTTGACACAATGAGCACAAGTGAAAAATTTGAAGAATTCTTAACTTTGCCTTTGTACGAGGAAATCTAATTGACTATTTTGGCCATCGACACCTCGACACAGTGGTGTTCTGTGGCCTTGGTCGACCCAAAAGGGGACTCGGGTAATCCGCAGTCCCCTTTGTCATTGGTGCGGCATGAAAATCTTGGGTCTGAGGCTAGTCAATACGCTTTAGATTGGGTGGAACAATTACTCACAGAGGCTCACATTAATTTTAGAGATCTAGAGGCTATCGCAGTTGGAATAGGTCCGGGTGCATTTACAGGTATAAGAATTGGTGTTGGTATAGCTCAGGGAATGGCTTTTGCAGCTGACTTACCTTGCTTACCTATTGTTTGTCTTGATGCGGTTGCTCTAGAAGGTATTCAAAGCTTAAAGCTAGTTGCTGGTGAAACGATATTAGTCGCTGTAGATGCACGTATGAATGAGGTTTATTGGGCAACCTACATCGTGCAAAACAATGGTCTACCGGGTCGTGTTGGGGATCTTTATTTATCGTTACCCGAAGAGATTGATTGCCCAAATGATTCTTTTTATTTAGTTGGTAATGCAGTCACCAACTATGTCAATGAAATGAGTTCACTCTCCAATCAAGCATTAGCAGTGGATCCCAATGTGGTTCCACACGCAAAATCAATAGCCACATTGGGCCTAGATCTTCTAACTAGAGGTATGCATGTGACTGCGGAGAACCTGCAACCAATCTATGTCAGAGATAAAGTTGCGCAGACTATTGCAGAGCGAAGTGATACTGCCTCAAAAACATCTAGTTAGTTAATTGCGATGCTTAATGTTCGACTTTTACCTATGGCAGTTAGGGATCTTGATGAAGTGATTGAGATCGAAAGTCATAGTCATGAGTCAACGTGGACCAAGGGTAATTTTATTGACTCATTAAATGCCGGATACTGGGCTTACTGTTTACGTCGACTCGCTGATGATGACGAGGATTCTGATGAATTGATGGCCTATTGCGTACTTTTACCTGGTGTGAATGAGCTAGAACTTTTAAACATCACTGTTGATCCCTCTTATAGAAAAAAGGGGTACGCAGAAAAAGTATTGAGAATTATGGAAGATCTTGCGTCATCGAGGTCAATGGAAAGTATCTTCTTAGAAGTCAGAGTTGGTAATGAACCAGCTATTCGGTTATATAAGAAATTGGGTTACAAACAAGTAGGCCTGAGAAAAGATTACTATCCTTTAACCTCGGGTGGTCGAGAAAACGCCATCGTTATGAAAAAAACATTAATAAAGTCTTAAATATATGAGTCAAATTGATTATTTAAATGCCATGGGTATCAGCACATGGGTGGTTAAAGATGAAGAACTGACCTCTAAAACAGAATTGATTGTGGGAAGTGTGTCTTCATCTATGCCACAAGTAGGTAATCGTGAATCCATCTTATGGACTTTTGTTGTTGATGAGTTAACGGATGTTGGCAGCTTACTATTTGACAAGATCTTGGCTTCATTAATGCTCAATCGTGCCACTGTGCAAGTAATTGGCAGTTCAAAAGTTGACGAAGAGGGCATTAAAGGACAAGTTGTTGTAGCAATGGGTGCAGCGCTAGGCAAGAGTCTTCTGGGCCTACAAGAACCGTTTAATGAGCTTAGAGGGGCAGTTCATTCATTAGATCAAGGGGGTGATGAGATTCCTGTTGTATTAACTTATCATCCAGATGATCTATTAAAAAACCCGCTAGATAAAATTAAGACCTGGCAAGATTTAATACTGGCCAGGTCTCTTATATAGCATCTCAGTCTTGGTGCATTAATGTTTATGTTCACCAATAAGGTGAAGAGAGTCATATTCCATTTGATTACGGTTATGCCAACGAATGATGTAAATCATCAGCAGAGAAACAAAACTTCCAAATAAAACTATCACAAAGCTTACTGGAACATCCAACCAAATCAACAGTGAGTACAGGCAAAGCATACCCAAAACAGATAAGTTTTCATTGAAGTTCTGTACGGCAATGGAGTGACCAGCAGATAAAAGAACGTGACCGCGATGTTGCAACAGAGCATTCATTGGGACAACAAAGTAGCCTGACATCCAGCCAATAGTTATCAAGAATAAATATGCAATAAATAGATATAAAGGCAAGCTGATAATGCCAAGATTAATTGATATATCTGGTATTAGATCTTTTCTAAAAATTGCCAAAACCATTACCAAAGCACCCATTACGACGCCATAAATAAGAACATTGAGCGATTTTTTAAGTGGAACTCGCCATGCAGCCCACACAGCTCCACCAGCAACGCCAAAAGCCACAACCGCTTGCAAGATGGCGCCTTCGGATAAATTCATGCTCAACGCAGATTCAGCCCACTTAAGGACAATAAACTGAAGTGTTGCTCCTGCTCCCCAGAATAATGTTGTTACAGCTAATGAAATTTGGCCTAATCGATCGGTCCAAAGTGTTCTAAAACAGTGCTCAAAATCTTTTACCAGTCGAATCGGGTTGGTTTCTTGTTGAGGATAAACGGCACCAGTATCAGGAATTTTTAAGTTAAAAGCTGCCGCTATCAGGTAAATAAAAGCAATAACGCTTATCGCTGCCTCAGGTGCCGTATCAATGCCTGTATTAAAAACTGGCAGATCAAAAGATAATAAGTAGGTAGACAATTGATTTGAAATCAACATGCCACCAAATACCGTACCCAAAATGATGGAGCCCACTGTTAGTCCTTCTATCCAACCATTGGCAGCAACTAATTTTTCAGGGGGTAATAACTCTGTCAAAATTCCATATTTTGCTGGTGAGTAGGCTGCTGCTCCAAAGCCAACAATCGCATATGCCATCAGAGGATGAGCGCTAAATAACATAGCTAGGCAGCCAACTATTTTGATACTGTTAGTCCAAAACATGACATTGCCCTTTGGGCGAGAATCAGCAAAGGCACCCACAAAGGCTGCCAACACCACATAAGATAGGACGAAGAAAAGCTTCAGAAGCGGCGTCATCCAAGCGGGCGCTTGAAGCTGGTATAACAGTGCAATGGCTGCAATTAAGAGCGCGTTGTCTGCGAGCGACGAAAAAAATTGCGCCGCCATAATTGTGTAAAAACCTGGTTTCATTCGTACAATTCAGTTATGAGTTGTCATTAAAACACGAAAGTGAGTATTTTCTGTCAAGACCGATCTATGCCCACATAAACTCTGATGCCATGCGCCATAACTTGGAGCGGGTTAGAGAGCTCGTTCCTGGCTCAAAAGTATGGTCAGTTGTTAAGGCTAATGCTTATGGTCATGGCCTCGCTACCGCTCTAGATGGTTTAAAAACCACTGATGGATTTGCCCTGCTAGATCTTGCTGAAGCAAAGTTGTTGCGTGAAATGGGTTGGCAAGGACCTATTCTTTTGCTTGAGGGCTTATTTAACCAAGAAGACATATTCCAGGCATCAGATCTTCATTGTGACTGTGTGGTTCACCATATTGATCAAGTTGATTGGTTAGAGGCTCTTAGTGAGGCAAAACATGGTGTAAGCAGTCATCTACCAAAAATTTATTTAAAAATGAATACGGGGATGAATCGACTGGGCTTTAGACCCAATGAGTACAAAGAGATGTATCACCGCTTACATGCAAGCGGCTATGTTATTTCTCATATGACTCATTTTGCAAATGCTGACTATGTAGATCGCTCTCCAAGCGTCGATGAGCAGGCTGAAATTTTTCATCAAGCAATCGAGGGGTTTGAAGGAGAAAGGTCACTTGCCAATTCTGCAGCGGTTTTATGGCATCACCATATGATTTTTTCAGATTGGGTAAGACCTGGAATTATGCTTTATGGCGCATCACCATCTGGTAAATATGAAGATATCGAGCATGCTAAGTTACAAGCGGTGATGTCATTAAATTCAAAGATTATTGGCATTCAACATTTAGATGCTCATGAATCGGTTGGATATGGTTCGAGGTATAAAACTGATGTGCCGATACGTATTGGTATTGTCGCTTGCGGTTATGCAGATGGTTATCCAAGACATGCTCCTGACGGCACACCTGTATGGGTTGCAGGTCCAAGCGGACTCTTAGATGGCAAAATTTGTCGTATGGCAGGTCAAGTATCGATGGACATGATTACAGTTGATATCACTGATATGCCTCATGTAGATGTCGGCACTGATGTTCAGTTGTGGGGTAATTTTCTACCTGTGGATGCAGTAGCTCAATCAGCGGGAACGATTGGTTATGAGTTGCTTTGCGCATTGGCACCAAGAGTGCCTAGAGTTAGTTAAAAGACCATAAAAAAAGGAAGGGCAAACCTTCCTTTTTACTTGTTAGCAAAATGCTTATTTACGCCAAATTTGCCACCAAGATGGTTTGTTTTCATCGGCATCAGCACGTTTACCAGTCACTAAGATTTTGCTGTTAGGGAAATTAAGTTTTAATACCCTTAATGCATCATTGCTAAGATCCTTCATATTTAGCGCTTCATATGACTTATAGAGGATATAAAGAGCTTCCTCAGTTGCTGGCGCTCTGTCATAGTCTGTAATTGCTCGCTGAGCACGATTTACGGCAGCTAAGTAGGCGCCGCGACGATAGTAGTAGCGCGCGGTATTTACATCGCTATCAGCTAAAGAGTTAACGATATAGCGCATACGATCCAAAGCATCTGGCGTGTATTTACTTTCTGGATAACGAGTTGTGAGAGTTTTGAACGCCTCAAAAGCATCACGAGCAGCTCTTGGATCTCTCTCACTTAAATCTTGTCCAGTTAACTTACCAAGAAATCCCATGTTGTCATTAAATGTAATTAGGCCTTTGAGGTAATAGGCATAGTCAACATTAGGGTGCCCTGGATGCAGTTGAATAAATCGATCTACAGCAACAATAGCCTGGGCTAATTCACCATCTTTCCAATGACAATATGCAACATTGATTTGTGCCTGTTGCGCATAAGGTCCAAAAGGATATCTAGCCTCGAGTTTTTCAAAATATTTAATGCATTTTGCATTGTCACCACCATCCATAGCGTCTTTAGCTTCAACGTATAGTTTGTTTTGGGACCAGCCAGCAGTCTCATCATTGGCGTCTCCAGCACAGCCAGATAGCAGGGCAGTAGTGAATAATAGGGATGCTGAACCAAGCCTAAGCAGTTTCAGACTTAAACTAATGTTACTTTTAGATGAAAGGGCACCAAATTTTGGCATTACCAGATTCTCCTGAGATCAATGCATCCCATTATATCGATGAGGAAGAGTTTATTGCTGTAGTTGTGCCAGATAATTTGGCAGGAGAGCGCTTGGATAAGGTTTTGGCCCAATTAATCCCTCAGCACTCTAGAAATCGTCTGCAATCTTGGATTGAAGGTGGTTTTGTAACTTTAGCTGGGTCACCCCTAAAAATTAGATATTCAGTGAGTGCTGGAGATCACATTATGGTTCTCCCTCAGGCCAGTGCAGAGGAGCAAGCCTATCAACCAGAAAATATTATGCTGGATGTCGTCTATGAAGATGATGATATTTTAGTTATTCATAAGCCTGCAGGCATGGTTGTTCATCCTGCAGCAGGAAATTGGTCTGGCACAGTCTTGAACGCTTTACTTCATCACTATCCAAGTATCGCAGCGGTACCACGCGCGGGCATTGTCCATCGTTTGGATAAGGATACTTCAGGGCTATTGATGATCGCAAAGACCCTCGAGGCACAAACTGATTTAGTGCGTCAGTTGCAGTCCAGGCAGGTAATTCGTCGTTACCTAGCATTTGCATGGGACCAAGTTAAATCCCAGACAGTTCATGCATCACTAGGCAGGGATCCGCGTGATAGATTGAAGATGGCATTACTCACAGGTTCAGCCAGTAAGCCAGCTGTGACTCATGTTCATCAACTAGAAACTGTTGATTTTCAGAAAACCAAAATATCACTGATCATGTGTCGTTTGGAGACAGGTAGAACACATCAAATCAGAGTGCATCTAGAGTCGATTGGTAATCCACTTGTCGGTGATCCAGTCTACAAAAAGAAATTGCCACCTGATGCGTCAAGCATCTGCTTTGAAAGACCAGGGCAGGCCCTGCACGCAGCTGTTTTAGGCATAGAACACCCCAGAACCAAAGAGTCGATGATTTGGAAAGCTCCATTACCGTCCGATATGCAGCAATTGGGTGAACATCTTGGTTTTAGTGCATCTTGTTTATGGCCGAACTGGGAATCATTTGATGTTTGATGATTCAATCAAAGCCAACTGCTTTATTCCCCAAAATATAGATATTCTGTTCACGAATAGGAGCGGTGGATATAGCTTGCCCCCTTATGACAGCTTTAACCTAGCAACCCATGTTGGTGATAATTTAAATGTGGTTGAAAGAAACAGAGGCTTATTAATAGAAAAATTACCCAATCAGCCGATTTGGCTTAATCAAATTCATGGTTCAGAGGTCTTTGATGCAGATGTTTGGAATGGTAATTTGATACCTACAGCTGATGCTGCAGTCACCACAAAGAAGAATCGGGTTCTAGCGATATTAACTGCGGACTGTTTACCTATTTTATTGTCAACAACAGACGGTTCAGTGATCGGAGCAGTCCATGCTGGTTGGCGAGGCTTAGCTAGCGGAGTGATTGAAAAAACTGTTGAATTGATGCGAGAGAAAATAATTATTCAAGATTCTCAACAGAAGATCAGGGCATATTTTGGGGTGGCCATTGGACCTCGATCATTTGAAGTTGGCGAAGATGTGGTGAGTGTATTTGTTGACTATGACCCACGGGCATTGAAATCATTTGCCTCAAGTAAGCAGGCTGGTAAGTACTTGGCAGATATATATGGCTTGGCTAAAGACAGGTTACATGCTGTGGGTATCAATGATATTGACGGTGGTGATAATTGCACATATGAGAATATGAATTTTTTCTCATATCGCAGAGATCGCATTACTGGTCGGATGGCTAGTTTCATCTGGATCAAAAACATAATAAGTTAAGGCTTATTAAGTAAGCTTTCCACAAGTTTCAGATAGGGTTAATTCTTATAACGATTTCCCGAATAAAACCTCAGAATAGGGGTTAGACAAAAGGTCAATAATTACATTTAAGGGAACGTTATGGTGAATATGCAAGGCTTTGGTCCAGGTCCTAGCCTAGCTCCTCAGCATATGGCTTTAATTCCACCTGAGAAATTAGTGGAGATTGAGCAGCAGTATGCCAAAGAGTTATCTGCTTTATGGGCCAATCCAACCGGTACACCAATTACAGATCGTCGCTTTAGAGCTGATGCATGGCAAAACCCTTGGAATCAGGCAACAGTTAATTTTTATTTACTTAATTCTCGTCATCTACTCAATCTAGCAGATGCCGTAGAAGCTGAAGCTAAAGTTAGGCAAAGAATTCGCTTTAGTATCGAACAAATGATTGACGCAATGTCGCCGTCAAATTTTCTAGCAACTAATCCTGAGGCTCAGCAACGTCTAATTGAAACTAAAGGAGAGTCTTTGCGTACCGGCATTCTTAATGCCTTGCAGGACTTAGGAAAGGGTAAGGTTTCACAGACAGATGAGTCTGCTTTTGAGGTTGGTAAGAATGTTGCAACTTCTGAAGGTGCAGTTGTCTATCAAACCAAGCTATTTCAAATCATTCAGTACAAACCTCTAACGGCAAAAGTTTATGAGCGTCCATACTTAATGATTCCACCATGCATCAATAAGTACTATATTTTGGACCTTCAACCAGAGAGTTCAGTGGTTCGTTATTTGGTTGAGCAGGGGCACACTGTGTACTTGGTTTCTTGGAAAAATCCTGATCCGTCAATGGCAGATACAACTTGGGATGATTACATTGGCGATGGGGCAATTCATGCCATTGAAACAGTTCAAGATATCAGCGGTCAAAAGCAGATCAACATCCTAGGATTCTGCGTTGGCGGCACAATCACAACTACAGCGCTTGCAGTATTAGCGGCTAGAAATAAACATCCAGCTGCCAGCTTAACGCTACTTACAACCTTGTTAGATTTTTCAGATACAGGTATTTTGGATGTCTTCGTTGATGAAGCTTTAGTAAGCCTCAGAGAAAATAGTATCGGCGGCAAGAATGGTGGCAAATGCGGCATGTTAAGAGGAGTGGAGTTAGCTAATACTTTCTCATTCTTGCGCCCAAATGACTTGGTTTGGAATTATGTTGTAGATAACTATCTCAAGGGAAATTCTCCGCCACCGTTTGATTTACTTTACTGGAATGGCGATTCAACAAATCTACCTGGTGCTATGTACTCATGGTATCTACGCCATTTATATTTGCAAAATGAGCTCAAAGTTCCAGGCAAGCTAACTATCTGTGGTGAAAAAGTTGATCTAGGCAAAATCAAATGCCCAGTCTACTTATATGCATCCAGAGAAGACCACATTGTTCCTTGGTGGTCTGCCTATGAATCAGTAAAATTATTAAAGGGTGCAAAAGTTCATTTCGTTCTTGGGGCATCAGGTCACATTGCAGGGGTTATTAACCCTCCTGCGAAGAAAAAACGTAATTACTGGGCTAATTCGAAACTACCTACAACTGCTGATGCATGGTTCGATGGAGCAAAAGAAATTCCCGGCAGTTGGTGGCCTGATTGGGCTAAGTGGTTAGTTCCTCATAGCGGCAAACAAAAGTCTGCTCCTAAATCTTACGGAAACACCAAGTACAAAGTAATTGAAAAAGCACCAGGCTCTTACGTTAAAGAAAAAGCCATTGATTAATTATTAGTAATTTTTAAAGTTGTAATGCACTCAAATTAAGGGAGAAGAAGAATGAGTCAGAAGATCGCGTATGTAACAGGTGGTATGGGTGGTATCGGTACCGCTATTTGCCAACGTTTGGCTAAAGATGGTTTTAAAGTGATTGCTGGTTGCGGTCCTAACTCACCTCGCAAAGATAGATGGTTGGCTGAGCAAAAAGCTTTAGGGTTTGATTTCACAGCGTCAGAAGGTAACGTTGGTGATTGGGAGAGCACGGTAGCTGCTTTTAATAAAGTAAAAGCAGAGCATGGCAAAGTAGATGTGTTGGTAAACAACGCAGGCATTACTCGTGACACAGTTTTCCGTAAGATGACACCAGAAGATTGGCGCGCTGTTATTGACACTAACTTGAACTCATTGTTCAACGTTACTAAACAAGTCATTGATGGTATGGTTGACGCAGGTTGGGGCCGAATCATTAATATTTCTTCTGTTAATGGTCAAAAAGGCCAATTTGGTCAATCAAACTATGCAACAGCAAAAGCTGGTATTCATGGTTTTACTATGTCTTTAGCACAAGAAACTGCTTCTAAGGGTGTAACAGTTAATACTGTATCGCCTGGTTACATTGGCACAGATATGGTTACAGCTATCCGTGAAGATGTGCTTGAGAAAATTATTTCAACCATTCCAGTTAAGCGTTTGGGAACACCTGACGAGATCGCTTCTATTGTTTCTTGGTTGGCATCTGACCAAGGTGGTTTCTCAACCGGTGCAGACTTCTCGTTAAACGGTGGTTTACATATGGGCTAAGCAATTCCATGCCCCCAAAAAGGGCATCTTGCTTAGTTTTTAGGCTTGGGCTTGATTTACACATACAATATGCGTATTCAAGCCCCAATTATTTGATATGGTCACAAAAAGACAATCTGCAAAAACAGCTGGCGTTAGGATAATTAAAAAATATCCTAATCGTCGTCTTTACGATACTCAAACCAGTACATATGTCACTTTGTCAGATGTTAAAGGCTTGGTGCTTGCTCATGATGATTTTAAAGTTGTTGATGCCAAGACAGATGAGGACTTAACGCGAGCTATTCTTTTACAGATTATTTTGGAAGAAGAGGCTGGCGGAGTTCCGCTATTCACAACTCCTATGTTGTCCCAGATGATTAGATTCTATGGTCACTCAATGCAAGGTATGGTAGGTGGCATGTTAGAGAAAAATATTCAATCATTCATAGACATGCAAAGTCAATTCGCGGAGCAGTCTAAACAGGGTGGTGCAACCCCTGAAAGTTGGGCTCAATTCATGAATATGCAAAACCCAATGATGCAAATGGGTAACTACATCGAGCAGAGTAAAAATTTATTTACTCAAATGCAAGAAAAAATGAAAGATCAAACTCCTAATGTATTTACTGGGTTTCCTTTCACAACTCCCAATAAGAGCGATAAATAATTGAGTGGCAAGATTGGTTTTGTTTCCTTAGGTTGCCCTAAGGCATTAGTTGATGCTGAGCGCATCGTTACACAACTGCGTGCTGAAGGGTATGAGATTGCAAAGGATTATGCAGGCTCTGACCTTGTTGTAGTTAACACTTGTGGCTTTATTGATTCAGCTGTCCAAGAGAGCTTGGATGCGATTGGTGAAGCGCTTGCAGAAAATGGCAAGGTCATTGTGACTGGGTGCTTGGGAGCAAAAAAAAATGCTGATGGTACTGATGTGGTTACATCAGTACACCCCAAAGTTTTAGCTGTTACGGGTCCTCATGCAGCTGATGAGGTATTGTCTGCCGTTCATCAACACCTACCTAAAGCACATGACCCTTTCTCAGATTTAGTACCTAAAGCAGGGGTTAAGCTAACTCCCAAGCATTATGCGTATCTAAAAATTTCAGAAGGGTGTAATCACCGCTGCACGTTTTGCATCATTCCTAGTTTGCGCGGAGATTTGGTTTCTCGACCAATTGGTGATGTGCTACTGGAGGCTCAACATTTATTTGAAGCAGGCGTTAAAGAGCTACTGGTAGTTTCACAAGACACAAGTGCCTATGGTGTAGATGTTCAATATCGAACGGGCTTTTGGGATGGTCGCCCTGTTAAAGCCAAATTATTTGATATGGTTGAGGCGCTCGGCAAATTAGCTCGTCAACATGATGCATGGGTACGCTTGCATTATGTTTATCCCTATCCGCATGTCGATGAAATACTGCCTATCATGGCCGGTTTTGCAGATGAGGGTAGTGGCGTTCTGCCATATTTAGATATACCCATGCAACACGCACACCCAGATGTGCTCAAACGTATGAAGCGTCCTGCGAGTGGCGAAAAAAATTTAGATCGTATTCAGGCATGGCGTAAAGCTTGTCCTGATTTAACCATCAGAAGTACCTTCATAGCAGGATTTCCGGGAGAAACAGAAGAGGAATTTAATTACTTACTGGAGTTTATGCGTGAGGCAAAGATAGATAGAGCGGGTTGTTTTGCATACTCACCAGTAGAGGGTGCTAAGGCTAACGAGCTAGATGGTGCATTACCAGATGCCCTTCGGAATGAGCGTCAAGCAAGATTTATGGCTGTCGCTGAAGAGATTTCTACTCAACTTCTTCAAGCCAAGGTTGGTAAGCGCATCAAGGTGATTGTTGATTCTGTCAATGGTCAGAGTGGAGTGGGTCGCAGTCAGTCTGATGCCCCTGAGATCGACGGTCTAGTTCACTTATTACCCACAGATAAGATTTCTAAAAAGTATCGAGTGGGCGATTTTGTCAAAGCAACAGTTGTCGGCACTCAGGGTCATGACCTAATCGCTCAGCTCTAGTTTTAATCAGAATTCCTTCATCTAAATCAATTATTAGTCGTATTTTTATGAGTGATTACCCTTGGTAAGTACTAATAGATTGTTTTAGACAGTTACTCGTAAGATTAGCCCTACAGACTAGTTTTTCTATTAATAACAAGTAACAAGGGAGTTCCAGATGGCACGTGATGTTGTTGTATTGAGTGCAGTTCGTTCTGCTATTGGTGGTTTTGGTGGTTCATTGAGCAGCATGGAACCGGCTGAATTAGCTGGCACAGTGATGAAAGAGGCTGTGAATCGTTCTGGCGTAGACCCTAAACAGATTAATTATGTGACTGTTGGTAACTGTATTCCTACAGAATCACGCTTTCCATATGTTGCTCGCGTCGCAGCGATACAAGCTGGCTTGCCAATGGACTCAGTGGCAATGGCAGTTAACCGTTTATGTAGCTCAGGTTTGCAAGGTATCGTGACTACATCTCAAGCAATCATGTTGGGTGATTGTGAGTATGGTGTTGGTGGTGGTGTAGAGGTCATGTCTCGTGGTATCTATGGCGCACCTGCGATGCGTACAGGCGCGCGCATGGGCGATACAAAGATGATCGATATGATGGTGGCTACATTGACTGACCCATTTGGCGCTGGTCATATGGGTATTACAGCAGAAAACTTAGCAGCCAAGTGGAATATCACGCGTGAGGAACAGGATGCTTTAGCTGTTGAGTCTCACCGTCGTGCAGCTGCAGCTATTGCAGATGGTCGCTTCAAATCACAAATCGTTCCAATCACTATGCAGACTCGCAAAGGTGATGTGGTATTTGATACAGATGAGCATGTCAAGGCTAGTACCACAATGGAAAGCTTAGGCAAAATGAAACCAGCGTTTAAGAAAGACGGTACGGTAACTGCTGGCAATGCGTCAGGCATTAACGATGGCGCAGCATTCTTTGTATTAGCCTCAGCTGAAGCAGCAGCAAAAGCAGGGCAGAAGCCTATGGCACGCCTAGTGTCTTATGCATTGGCAGGCGTCCCCAATGACATCATGGGTGAGGGTCCAATTCCTGCATCTAAGCTTGCATTGCAACGTGCTGGTTTGACTATCGACAAGATGGACGTGGTTGAATCAAATGAAGCCTTTGCTGCCCAAGCGATTGCCGTTTCTAAAGGTTTAGGTTTAGATATGACTAAGACCAACCCTAATGGTGGTGCGATAGCTCTAGGTCACCCAGTAGGTTGTTCAGGCGCGTTCATTGCCACAAAGGCAATTTATGAGCTTCACCGCACTGGTGGCAAATATGCGTTGGTAACAATGTGTATTGGTGGCGGTCAAGGTATTGCAGTTGTATTTGAACGTTTATAAGCCTTAAGTTCTGCCAAAAAAGCCGCTAAGGTATTAGCGGCTTTTTTTATTCATCATCACCTTAGCCAAATCAGTGATGGTGCATCACACCTATTAATCCAAACAATTGCATTTTGCAGATATGCATCCCCTAATTGTTTTGCCTGCGTCGGATCAATCCCCATCACAAAATAGCTATCTTCTTTCCAAGCGCCCTTTGGATCACTCCCTGAGCCAAGATAATAGGGAAGTCCCATTTTTTGGATATTCAACTCTAGCGAATGATTGGCTTCACGATTTGCCTCTATATCGCTCATTTTTCCCAATGGATTCCACGCGGTAATCAAGGCTGCCATATCAACTCCATTTGCATCTAGAAGTTGATATAGATGTTGATTAGGTTCACCAATCTTGAATGCAATCCATCCATCTGGAGTAGTGACCTGGTATTGGGCATTTGCATACGTTTCACCATATGTCATTTCTGACGCATATATATTATTTAACATAATAATGATTATGCGAAATAAACCCTAGTTAGCATAGGGCTTGCCATAGACCTTGGACCATCTAGATTTAAGTCCTGTAG
Organism: Polynucleobacter sp.; assembly: GCA_023254115.1. Taxonomy (GTDB): domain Bacteria; phylum Pseudomonadota; class Gammaproteobacteria; order Burkholderiales; family Burkholderiaceae; genus Polynucleobacter. Next base: position 28,818 of record JALQYK010000097.1, read on the forward strand.
CAATCTCAGATTGATTGTTTTGTTCAGCAAACTCAATCGCAGTCATCTTCATTCCATTACGCTTTGATAAGTCAGCACCACGATCCAATAAAAGTTTCACCACATGAATATGACCACCTCTAGCCGCCATCATCAATGGTGTTGTGCCATTTGGACTTAAGGCATCTATGTAAGCATGCTTATCTAGCAAGTATGACGCCACACGCACGTGACCATTCGTGGCAGCGTAATGCAATGCAGTCCAACCAGGTTTATTTATCTCAACATCACGTTTATCCACTAAATAGACCAATAAATCGTACATATCGTTGTACGCCAGCATCATGACTGGTGTTTCACCGGCTAAATTAGGTCGCTCAAGGTCAATGGATGGTGTATCAACCAATACTTTGATCACATCCAAGGATTTCTCAGTGATTGCGAGTGCTAATGCAGAATTACCTTGTGAATCCATTGAATTGGGACTAACGCCATCACTTAAAGCCTTTTTGACAGCCTTAACATCGTTCATTTTGACTGAATTTAAAAAACTCTCAGCCTGATATTGATTAAACTGAGTGACACTAGTTTGAGCTGTAACAACACTATAGAAAAATGTAATTAATGTTGTAAAACAACAGCTTATTATCGATTTTTGCATTCAATTCTAGGAATAATAATGTTCAAATAGGCGCTTTGAACAAGGTTTTAAAGTTATGAGTAGTAGCATGAGCCACCTCTTCAACAGGGATGCCCCTTAGATTGGCAATAAATTCTCCAACATGAGAGACCCAAGCGGGCTCATTTGTCTTGCCACGATGAGGAATTGGAGCCAAAAATGGGGCATCTGTCTCAATTAACATTCGGTCCAATGGCACTTTTTTGCAGGTTTCTTGTAATTCTTTAGCATTTTTAAAGGTCACAATCCCTGAAAATGAGATATAAAAACCAAGCTCCATTGCAGCCTGAGCGACATCCCATGTCTCTGTAAAGCAGTGCATAACACCCGCAACCTGACCAGCCCCCTCCTCTTTAAGAATCCTAATCGTATCTTCTGATGCGGAACGCGTATGAATAATTAAAGGCTTGTTAGCTCGTTTGGCAGCACGAATATGTGTGCGAAAGCGCTCTCTTTGCCACTCCATTTGGTCATAAGTTCTATCACCAATGCGGTAATAATCTAGACCTGTCTCCCCAATAGCCAGAATCTTGGGATGATTTGCAAATTCTACTAATTGGTCCTCTGATGGCTCTGGAGTGTCCTCGTAATCAGGATGTGTTCCAACTGTTGCAAATAAGTTCTCGTGAGCTTTTGCTAATGCTAGAACATTTGGAAAATCGGGCATATCAACAGAAATACACATAGCATGCGTTACCCCAGCTGCCTTCATGCGCTCCAAAAGTGCTGGAACTTGATTGGCATACTCTGGAAAATCTAAATGGCAATGTGAATCGACAAACATTAAAAAACAATCCCTAATTAATCTTTATATAGCTCTTGATAACGTATCAATAAAGCCTCTATTTGCACCCTATTAGCCAGTGCATGTAACTCATGTCTGCGCGCATCTATGAGCGTTCGCCAAAAACTCACCACCTTATTGGGTCTAGCTAAGCTAGCGCACTTTTCAATATCAATTTGCCTAGATGGGTAATAACGTATTTGCCCTGACTGTTGTTGACTTAGCAGATCAAAAATCCAACGTTCAAGTGTGATCAATATATTTGGCATCGGCGCTTTATATACTTGCTCAGCAGTCACCAGCCAATTTAGATTACCTGCCTGAGATAGACCCTTTAAAAGTGCCTCTGTTGCCTGGGAAACATCGTCTTCATCATTGACGCCCAATAGCTCATTGAGCGCATCCATGACTGAGCCACCGGACTGGCTCAATACCCTATCAATATCAACTTGTGATTTTTTCACACCAGCTTGCTGAAGTTGATTGGTTAACCAAATGAGGGCCTGCTCTTTCTGAGGTCTCGGTAAAGCTATCAACCTGCAACGAGACCTGATTGTTGGCAAAATGCGATCCAAGCGATCGCTGAGCAAAATAAATAGGGTACTAGCCGGTGGTTCCTCAAGTGTTTTAAGTAAGGTATTAGCGGACACAGCCTGAAGTGCCTCAACGGGATTTATGAGCACTACCCTTTGAATACCTCTGTGAGCTGTGGTGTTGATACCCTCCAACGCGTCTCTAATTTGCTCAACCTTGATAAAGGAACTCGCCTTTTTATCTGCTTTATCTGCATCATCATCTAATTTCTTTTTGCCACGCTTAGGCTTATCTTCCAGGGAATCTGCACCTTCCATCTGCTCATGGGGCAAACTCAAGTGCATGGTCTCTGGAACAATGCCTAAAAAGTCTGGGTGGTTACCTGTGTCAAACCAATGACAAGCCTCACATTTGCAACAAGGTTTTTGATGATCACCTGATTCACACAGCAAGGCTTTGGCGAGATACAAGCCAAACTCCATCTTCCCTATACCTGTTTGACCATGCAATAGAACCGCATGAGGCATATTGGTTAAGCTAATCTCTGACCATGTTTGCTCAAACCAAGGGAATAAAGAGTTCTTCATAGCTTTAGATTATATCGATGATTATAGTTAAAATTAATGATTAAAATAACAAATATAATCAAATAGTTATCGATATTTCTTGAAGTAAATTCCAAATTTGCTCTTTTGTTTGGCTAGCATCAATTAATCTAAATCTAGCAGAATCTTCCTTAGCGCGACGCAAATACTCTTGACGTACATTTTCAAAAAAGCTCGTGTTTAGTTGCTCAAATTTATCGGGCTCTCGCACAGCACTTCTGCGAGCCTCAGCAGTTTCACTGGGCAGATCAAATAAGAAGGTCAGGTCAGGCTGCAGAACATATCTCTGCCCCACTCCATCAGTTTTCAAACGCATCTGTACCCAAACCTCTAATTCGTAGAGTTTGGCCAAATCTAAACCACGCCCACCACCCTGATAGGCAAAGCTAGCATCTGTAAACCGATCTGAAATAACTATCTTTCCAGCAGATAGAGCAGGCTCAATCACCGTTGCCAAGTGCTCCCTTCTTGCTGCAAACATTAGCAATGCCTCAGTTTCCAGGTGCATGGGGTGATGCAAGAGCAAATCACGCAACTTTTCCCCTAAAGCAGTACCACCCGGCTCACGAGTTAAAACAACTTCTTTAGTTGGGTACTTTTTAGCTAACTCAGCAGCAAAAGCTTCAATGTGAGTGCTTTTGCCTGCACCATCAATACCTTCAAAGGTAATGAAAAAACCCGGCTGATTGGGTGACTGGGTCATTAAAGACATAAGTATTTAGAATCTATTCAGGGTATAAAAATTTATTTGGTAGAAGCATTACTTAATTGATACTTCTTCACAGCCTCATTATGCGCTACCAAGGACTCAGAAAAGGCACTTCGACCGTCACCTTTAGCAACAAAATATAGAGCTTTTGAGTTAAATGGTTTTGCAGCAGCAATCAAGGCGTCTTTGCCAGGCATAGCAATCGGCGTTGGCGGTAAACCATAACGGGTGTAGGTGTTGTAGGGACCATCCCTCAAGAGATCTTTTTTTCTAATATTGCCATCAAACGAATCACCCAACCCGTAAATAATGGTTGGATCTGTTTGAAGTTTCATGCCTAGTTTTAAACGATTGTTAAATACAGCAGAAACTAAACCACGATCATCTGGGTGACCAGTTTCTTTCTCCACAATTGAGGCCAATTTAAGCAAGTCGTAAGGCGACTTAACTGGAGAGTCGCTAGCCCTTATCTGCCATGCATCGTTTAACCGAATCTGCATCGATTTATAGGCTTTTTGATAAATCGTTAAGTCACTGTCACCGGGCTCATACACATAAGTATCGGGAAAAAATAAACCTTCCGGATGAACTTCCTTTGCATCTAATTTAGCCAAAATCTGTTTGGCTGAAAGACCTTTGGTTTCTTTCTTTAAATCTACCTGGACATCAATGGCAGCTCTAAATTGTTTAAAAGTCCAACCCTCAACCAAACTCACACTCAACTTGATGCTGTCACCCCGCCCCATTTTAAATAGAATGGTAGCCAAACTAGATCCTGGAGAAAAATCATATACACCAGCTTTTAACTTTTTCCCCTGAAACAAGCCACGGGCCACTATCTGCATGGTGATGTTAGAAACCTGAATTCCCTGAGAGGAAAGTTGTTTGGCTGTACTTGCCACATTAGAACCTGGCAAAACTTTTACCCTAACCTGACCAGCAGGCGTGAGTGACAATCCCTTTCCAGGAACAACTGATGCAATAAACCCAAGGTAAATAAAGCTTGCAAACAAGCCCAAAAATATTAGGGAAATAACCTTAAATACAGGTCTAGAAAAAATAGGTGTAAAAACGTTCTTCATCCGTCTATGATAAAAGCATATTTATAAAAATTTAGAAATTTGAAGACTATGTCACTAACCCTTGCACCATCAATTACTGAGTTAAATAATTGGTCCATCATCACGGTCACTGGCCCAGATGCTACAGATTTTCTTCAAAATCAACTAACCAATAGCGTCAAATCAATCAAACCAATCGATCTTGGGGAACTCGCTTTAGCTCACACTCAAAACCGCTTTGCAGGCTATTGCTCTGCGAAGGGTCGTTTGATGGGCAGCTTTTGGATCACACGCAAAAATACCCAAAATGAATCAGGTGAAGTTATTCCAGAATACCAATTGCGAATTTCTTCCGACTTAGCTCAGACCCTCAGTAAGCGTCTGAGTATGTTTGTCTTAAGATCCAAAGTCAAAGTGACAGACCAGTCCGGTCATTACAAGGTATATGGCTTAGTTGACATCAATAACTCCATGGCAACGTTGGTACAAAAGATTGGCGCCACTGGCATCGGCGTAGCTGAGTTACCAATCGTGCAAGTTGATGGAATGAATTGCCAACGTTACCTACTTACCTGCACCACAGAACAAGAAACTCTATTGCAAGACATTTGTAGCAACAACCTAAATACAGCTATCAATGTTTGGGATTGGTTAGAAGTTCAAAGTGGTATTCCGCGAGTGACACAATCAACTTACGAACAATTCGTCCCCCAGATGGTTAATATGGAATCACTAAAGGGTATCGATTTCCAAAAAGGTTGTTACCCAGGTCAAGAGGTGGTTGCCAGGAGCCAGTATCGCGGCACCATCAAACGCCGCTTACAAATTGGGTACGTAGATAGTCATAATGAGGTGGCGATTGGCACAGAGATTTTTCATAGTGAGGATCCACAACAACCATGTGGCATGGTAGTACTTAGCGCCCACCACCCTAGTATCGAGCAGCGTATCGATATTCAAGCTGAATGTAAATTAGAGGCTCTTGAAACCGGATCCGTTCACCTGGGCTCAGTGCATGGACCAACCATTCAATTTGCTAGCCTGCCCTATCCACTAATAGAGATTTAAACGCTTGTATGTGCTTAATACTTACCTCTTGGCAATCACACCCAGAATATCCGCTGGTTGTACTCGCTAATAGAGATGAGTTTTATGAGCGTGCCACAGACTCAATGCATTGGTGGGATGACCATCCACACATACTTGCTGGCCGCGATCGTGCTGATGTAAAAGGTCAATCAGGCACGTGGATGGGGATTAGCAAAACTGGCCGCTTTGCCGCAATTACCAATGTCAGAGCTCCTAGCGAGAAAAATCCAGACGCGCAAACTCGTGGCGAGATTCCAGCTAAGTTTTTGAAAGCCTCAGATAGCCCTGAAGGCTTTATCGATGTGCATGGCCATACATTTAATCGCTATAACGGGTTTAATTTGCTAGCGACTGACTTATCGAGCAAAGATCCAGTATTAGTTTGGTTAAGTAATCGAGTTTTAATGGGAAAAAATCTCAGGCCTAGAAAAGTCATGCATCCACAAAAATTAAATCCTGGGATTTATGGTTTATCGAATGGCATGCTAGACACCCCGTGGCCTAAAGTTCAGCATCGAGTAGGCGCATTTGCCCAATTATTGGCAATGGATACGGGAGAATTCAAGCGTTCTGAACACTATTTAAGAGCCATGGAAGACATGACCCAAGCACCTGATGATTACTTACCTCAAACAGGTGTCTCTTATGAATGGGAAAAAGCTCTTTCTTCAGCTTTTATTAGAACACCCAATTACGGTACAAGATCTACATCACTGATCAGAATCAGAAAAGATGGTCGCTACGAAGTGATAGAGAAACTCTTTAATGCAGAAAAAGAATTAGATACTCAAGTTTTTGAAGGGCAACTAGAAAACTTTCATAATGCCCGTGCTTAATTCTTTTTAGCTTGCCTATTGGGTAGCTCTTTAAAGTATTTAAACGTCGCGCTTCCCATACAACAAATCCTATCACGCTCGTCATATAGCTTCGCTTCAACAAATACCAATGTTGGTGTTACATGAACAGTTCTAGCAGCAACCCTAACAACGCCCTGTGCAGCTTGCATAAAGTTAGCTTTTAATTCAATGGTGACCACGCCCCGACCAGCTTCATCAGCAGCACGAGCAGCAACTGCCATACCAACATCCATCAAAGTCAACAGAACGCCGCCGTGAGCAACTTCCCAGCTATTGTTGTGCTCAGGCTTTAAAGCAAGAACCACTTCACCTTCACCTAGCTCAGCTCGCAAACAACGAACCCCCAACAACTTCAGGAAAGGCACATCTAATTCAACACCCAAATCTTTTAACTGTTTTTTATCCATAGCCATATCTTAATCGTGGTTATAGCTGTCATACAGAGGTTTTCTGCAAATATTCGCAAGGCATCCTAGAATGGGCTAGTTCTTAAATAGAAATATATGGCATTTCATCTACCGTTTACCGACAACTTAGCTCTTGTCCAATCAATTAATCCAAACCCCATCCCTAACCCCTATTGGGTTGGATTTTCAACTAGCGTGTCAGATTTATTGGGTATTCAAGCCACAAACAATTTGCCGAACAATCCGGACTACTTGAATCTGTTAGCAGGCAACCAATCCTACATTGGTGATAAATCCTATAAAACTTATGCCACCGCATATAGCGGACACCAATTTGGCGTGTGGGCAGGTCAATTGGGTGATGGGCGAGCCATCTATTTGGGTGACATCCATGGTCAGGAAGTTCAACTGAAAGGTGCTGGTCAAACAGCCTACTCTAGGATGGGTGATGGTAGAGCTGTTTTAAGGTCATCTATTAGAGAGTTTTTATGTAGTGAAGCCATGCACTTCTTAGGCGTGCCCACATCAAGAGCCTTAGCCGTAGTTGGCTCAGATATGCTTGTAATGCGTGAAACACCGGAAACTACTGCAGTTTGCACGAGGGTTGCACCAAGCTTTTTGCGGATTGGGCACATCGAGCACTATGGCCATAACCAAATGTGGCATGAGTTAAATCTCACCCTGGACTACTTGATTGAACATCACTATCCAGAGTGTCATCACAGCCCTACACCCTATTTAGCTTTGCTAGATCAAATATCTTTGAGGACTGCTCAAATGGTGGCTCAATGGCAGTCACTTGGTTTTTGTCATGGCGTCCTTAATACTGACAACACCAGTTTGCTTGGTTTAACTTTGGATTACGGACCTTTTGGATTCTTAGATCAATTTCAAATGGATCACATTTGCAACCACTCAGATCATGGTGGTCGATACTCATATCATCGGCAACCCGAAATATTGCACTGGAATATATATTGCTTAGCCAGCGCCATGCTACAACCCCTACAGCAAGAGCTCAAAAGAGTACGTGGCATCGACGGTGATGAGGCAATTGAATACATTAAGGACACTTTAAATAATTACAACAAAGAATATGTCAAAACCTGGCAAACTCTATTTAGGAAAAAACTAGGTTTAAGCACTGAATCTGAACAAGACTTGGCCTTGCTTGAGGAACTATTACAAACTCTTCATCAAGAAAAGCTAGATTACACATTATTTTTTAGAAATTTATCTGAAGGCTTGGTCGTGCCCGAAGCCATGAATAGTTGGTATGACACTTACAAGGAACGCCTTAGCATTGAAAAGCAATCGACTGATCGTCGCTTAGAGACTATGCAAAGTGTCAATCCAAAATATATTTTGCGCAATCATCTAGCGCAACATGCCATTGAACTCGCCCAAAAGAAAGATTTTTCAGAAGTGACTCGATTACTAAAGATATTAGAAAACCCCTATAGCAATCAATCTGTGGCGGAGTCATATGCTCAACCTCCATCGCCCGATTTGGCTCATATACCCATTAGCTGTTCTTCGTAGGCATCATCATGAAAAAAACTGATCAAGAATACAAAGAAATTCTGAGTGACATGGAATACCGTGTCACACGCGAAGCTGCCACTGAATATCCTTTCAGCGGTAAATATTGGGATCATTGGCAACATGGACAATATCAATGTGTCTGCTGCAATACCCCACTATTTGCCTCAGATACCAAATTTGATGCTGGGTGTGGCTGGCCGAGTTACTTTCAACCCATTAATCCTGAGCATATTGCTGAATATAAAGATTTAAGTCACGGCATGATTCGTACGGAAGTTCGTTGCAAACATTGTGACGCTCACCTGGGCCATGTTTTTGAAGATGGTCCGGCCCCAACAGGACTAAGGTACTGCATCAACTCAGCTTCGTTAAAATTCAATCCTGATTCTTAAATAATTAAATTCTTCATGAAATTTCTATTTGACTTACTACCCGTTATCTTATTTTTTGTTGCCTTCAAAATAGCAGATATCTATGTTGCCACGGGTGTTGCCATGGCTGCCACACTCGCTCAAATCATCTGGGTAGCCCTCAAATACAAAAAAGTTGAACCAATGCAATGGGCCAGTTTGGCACTCATTATGATTTTTGGTGGATTAACGATTGGCTTACAAGACAAAACATTTATTCAGTGGAAGCCTAGCATTCTGTATTGGCTATTTTCAATCGGCTTGTGGGCCAGTGCCACCTTTTGGAAGAAGAACCTGATACAAGCAGCGATGGCGCATCAATTAACTCTTAAACCAGGTGTTGGCCAACATTTATGGCATCAACTCAATCTTGCCTGGATTGTTTTCTTTCTTATCATGGGCATTTTGAATTTAGTGGTTGCCTACCAATTCGATGAGGCGACATGGGTCAATTTCAAGTTATTTGGGGGTATGGGTCTCATGCTCGCTTTTGTAATTGCTCAAGGGGTATGGCTGAAAAAATTTATTGTTAGTGAACATAAATAATTGATGAATCTGACATGACACAAAATAGAATCGCCAAATTTGAAGAAGCTCTCAGAAGTGCCATTCAAATTGATAGCCTTCTGATTGAAGATGAGAGCCATCTTCACGCAGGTCATGCTGGCGCTCAAGGGGGTGCAGGTCATTACCGGATCCATATTAGCTCCCCTGCCTTCAAAGATTTAAATAGAGTTCAAAAACACCGGCTGGTGTATGATGCTCTGTCTGCTTGGATGCCCCATGAAATCCATGCTTTAGCAATTATTACTAACTGATTGATGAATATGAAATTACTCTCTACTTTGGCAGTTTCTGTAGCTCTAACAGCTACACTTGCAACACCCGTGTTGGCTCAAAATGCCGCCGTTGTTAACGGTAAAGCGATTCCCAAAGCCAAGTTAGACAAAATGCTTGCCAGCGCTGGCCAAGTGGCTAACAACCCAGAGTTGCGCGATCGTGCACGCGATATGTTGATCACACGTGAATTGATTAACCAAGAAGCAATTAAACGTGGCGTGATCAACAATGACGGCATCCAAGAACAATTGGAACAAGCTCGCCTGAATATTCTAGTTGGTGCAGTTTTTGAAGACTATATTCAACGTGAAGGTGTTTCTGAAGCAGAGCTAAAAACTGCTTACGACCAAGTGAAATCTCAATTTTCTGGCAAAGAGTACAAAGTACGTCATATTCTTGTGGAAAAAGAAGCTGATGCAAAGTCTTTGATTGCCAAGATCAAAGCTGGTGAAAAGTTTGAAGATTTAGCCAAAGCCAACTCTAAAGATCCAGGATCTGCTGTGAATGGTGGTGATTTGAACTGGATGAACCCACAAGCATTGGTGCCTGAGTTCTCTAAGGCCATGGTGGCATTGGATAAAGGTCAAATGACTGACAAACCAGTGAAGTCTCAATTTGGCTTTCACATCATCAAGTTAGAAGATGTTCGTGAATCTAAAGTCCCAACCGTTGCTGAACTTAAACCTCAATTAATTCAAATGATGGCTCAGGATCAAAATTGGCAAAAAGCTAAATTTGAAGAGATGCTAGCTAAATTAAAGTCAAAGGCTAAGGTGCAATAAATCAGCATAACTAGTAACTTACTAGATACATAAAGCCACTCTTAAAGGGTGGCTTTTTTATTAGGCAATCTAAATCTTAGGGTTACAAACACTACTCAAACCTTCTCCATTGCTTTATAAATAGTCATTCATATCAAGAGACCATCATGAGCCTACATCGCAAACTTCAAGAGCTAGCCGCCAATCATCAAAGTATCAAAGTGGGTTTAATTGGTGCGGGTAAATTTGGCTCGATGTATTTGTCGCAAATCCCCAATACACCCGGCGTACATTTAGTGGGTATTGCAGATTTGTCTCCTGTTAATGCCAAGAAGAATCTAGCGCGTGTAGGTTGGCGTGACGAACAGTCGAATGCTTCATCATTAGATGAAGCAATTAAGACAGGGCAAACTCATATTTCTGATAACTGGGAAGCTCTGGTCAGTCACCCTGCGATTGATGTGATTATTGAATGCACAGGACATCCTATCGCTGCGGTTGATCATTGCCTACTAGCATTTAAAAATGGAAAGAATGTGGTTAATGTCACGGTCGAGGCGGATGCTTTTTGCGGACCACTCCTTGCTCTAAAAGCCGCAGAAGCAGGCGTTGTTTATTCACTGGCATTTGGTGATCAACCTGCATTGATTTGTGATTTAGTAGATTGGGCAAGAACTTGTGGTTTTCCGGTTGTAGCAGCAGGTCGCGGCCATAAATGGCTACCCCACTTCTGTGAATCTACCCCAGAAACTGTTTGGGGTAATTATGGCCTAACGCCCGAACAAGCAGAACGCGGCGGACTCAATCCCAAAATGTTTAATAGCTTTTTGGATGGCTCTAAACCATCCATTGAAAGTACTGCTGTAGCCAATGCCACAGGTCTTGATGTACCGAGCAATGGTCTACTCTACCCACCCGCTAGTGTGGAAGACATTCCTTATGTCACCCGCCCCATTAATGAGGGTGGCGTGCTTGAGAAAAAAGGTATGGTTGAGGTGATCTCTTCTTTAGAGGCCAATGGTAGAAAAATACCGTATGACATTCGCATGGGGGTTTGGGTCACCGTTGAAGCAGAAACTGATTACATCAAGAATTGTTTTGAGGAATATAACGCTCACACTGATCCAAGTGGTCGATATTTCACGTTATATAAGCGTTGGCATTTGATTGGTTTAGAGGTTGGGATGTCAGTGGCCAGTGTTGCTTTACGTCAAGAAGCCACAGGGGTTGCTCATTGCTGGAATGCCGATGTGGTTGCGACCGCCAAGCGAGATCTCAAACCAGGAGAAATACTTGATGGTGAAGGTGGTTATACCGTCTGGGGCAAACTCTTACCAGCACAAAAATCTCTCGCCATGGGCGGCCTGCCCTTAGGTTTGGCTCATGATATTAAGGTGATTCGCCCCGTTCAAAAAGGTCAATCACTATGCTGGGATGATGTGGCTGTTGATACCAGCACACATGCCTACAAGATCAGGCAAGAACTAGAGCAAAGATTTAAATAAATATTTGCTCAAGATTGATTATTTAATTCTTGTTGTTTGTAACTTGCTGCTTTACCACTTGCGC
>JALQYK010000098.1 GCA_023254115.1 Polynucleobacter sp.
GGTATGCTTGGCAGTCTTGGCGGGCAGATGGGCCAACTCGGTGTGCAGCAAGGCGCATTGGGCCAGACGATGCAAGGCCTTGGAGCGGCGGACGTGCAACTCATGGCAGGCATCGGCGGTCTTGAGCAGCAAAACGCCCAGGCGCAACTTGATGCGATTCGCGCCACGCAGACGCAAGAAGCGATGATGCCTTACCAGCAGTTGATTCGTTTGTGGCGAGGTCATTTGAGCATCACTCAAAACATCAATACCCAAGCAAATGAACAATCTGAGGGCGAGTGGATTTTCAAGAAAGTGCCTGCCAATAGCCGTAAACCTGGGATTGCGTTGGATCGTTTTGAGAAAGCTAAACAAAAAGGTTTGATCAACACCATGGCAAGAGAGGGTGGGGAGAAATTCAAGGTTGATGCAAAACGACCGAGAAAAAGCCTAAAAAATCTTTATCAAGAGGCCAACATTCCACCATGGCAACGAAATGCCCCGTTGCTCTACATCGGCGAAGAACTTGTGGCAGTGGCTGGTATCGGTATTAGTGCCGACTGGCAAACGACTCAGGGCACCAGAATTAGCCCTGAGTGGCTCACAAACGTGTAAAATCACACTTTTGTTTGATTGTGCACCTCTGTGGTGCGATTTTTACGATATTTTCAATAAATGGCACTAATTGTTCATAAATATGGTGGCACGTCGATGGGCTCTGTTGAGCGCATTCAGAACGTGGCCAAGCGCGTAGCTAAATGGATGAAGGCAGGCCATCAGGTGGTGGTAGTTCCTTCGGCGATGTCTGGAGAAACCAACCGTCTATTAGGTTTGGCCAAAGAGATTAACCAAAATCCTGATCCTCGCGAGTTAGATCAAATTGCATCAACAGGTGAGCAGGTAAGTTCTGGCTTGTTGGCGCTTGCATTACAAGCGCAGGGTGTTCCTGCGGTTAGTTATGCAGGTTGGCAAGTTGTGATCAGAACTGACTCTTCATACACCAAGGCTCGCATTCAGGGTATTGATGGTGACAAAGTCAAAACAGACCTTAACGCAGGTAAGGCAGTTGTGATCACTGGTTTCCAAGGTGTTGATGACAACGGCAATATCACGACTTTAGGTCGTGGGGGTTCTGACACATCTGCTGTGGCGGTTGCTGCTGCTTTGAATGCTGATGAGTGCTTGATCTACACCGACGTGGATGGTGTTTACACCACGGATCCACGTGTTTGTGAAGATGCACGCCGTTTAGACAAAATCACTTTTGAAGAAATGCTAGAAATGGCTAGCTTGGGTTCAAAAGTTTTACAAATTCGTTCAGTTGAGTTTGCGGGTAAATATCGTGTGAAGACACGAGTACTTTCATCATTAACTGATCCATTGATGTCGCTTGAGCAAGAGATGAACTCAGGCACTTTGATTACTTTCGAGGAAGAAGAGACTATGGAAGCTGCTGTCATTTCGGGTATTGCTTTCGCCCGCGACGAAGCAAAGATCACCGTTTTAGGTGTGCCTGACAAACCAGGTATTGCGTATCAAATTTTGGGTCCGATTGCGGATGCCAACATTGATGTGGACATGATCATTCAGAACCAATCAGTAGATGGTAAGACTGACTTCACATTCACAGTACCGCGTGCTGACTATCAAAAAGCATTGGATTTGCTGAAAAACAATGTTCAAGCGCACATCCAAGCTAAAGAAATCTTGGGCGATCCAAAAGTTTCTAAAGTATCAGTAGTGGGCGTAGGTATGCGTTCACACGTTGGTATTGCTAGCAAAATGTTCCGCACATTGTCAGAGGAGGGCATCAACATTCAGATGATCTCTACGAGCGAAATCAAGATTTCTGTATTGATTGATGAGAAATACATGGAATTAGCAGTGCGTGCATTACATAAAGCTTTTGAGTTAGACCAAAAGTAATTTAAAATCATCGCCTTCACTAATTTAATTTAGTGAAGTGATACGGAGACGTGGCCGAGTGGTCGAAGGCACTCCCCTGCTAAGGGAGCATCTGGGCAAAACCTGGATCGGAAGTTCGAATCTTCTCGTCTCCGCCAAGAGTATATATAAATCAAGGGCTTAAAGCCCTTTTTTTATTTTTATACCAACCCTTATATCTAAAAACTACTAATTTCCTCTTCTACAAGTTTTATTAGTTTACTTGGTGCTATGTTGAGTGCATTTGCTAATTTGAAGATGCTTGTAACAGTAGGTTGATTTTTACCCAGCTCTATCAAGCTGATGTAATTTCTTTGCATCTCAGCATCTAGTGCTAGTTCTTCTTGAGAAATACCTGCCTTCACTCTGAGGCTTCTCAGAACTTTTCCAAAAGCACAAGCATATGAGTTCTTATTATTTCCCAACATATTGGGAATAATTTCGCTTGTTTGCTAATATTAGTCTTCACAATATATTATGAATTTATTGAAAAGATTTTTATGAAAAAAATACTTTATGTGATTTTGTCTGCAACTCTCGTAGGGTGTATGACTCCAGAAAAGGCAAAAACAGCCTCAACTTACAGGTTATGTGATGTGTTACTTACTGTAACCACTGAGAGTAGCGTGAGGGCTGCGGAGAATGAGCTAAAGGCAAGGGGGGAGACATGTGATAGATATGTTTCAGCAATCATGGCAAATGAGCAAATGAGAAGGTCAAGTGCAGCAGCTATGGCAAATTTAGGTGCAAACATGAGCGCTCAAGCTCAACCAAAGGTTCTAGAAGACCCAAATCCAACTCCACAACCTTCAAATTGTCGAGTTATTCGTGGTGGTTATGTTGATAGAGTTGAGTGTCGTTAATCTTTTCTTTACTACTTGAGTCTGGAGAAACCCACGAAATCAGAATGAACTTATTCGCCTTTGGAAATATTTTTTTGCTCTTTCTAATGCGGTTTGCTTGCTTTCGTGTGGCTTTTTAAATGCAAATTCAATAATTTCAGATTCGTAAGTAGTAAAAGACTCAATTTTCTTTAAGCGACTAGATATGCTCATATGCATTTTTTTCGATTGATAAGCTCTAAAACCTCTAATCTTTTTTCAATTGAATAGATTTCGTGAGCCCTCAGTATTTGAGTAAGTATAAAAATTAGTTTTGTTCCATCTGATGTTGGAATCTTCAAGCTTCTTGTTTCTCTGTAAACCTTAGCCATCTCTCTTCTTACATCTTCAACATTTGATAAGTTAATTCTGGGGGTGGCATCTGAACTGAGCTCAATAGATTCAAGGATTCTAGATGGATTTTCTATGCAGTCTTGATTCATCTTAAATCCTTATACCCATGGTAAATATATATAGGTGTGCATATTTGATACAAGGCACGAGTTTTCTTGAAGATGAAGAATTTTGTTTCAAGTAATTGAAATGCATAAATTTTTTAATTAGGATTAACTTGTAATAAGGTGCAATTTTGAACATCATTTTTCCTATTATTGGATTGAAATAGCACTTACATTTGGATTGCTAAGTGTTAAGTCTGCCCTTAACTTAGTCAGTTTCTGCACCTTATATTTTTTTTGTTTTTCCAATTCCGATAATCGTTTAAGCGCCTCGGATTTACTTTTAAATTCTCTATAGAGGTGGTCTGCTTTTGTAGCAAAAACCCCTTTCTTTGATTGGTCATAGACTTCTAAGTCGGTGAATCTGTATAAATTAGGTGTTTTTCCACCATAACCAATTCCGCCAACTTTTGTTAGTTGAATAAACCCAAGAATTTCTAATTCATTTCTTGCTCTTGAAACTGTGTGACGAGATGACCATCCTCTGTGTGATAAAACTCCAAGTGCACAACTAGCAGTTCCGTTTGTATAGCTGTTTATTTGGGCTCGCATATCGACCCATAAAGCTTTAGCTGTCGTTGATAGAGAACACCACGCTGGAGAGTTATACAAAAGCGCATACAGGCGCATATGCTGTCCTAGGGGGTCTTTGGGTTTGTATTGGCTTTTACCCATTTTTCTTCTCCTCAATCCAAAGAAGAATATCTGCCTTATTCCATGCTGTGATATTGGTGCTAAGTTTTACAGGTTTGGGAAAAGAACCCTCTTTCACTTTTCTCCAGAGTGTTGGGGCTGAAAATCCAAGCATCGGTAAAAGCTGTTTTTGCCGTATAAAACCACTTGAAATATCTATGTTCATTTGAGACTCCATTAAGTTACATGAGTCATCATCTTGGGTAGGAAAAGTTTTTTTGAGAATTTATTCCTTTTTTATTTGTCCAAAGCTTCATCTATAGAAGAATTAATCATTTCTTCCCATTTGTGAAGTTCGTCTTCTAGTAAGGCTAATTTGTAGGCGCTATTTATAGCTGAATAAAGAGGCAATTTTCTTCCTTGTTTATCCATGCTAATAATTAGTTCATATGGTTCTTTAGAGTTTCGAAGAAGTTTTGCCCATGGCTTACTTTCCATTAGCTCGTAGATTGCTGATTTTCGAGGTTGATTTTTCTTCTGAAGTCTGGATATTTCCGAGGATAGAAGGGCTTTAAGAAAGCTACTCCACTTAACCTTTGTGCCTCTACGATTTTTTATTTTATATTTTGGATGGAACTCTTCTGCGAGAACAACAATTAGATTTTCAAGTGATGAGCATTGATATTCAGTCAGCAAGTTAGAAATTAATTCATCTGAATATTCTTTTTCAATAGCTATTGCAGTTGTTATTTCAGATTTTGAGGCTAATAAGCCTAAAGGTTTTGGTTTCTTCATTTTGCTTTTTTGCCCGCAACTATTTACTCAAGAAGTTTGACCAGTCCTGCATAATTTTTCTTCGCTTTTCGATGCCGTCTCCCCGTGTATAGACCTGTGAAACAGCATTGCCGATTGTATGCATCATAGAAAGTTCAATAAGGTCGCTATGATGATTGGTTTTTTCTAATCCCCATGTTTTAAAGGTGGCTCTGAATCCATGGGGAACTCCTTGTGGCAACTCCTTATGCCTAGCTAGTATCTCTCGCATTAGCTTGCTAAGAGTGCTATCACTCATTGTTTTTTCTCTTGGTGATGGAAATATTAAGTCTACATTTTCAAATCTTGGTGTGTTTTGAAGTAGATTCATTACTTGTTTTGAAAGAGGGACTCGGTGCTCTTTTTTCTTATTTTTTGTGAACTCTTTAGGGATTATCCAGACTTTGTCTACTAAGTCGATTTCACTCCATTTTGCCGACCTAGCATTAATTGAGCGGACTGCGGTATGAATTAAAAATTCCAAACATCTGGCACCCATAGATTTATTTTGAGAAAGAATTTTCATAAATTTATGGATTTCCGAGTGTGGTATTGATTCCATATTGGTGACTTGGTGAACAGCGTTAGATTTTGGGTAGATATGCTCTAAGTATCCTTTCCAGTTTGCTGGGTTGCTTTTATCTCTGTATCCGCAAACAGTCGCATAGTCAATAATAGACCTTACTCTTCCAAGCAGTCTGTCTGCAGTTGTATTTTTGGTATACCAAATTGGGTCAAGCATTTCTTTAATATGACTTAATTCAATATCTGCGACATTCATATTTTCAAGAACTGGATAGGCATAACTATTCAATGTTGAATTCCATTGCTTCTTATGCTTTTCATTTTTAAATACCTGCTTTTGTTGAAGTTGCTCTGCGCACCATTTGAAGGTTTTATTTTTTGCAGCCTGTGCAGCAAGTTGTGACTTTAATTTCTTCTTCTCAAGAGCTGGGTCATTTCCATTGTCGATACAAGCCCTTATTTTTCGAGCACTCTCAATTGCATCCTTGAGACTTACAGTTGGGTATCCGCCCAAGCCCATGGGTTTTCTTTTGCCAGCAACTGTGGTTCTATAAACCCAGCTTTTTGTGTTGTTTTCCGCAACAAATATGCCCAATCCCGCAACTGTGCCTACGGCATTAAAACCCTTCTTCTGGATTCGCTTGATTTCTACATTTGATAGTGCTTTAGCTATCTTGGGCATTTATACCAACCTTTATACCAAAAATTATTTATTCAGATGAGATGGTATAATTCGACAATAATGCCTAGAAGTCAATTTAAATAAGACTTGTAGATACTTTTTGATATTCAATGAGCTTGTATGTTTTGCGAAAATGGAGATTCTCGTCTCCGCCAAATAAGCAATAAATAACGCCCATAAGGGCGTTTTTTATTTCCCTGTCTACTGTAATATTATTTTTCTGCTACAGTCATTTAAGACAAAAAATACAGAAAAAATAAGGAGCTATTCGTCATGCCTGCATATCGTTCAAAAACCTCTACCGCTGGTCGCAACATGGCTGGTGCACGTTCTTTGTGGCGTGCGACAGGTATGAAGGATGATGACTTTAGTAAACCGATTATTGCCATCGCTAACTCATTCACTCAATTTGTTCCTGGCCATGTACATCTTAAAGATCTGGGTCAGTTAGTAGCTCGTGAGATTGAGGCAGCAGGTGGTGTAGCAAAAGAATTCAACACCATTGCTGTGGACGATGGTATTGCAATGGGTCACGATGGCATGTTGTATTCATTACCAAGTCGCGACATCATTGCTGACTCAGTGGAATACATGGTCAATGCACACTGTGCTGATGCGTTGGTATGTATCTCTAACTGCGACAAAATTACCCCAGGCATGTTGATGGCAGCGATGCGCTTAAACATTCCAGTAATTTTTGTTTCTGGCGGTCCGATGGAAGCGGGCAAAGTTCGCTTAGCTAACCCAGAAACAAAAGCAGTTGAAATCAAAAAGCTTGATTTGGTGGATGCAATGGT
>JALQYK010000110.1 GCA_023254115.1 Polynucleobacter sp.
GGCGCTTATTAGGTAGAAGTTTTGCAGAGCGTGGTCGCTTATGGTTAGGTAGTCAAAAATCGATTGATGAATTTGTCACTGTTTATCCGGAAGTGGATATGAATGATGGCAAGCCACGTCTTTATGTCAGCATGCACATGGTAGGTATTGAGGCTGGGCTGATTGCAATTACTCTGCACCTGAAAAAAATTAAGGCAGCTCCTGGTATTACCTTGTATGTGTTTATGAAAAATGAATACTTTGAACCACGAATTAAAAAGTGGCGTGAGCGTTTTGGTGCAAGAATGCTGCTAAGGCAAAGTCATGGTCGTGAATTAATTCGTGAGGCTCGAAAAGGTACATTCGTTTGTCTCTCTCCTGATATGGATCTAGGAAGAAATGATTCAGAGTTCGTGCCATTTTTCGGAGTGCCTACTAATACAGTATTGGCGGTATCTAAAACAGCTCGCTTGGCGGGGGCAGAGGTGTGCCCAATCTTTACAACATTAAGAGCAGATGGTTCTGGGTATGATTGCCATGTCGGTAAGCCATGGCCAAATTTCCCATCAGACGACCCAGTGGCTGATACGGCGCGAATGAATGCTTATTTTGAAGAGGTCATTAAGCCTCGCATTCCTGAGTACTACTGGATACATAAACGGTTTAAAAATCGCCCTGATGGGCAACCATCTATTTATTAGTCAACGACTAACTAGCTTATAGACCGCCTGGTCTGATAAGACCAACGGCAAGACCCTCAACTGTAATTTCATCACGGCGAGGATCGACGATGATGTTTTCAAAATCAGGATTTTCAGCAATCAATTCTATTTTGACGCCATGTGGACCTTTGGATTGCGACCAACGCTTGACGGTTACTTCATCATCTAAACGGGCCACAACAATTTCACCATTACGAACTTCACTAGTTTTCTTTACAGCTAAATAATCACCATCCAAGATGCCCGCATCTCTCATGCTCATGCCGCGTACTTTTAAAAGGTAGTCAGCACCCTTATCAAATAAGGAAGGGTCACATGGAACTTGTTTTTGTATATGTTCTACAGCTAGGATTGGTGAACCAGCTGCCACGCGTCCAATCAAAGGAAGTGTGAGTTGCTGAAGTGCTGGAATAGGGAGGTTGAGTTGCTTAGGAAGTTTGATGCCTCGTGAAGTACCAGGGGTCAACTCAACATAACCTTTGCGTGCCAGTGCTCGTAAATGTTCTTCTGCAGCATTGGCGGAAGCAAAACCTAAGCGTGATGCAATTTCAGCTCGGGTCGGGGGTAAACCGCTGCGAGAGATAGCATCAGTTATCAGGCTAAGAATCTCTTCTTGGCGGGCTGTTAGCTTAGGTTTGGCTGTGTTTTTGTCCATACTGTCATTCTATACAGTGATTTCATAAGATGCAATACCCATTGATAATGTTTTCTATGAATTCTGGTCATTTATTACTTTTGGGGATGGGGGGCACGATTGCTGGCTTAGCCAGTGATCCGAGTAAGCCCATGGCTTATCAAGCCGGTCAAATTAGTGTTGCTGAGTTGCTCCATGAGATTGGTTTGGAGTCTGATATCGGCCAAGTAGAGGCTATGCAAGTGGCTAATATTGATAGTCGTCATATGACTGAGGAGTTATTGATTAAGCTTGGATGGGCTGTAAAAGCTGGGCTGGAAGATGAGGCTGTTACAGGAATCGTGATTACTCATGGTACAGATACCATGGAGGAGACGGGGGTCTTTTTACATGCCACTTTAGGCAAGTTAGCCAGTCACTACAAAAAAGCAGTTGTTTTGACTGGGGCAATGTTGCCATCTAATGCCGATCATGCAGATGGTCCGCTTAACTTGCGGGCAGCTCTTTATTTAGCTAAAGAGGCTAGGGACACAGAGCAATACGGTATTTTGGCTGTGATGGCGGGGAAGCCATGTCTAGCTAGAGATTTGTCAAAGCAGCACACGCATGCCCTCGATGCTTTAGTGGTTAATGCTAGGGAGTTAGATGGCCCGATTCATAAGCGCCAGGCTGACCTTAGCTTGCCTGGTGAAGCTCAATGGCCATGGGTTGAAATTCTGACCAGTCACGGTGGCGCGAAAGGTGAATTAGTGGATGCCCTTGTGGCTCAGGGGGTGGAGGGGATTGTGATTGCTGGCACTGGGCAGGGGAGTGTTAATCAAGTCTTGGCTGAAAGACTAGTTTGGGCAGCTCAAATGGGAGTTGCAGTCGTACGATCATCAAGAACAGGTGCTGGAGCGGTATTTTCTGAAATTCCTGAGCCAGATACGGCCTGGAACTGGTTATCAGCCAGGGATTTATCACCCCCTAAGGCCAGAATCGCCCTCCAATTGGCTCTTTTGGAGGCAAATTCGCGAAAAACTGAGGATTGGCAGAGTATTTTTGCTACAATCTAAGGCTGTAGTTTTTTTACCTTGTCACACTGGTCAGTTATCTAAACAGTGGTAGCTGAGACGCCCAGGTGACTTTTATCCATAAGGAGTAATTAATGCGTCATTACGAAATCGTTTTTATCGTCCATCCGGACCAAAGCGAGCAAGTACCTGCCATGGTTGAAAAGTACACAAGTACTATTACAACTCAAGGTGGTAAAGTTCACCGCGTTGAAGATTGGGGCCGTCGTCAAATGGCTTACATGATCGACAAGCTCGCAAAAGCTCACTACGTTTGCATGAACATTGAGTGTGGCCAAGCTACTCTTGATGAGTTAGAGCACGGCTTTAAGTTCAACGACGCTGTATTGCGTCACTTGGTAATCAAGACTAAGAAGGCTGAAACAGAGCCATCAATCATGATGAAGCAAGTTGAACGTGAAGAAGCACGTAAAGCTCTTCAAGCAACGGAGGCGCCTGCTGCCTAATAGGCACTGAGCGGGTTTGGGTTGAATCGTTTCATCCTAACAGCCGCCCTCATCGCTAAAGAAGCTATTCGATATACGCCTGCAGGATTGCCTGTGATTGAATGCCTACTAGAACATAGTGGGGAAGTTCAAGAAGCAGATCAACCTAGGCAAGTCAGAATGAGTCTTGAAGCGATTGCAATTGGATCAGTTCATCAGCAACTTGATCGGATAGCGTTGGGAAAGGTAGTTAGATTTGAAGGTTTTTTAGCCCATAAAACTCTGCGCAGCCAGCGACTCGTCTTTCATATCACGCATATTGAATTGTAAAAAGGAAACATCATGGCATTTGTAAAAAAAGGTGATGACCGCAAGAACAAGCGTCCAGCACAAAACCCATTATTTAAACGCAAGCGTTTTTGCCGCTTTACAGCAGCAAACGTTGAGCAAATCGATTACAAAGATGTAGACACACTACGTGACTTTATCGGTGAAAACGGCAAGATCACTCCTGCTCGTTTAACTGGTACTAAAGCTTTGTATCAGCGCCAATTGGAAACAGCAATCAAACGCGCACGCTTCTTAGCTTTGATGCCTTTCACTGACCAACATAAGAAATAATCAGGAGTCACTATGCAAATTATTCTCCTAGAAAAAGTAGCTAACCTTGGTAACTTAGGCGACGTTGTTCGCGTTAAAGATGGTTTTGCACGTAACTTTTTAATTCCACAACGCATGGCTCGTCGTGCTACTGCTACAGCAATCGCTGAGTTTGAAGCTAAACGTGCTGAGTTGGAAAAATTGGCAGCTGAGAAGTTGGCAGCAGCACAAGCAGTTGGTGCAAAACTAACTGGCTTGACAGTTGAAATCAAACAAAAAGCTGGTGTTGATGGTCGTTTGTTTGGTTCTGTAACTAATCATGATGTTGCAGAGGCATTGAAGGGTAAAGGTTTCTCAATTGAGAAAGCTTCTATCCGTATGCCAACTGGCCCATTAAAGATTGTTGGTGACCATCCGTTATCAGTTGCTGTTCACACAGACGTAGTTGTTGAGATTACTGTCCAAGTGATTGGCGAGCAAGCCTAATTAATCATTTAATTGAACGATATCTCCTGATATCATCAGTTCATGGTTGATTCAGCGCTACAAGCTTTAAAAGTACCCCCGCATTCCGTCGAGGCCGAGCAATCGGTGCTCGGCGGTTTGCTTTTGGATAACTCTGCATGGGACAGAGTGGGGGATTTGCTGACTGAAAAAGATTTCTATCGCCCTGATCATGGTTTGATCTACCGCGTGATTGGTAAATTAGTGGGTGAAGCAATGCCTGCTGATGTGATCACAGTTGCGGAAGCCATGAAAACCCAGGGTGGTGGTGAGTCAATTGGCATTGATTATCTAAATGCCTTGGCTCAATCTACTCCAAGTGCATCAAATATTCGTGGTTACGC
>JALQYK010000112.1 GCA_023254115.1 Polynucleobacter sp.
GATTTAACCCCACCCAAGGGAGTCGGTGATCTTGTCGCATTTTTAAAAATGAGCTTTCATGGCGGGACAGATGTTGCACCTGCATTGCATGAAGGATTACGCATGATGTCTGATTCAGATTATAAAAAGGCAGAAGAAGAAATAAAAAAATATTAGGAGCACTCAAACATCATGGCACTGACTGATCAAGAATTAATTGCCGAGTTTATAAAGATCATTGGTCAAGAGCACGTCATTACCAATAGCAATGACTTAGAACCCTATTTGATTGACTGGCGTAAACGCTACCGCGGCCAAGCTATTGCAGCATTACGCCCTGCAAGTACTGAAGAAGTATCAGCCATTGTGAAACTCTGCGCAGCCAATCACATTGCCATGGTTCCTCAAGGCGGCAACACGGGCATGTGCGGTGGCGCCACACCCAACCCAACAGGCAGGCAAGTTGTGATTTCTTTACAGCGCATGAATAAGATTCGTGAGCTTGATGCTGCCAATCAAACAATCACTGTTGAAGCAGGGGTCATTTTGCAAGCATTGCAAGAAGCAGCCACTGCAGCCAATCGATATTTTCCGTTGAGCTTAGGGGCAGAAGGTAGTTGTTGCATTGGTGGCAATTTATCAACCAATGCTGGTGGCACGTCAGTGGTTCGTTATGGCAATACCCGTGAACTATGTTTAGGCCTTGAAGTGGTAATGCCTAATGGCGACATTTTGAATAGCTTACGTAGTTTGCGCAAAGACAATACAGGTTACGACTTAAGAGATTTGTTCATTGGCGCTGAAGGTAGTCTTGGCATTATCACTGCAGCGGTCATGAAGCTCTTCCCTGTTCCAGTGGCGCAATGGACTGCATTAGTGGCAGTTCCTAGCGCAGAAGCCGCCGTTGAATTATTAAATCGTTTTCAGGCAGGCGCCTCCGCTCAACTCACTGGGTTTGAAATGATGTCTGATGAGAGTTTGGCACTCTTAAAACATTACTACCCAGCATTAGCAAGTCCACTAGATGGCCCGAATGCATACGAAGTTCTCGTTGAAATATCTGACTATGAGAGCGAAGAACACGCCACACAATTAATGGAATCAATCCTGGCAGGCGCTCTAGAGTCAGGTTGCGCCACGGATGCTGCGATTGCTAGCAGCTTAGCGCAAGCTAGAAAGTTTTGGGATATGCGCGAACACGTGCCCCTCGCACAAGCTGATGACGGACCCAATATCAAACATGATGTATCTCTACCCACGTCAGCGATTCCGACATTTGTTGCTACTTGCAATGAAATACTTAGAAAAAAATATCCGGGCATCCGCATCATCAATTACGGTCACTTAGGTGATGGCAACTTACATTACAACGTTGCAGGGCCAAGCTCAGCTGAAACCGAATCATTCTTTGTTAATCGCTCCAAAGAAATTCAGGCATTGGTTTACCAAGAAGTTGAGAAATTAAATGGTTCGATCTCTGCAGAGCATGGCGTGGGTCAACAAAAAGTCGACTATCTAAAAGGTCACCGTGGCGAGGTAGCCTTGAATGTGATGCAAGCAATCAAAAGAGCACTTGATCCTGATAATTTGATGAATCCAGGCAAAGTGATTTCTTTATAGAAAAATAGAATGCCAGCAAAACAAGTAGCTAGGTGAGCAAGTAAACAACATTTATTTATTTGTTATTTACTTATTTGCTTACCTATTTACTTATTTATTTGTTTACTGATTTGCTTATTTATTTCTGTATGTATGAAATAAAAAACGCCACAAATGTGGCGTTTTTTATCAGCAACTTTTCTTAATAAGCTTAATCAATAATCTTATGTAGCCGATTTATTTCTTAGTTGCTTCGAGCATACAGTTAGAAATTTGAGAGAAGTACTTCAAAGCACCTTCTGTTGGCTCAATGTATTTTTTACGACCATCTGTTTCAATCACATAGGTGATCATTTCTTTGTCCCGCAGTTGCTTTAAGCGAGCATGCAAAGTTGCTGGTGAACCGATAGCTCGCATGGCGATTGCATCACTTACCAATAAGCGTTCACCCTTTTTCCATTGCTGCGCCACCAAGTTGAGCAACTCGTTTTCAGTGGCATCTAGTTTTGGAAAGCTTGGCAACTCCTCAACAGAGCGAACCAAGTTCAGAAATCTAAAGTAGATTTCCTGCAACTCTTTGTTTTTCATGGTTTTATTGTCCCCAAGGCGATTAACCTTTGTTCGATATATGAATTATAAGGAAATATAAGAAAAGTTTCAGAAATAACAAAAGTGGTGCATCTGAGGGTTTTTCCTAGGGAATTTTGGGGCTGAATTAGGGGTGTGCCCCCTTAATTAGTATTAATAGGTAAGGATAATAGAAGGTTGAACACTTAGAATCTAACGCTGTAGATTTTTTACGAGTTCAGCACACCTTAACCTTATAAAAAGAGGAGATATTGATGGCCAAAGATAAATCGAAGATTATTTACACACTGACAGATGAAGCGCCTTACCTAGCTACCTGTTCATTCTTGCCCATCATTAGAGCTTTTACTGCACCAGCAGATATTGAAGTTGTTGAAAGTGATATTTCTGTTGCAGCTCGTATCCTTGCCGAATTCCCAGATCGCCTAAAGCCAGAACAACAAGTTCCTAACAACTTAGCTGAACTTGGCAAATTAACTTTGTTGCCAGACACCAATATTATTAAGCTGCCAAACATCAGCGCTGCGCTTGGCCAACTAAAAGCTGCCATTAAAGAATTACAAACTCAGGGCTACGACATCCCTGACTATCCAGAAGATCCAAAAACTGATGAAGAGAAAGCGATTCGTAATCGCTATTCAAAATGTTTAGGTAGCTCTGTGAACCCAGTTTTGCGCGAAGGTAACTCAGATCGCCGCGCCCCAGCTGCTGTAAAACGCTATGCGCGCAAGAACCCACACTCAATGGGTAAATGGAGTCAAGCTTCTCGCACACACGTGTCACACATGCACGGTGGCGACTTCTACTCTAGCGAAAAATCAATGGTGATTCCAAAGCCATGTGACGTGAGAATGGATTTAGTAACTAAGAGCGGCAAAACAATCGTTCTTAAAGAAAAAGTATCTTTGCTAGAAGGCGAAATCATCGACAGCATGTACATGAGCAAAAAAGCTTTGTGCAAGTTCTACGAAGATCAAATTCAGGATGCTTATGAAACACGCGTGATGTTCTCACTTCACGTGAAAGCAACCATGATGAAAGTGTCACATCCGATTGTTTTCGGTCACGCTGTGAAGATTTTCTACAAAACAGCTTTCGAAAAGCATGGTGAGCTATTTAAGCAATTAGGCGTAAATCCTAACAATGGTTTAAGCAGCGTTTATGAAAAAATCGCTAGCTTGCCAAGCTCTAAGCGTGAAGAAATCATCAACGATCTACACGCTTGTCACGAACACAATCCAGAGTTGGCAATGGTTGACTCCGCTAAAGGTATCACCAACTTGCACTCACCTAACGATGTGATCGTGGATGCTTCTATGCCAGCGATGATTCGTGCAGGCGGCAAGATGTGGGGTGCTGATGGTCGTCTTAAAGATACCAAAGCTGTGATGCCTGAATCTACCTTTGCTCGCATCTACCAAGAGATGATTAACTTCTGCAAAACTCACGGTAACTTTGATCCAGTGACCATGGGTAGCGTGCCTAACGTTGGCTTGATGGCTCAACAAGCAGAAGAGTACGGTTCACACGACAAGACTTTTGAAATCCCTGAACCAGGTGTTGCACGCATTGTGACTCTTGATGGCAACGTGTTGCTAGAGCAAAACGTTGAAGAAGGTGATATTTGGCGTATGTGCCAAGTGAAAGACGCTCCAATCAGAGATTGGGTAAAGCTAGCAGTAACACGTGCACGTCAATCAAACACACCAGCCGTGTTCTGGTTAGATGACTATCGTCCACACGAAGCTGAATTGATCAAGAAGGTAAAAACCTACCTCAAAGACCACGACACAACTGGTCTTGATATCCAGATCATGTCTCAAACACGTGCGATGCGTTACACACTAGAGCGCATCATCCGTGGCAAAGATACTATTTCTGTAACAGGTAACATTCTTCGCGATTACTTAACAGACTTATTCCCTATTCTTGAATTAGGTACTAGCGCGAAAATGTTATCAATCGTGCCATTGATGAATGGTGGTGGCCTGTTCGAAACTGGTGCCGGCGGCTCAGCACCTAAACACGTTAAACAATTGGTTGAAGAAAACCACTTACGCTGGGACTCTTTAGGTGAGTTCTTAGCTCTAGCAGTATCAATTGAAGAAGTGGGCATCAAGAAGAACAATGCCAAAGCAAAGATTTTGGCTAAGACTTTAGATGACGCAACAGGTCAATTGTTAGAAAACAGAAAATCACCTTCTTCACGCACAGGTGAATTAGATAACCGTGGCAGCCAGTTCTACTTAGCAATGTATTGGGCTGAAGCATTGGCTAACCAAACAGAAGACAAAGAGCTACAAGCTCACTTTGCTAAGTTAGCCAAGAAACTCAAAGACAACGAAGAAAAAATTGTTGCTGAGCTTTCAGCTGTTCAAGGTAAAGCGGCAGATATCGGTGGCTACTACAAACCTGACTTAGCGAAGCTAGAAGCAGTGATGCGTCCAAGCGCAACTTTCAATGCAATTGTGAAAGAAGCACTAGGCGCTTAATTAATCTTCAAGCTTTAGCCTTAAGCCTATCTACTTCGGTAGATAGTAGTGAACAAAAAATGCTGGTTTTAAACCAGCATTTTTTATTGTGGCGATAGAAACTAAAACAGCGCCCATCCATTTACAATTTCGTCCATGAAGTCTTACTTTAAAAAATAATTTTAATTAGCGCCATCCTAGCCAACAGCGCAGGAGCGATTGATCTATTACCAGGCGACGTCGTAGCACCCAAGCCAGATATTCACTTATTGCAGTTTTCATACCAGCGCACAGAGCGCGGTGATTACTATCAAAACAACCGGGCAGTCCTCAATAACAATCAGATTGTTAATAGCCAATTGCAGGTTAAATACGGTCGCTCATTTGAAATACAAAATTTACCAGCCTTCTTCTATCTACAAACTCCTTATACAGATATCAAGGCAAGAGGTACTGCTGCCAACTCATTAGGACTAACAGACGCATCTGGTGTTGGTGATACCACTTTTGCACTAGCTGTTTGGCCGTATGCCAATCACAATACGAGAACATATTTGGGTGTCGCAGGATACTTAACGGCGCCCACGGGTGACTACCAACATCAGCGCACGTTCAATCCCGGTGAAAACCGATACAAATGGGCAGGTCAAATTGGTTACCAGCAACCCATCTATAAAGATTTAGATTGGATGGTTGCTTTTGATACTTTATGGTTTGGCAAAAACTCTGATTACAAAATCAGTAGCTACTCAACACTTGAGCAAAAACCACTCTACTCATTACAAACAAGTTTTTTGTATCAACTGAATCCCACCTACTCTGCTGCACTCGCTTATTTTTACGCAAGCGGCGCAGTCAGTTACAAGGATGATGTGAAACAAAGTGACCAAACTGTTAGTCAACGTTATCAGGTTAGCCTCATTACCAATGTTCCAATGGGAAAGGTCATTCTTCAGTACGGTCAGGAGATTTCTACGAAATCTGGCTTTAAGGAAGATAACCGCTGGGTATTGAGATACAACAGGTACTTTAAATAAACCTTTGTTTTTATTTGAATTTCCCTAGTTTTAACGAGGAAATTGCAAATTTTTGTGATTAAGGTATATTGGATTTATGAGAATTACTACAAAAAGTCGAACAGCAATCACTGCCTTAATCGATCTTGCCCTGCACTCAGCGCAAGGTAGAACCGTGTCATTGGCTGAGATTGCGGAACGTCGGCAGATTTCTTTATCGTACCTTGAGCAATTATTTGCAACACTGCGCGCTGCAAATATTGTGAATAGCTTCAGAGGTCCTGGCGGTGGCTATACCCTTGCCAAGGAAACAACTGAGATTAGCCTTAAAGATATTGTGTTAGCAATTGATGGTGGCAACTCTAAAAAAACATCTGGTAACGATCTATGGTCGTCACTTGAAACATTCATGTTTGAACACATGGCAGGCATCAGTTTGGCAAGCTTGGTTCAAGACAACCTAGATAAATTAGAACCAGTTGCTGCTAAACCTAAAAAAGAAAAAGTGGCTAGCAAACGAGTAGCCAATCTTCAAAAGAAAATCAGCGTAGCCAAGAAGGTTACCGTTGAAAAGAAACGCTTTATTGCAAACTCAGTGTTTTCTTGGGCTAAACACCTAAAACAAAGCTAAAAAGCCCTAATTACAAGGTGCATAAGTCTTTTCAGCACCTTGGCATAAGTCTTGCTTATATGTATACATGGCTATACATATTGCACTTAATCACGTTACCTCATACAGCTACGACAAGCTAATCAATCTTGGTCCACATTTAGTGCGCCTGCGCCCTGCACCCCACTGCAGAACGCCAATTTTGTCGTACTCACTGCGCGTTGAGCCAGAGGCGCACTTTTTAAATTGGCAGCAAGATCCTTATGCCAACTATATGGCACGCTTGGTTTTTCCTGAAAAAACCAAAAAGTTCACCGTTACGGTTGATTTAGTAGCCGAAATGGCTGTTTACAACCCTTTTGACTTTTTCTTAGAAGAACACGCCGAGCACTTCCCGTTTAAATACGATAAAAGTTTAGGCCATGATTTGGCCCCTTACCTAGCCACATCTAAGCCGACCGGCTTATTCAAGCAGTTACTGAACGAGATATCTGATAAAAAAGTTAGAACGATTGATTACTTAGTAAACCTGAATCAACTGATTCAAACCAAAGTCAAATACACCATCCGTTTGGAACCAGGTATTCAGACGCCTGAGGAGACTTTGGTATTGGGCTCTGGCTCATGCCGTGACTCAGCATGGCTATTGGTTAATCTACTTCGCCACAAGGGCTTAGCTGCTCGTTTTGTATCAGGCTATTTGATTCAATTAAAACCTGACGTGAAGTCTTTAGATGGTCCATCTGGGGCGGAATCTGACTTCACAGATTTACATGCTTGGTGCGAAGTGTTTTTACCTGGTGCGGGCTGGATTGGTCTAGACCCCACTTCGGGACTTTTAGCTGGAGAAGGTCATATTCCAGTGGCATGCACACCAGAACCATCTGGTGCATCGCCCATTTCCGGTGCATTAGATAAGTGCGAAGTCGAGTTTTCGCACCAAATGAGTGTCACTCGCGTTTATGAATCTCCGCGAGTAACCAAACCCTACACCGAAGATCAGTGGTCTGAGATTGAAACCTTGGGTCATCATATTGATGACGATTTACAAGCCATGGACGTGCGACTGACGATGGGTGGTGAACCTACATTTGTGTCAGTAGATGACAGAGATGGTGCTGAGTGGAATACAGATGCGCTAGGTCCTACAAAACGAGGTTTTTCTACTGAGCTCATCAAAAAGCTTCAAGATAAATATGGTCGCGGCGGCTTCTTGCACTTTGGTCAGGGCAAGTGGTATCCAGGTGAACAACTGCCTAGATGGGCTTTGTCATTATTTTGGAGAGCCGACGGGGATACCTGTTGGAAAAATCCTCAATTACTCGCAGATGAGCGGGAGCGTCATCAATACACCAATGTTGATGCTAAGAAATTTATTGAGCGTTTAACTGAAAAATTAGACCTTGATAAGAAATACATCACGCCAGGCTACGAAGATACTTGGTATTACCTATGGCGCGAACGCAGACTACCAGTCAATGTTGATCCATTTGACTCCAAACTAGATGATGAATTAGAAAGAGCTCGCTTAAGACGTGTGTTCACGCAAGGGCTTGATGAAGTGGTTGGCTATGTTTTACCCATCAAACGCAATAACACCAATTATTTAAAACCTAGTTGGGAATCAGGTCCTTGGTTCATGCGCGACGAACGCATGTACTTAATGCCAGGTGATTCGGCCATGGGCTATCGCTTGCCGCTTGATTCATTACCGTGGGTATCTGAATCAGATTACCCCTACCATATTGATCGTGATCCCTTTTCCCCCTCGAAAGAGTTGAAGAGTCATGCACAACTCAGACAACAATATCAACAAAAGCCAGTTAATAAACCAGAGACCGCAAGCTCAGGCTCTTTAGCAGGCAATGACGCATACCCCGCATTCAATCAATCAGCAGCATGGATTACTCGCACGGCCTTATGCGTAGAAGTACGCAACCCTGGCAGAGCAAGCGGTCCTAAGGCAGAGTTTGCAAGCAAAGACGTTGGTGTCATTTATGTCTTTATGCCACCACTGCAGTTACTAGACGACTATTTAGAATTAGTCACAGCAATTGAGGCAACGGCAGATGAATTAAATCTACCAGTGATCATGGAAGGCTATCCGCCGCCCAAAGACTCTCGCTTAAAAATGCTACAAGTAACACCTGACCCAGGCGTGATCGAGGTGAATATTCATCCGGCTAAAAATTGGGAAGAATTAGTAGACCACACTGAATTTTTGTATCAAGCAGCACATGAGACTCGCTTATCCACTGAAAAGTTCATGATGGATGGTCGTCATACAGGCACAGGTGGCGGCAATCATTTTGTGATGGGTGGAGCAACACCAGCAGACAGTCCATTCTTAAGAAGACCTGATTTGTTACCAAGCCTTTTGACTTTTTGGCACAACCACCCTTCCTTATCTTATTTGTTCTCTGGGATGTTCATTGGGCCAACCAGTCAAGCACCTCGTATTGATGAAGCTAGAAACGATCAAGTTTATGAATTAGAGATTGCTCTTAAGGAAATT
The DNA here is from genome assembly GCA_023254115.1 of Polynucleobacter sp. GTDB lineage: Bacteria > Pseudomonadota > Gammaproteobacteria > Burkholderiales > Burkholderiaceae > Polynucleobacter. Next base: position 8,779 of record JALQYK010000112.1, read on the forward strand.
GAGAAGCAAGTTAATACCTGGGGTCAATGCCCACCCTGGATGATTGATAGAACCTTACGCAATATCCTAATTGACGTTACAGGTAATACACACCGCTCAGAGTTTTGTATTGATAAGCTCTATTCACCAGATGGGCCAACTGGTCGATTAGGATTATTAGAGCTTCGCGCTTTTGAAATGCCACCTCATGCACAAATGAGTTTGGCCCAACAACTCTTAATTAGAGCTTTGATCAGCTGGTTCTGGAAGCAACCTTATGTTGGTCATGGTGTAACCCGCCTTAATCGTTGGGGAACTGAATTACATGATCGCTTCTTATTGCCAACATTTGTGCAGATGGATTTTGAAGATGTTTTAGCAGAACTCAACCAAGCAGGTTTTGAATTTAAACCAGAATGGTTTGCACCACATTTTGAATTCCACTTCCCATTGATTGGTGAAGTAGAAACAAGAGGTATTCAGTTATCTCTCAGAAGTGCTTTAGAGCCTTGGCATGTGATGGGTGAAGAAGGTGCAATTGGTGGCACGGTTCGTTATGTTGACTCTTCTGTCGAAAGAATTGAATTAAAGGTAACAGGCTACAACGACAATCGATATACCATCACAGTCAATGGTAGAACAGCACCAATGCAACCTACTGGCAAAGTGGGGGAATATGTATTGGGAGTACGTTACAAGGCATGGCAACCCCCCTCCGCCCTACACCCAACCATCCCAGCAGACACCCCCCTCAGCTTTGACATTGTTGACAATAATCTATCTAGATCATTGGGTGGCTGCCGCTATCACGTTGCTCACCCCGGTGGCAGAAACTACGACACCTTCCCAATCAATGCTTATGAAGCAGAAAGTCGTCGTCTAGCTCGCTTCTTCAGACTAGAACACACCCCAGGAAGAATGAAGGTTGGGCATGTTTTCCCAAGCCAAGAATTTCCATTTACTCTTGACTTGCGTAGAACTTAAAATAATACGCATTCATCAAATGGATTGAACTTTTGTCAGAGAACTTACCTCAATCATCACAAAACCTAGAACAACTTAGCAACTCCTCTAACAAAGAGTTGCTAGAGTTGATTAATTCCCTATCTGAACAACCTGAGATAGGGAATCATGATGAGTTACGTCAAGATAATGGTGAACTAAAAGATTACTGGCTTAAGTTTTTTGAATACCTTAGCACCGATCAAATTAAAACTTTATCTGAAAGTGCAAGAACTGTTGATCGCTTGATTCAGCAAAACGGCATTACTTACAACGTTTACGATTCTGATCAAGCACAAAGTAGACCCTGGTCACTCAACCCCCTACCGTTGGTGATTAACTCACAAGAATGGGCCGAGATTTCAGCTGGACTCTCACAACGCGCAAGATTGCTCAATGAGATTTTGAGAGACACCTACAGCAATCAAACTCTTTTGAATAATGGGTACCTACCTACCGCCCTAGTTCAAGGACATCCCGGTTACCTAAGAGCAGTTCATCATATCAAACCACCTGGTGATATTTATCTTCATATTGTTGCTTTTGATATAGCCAGAGGACCTGATGGTAAGTGGTGGGTAATCAGCAATAGAACCCAAGCGCCATCTGGTCTTGGTTACGTTTTAGAAAATCGCTTGATTGTTTCTAAGTTGTTTCCAGAAGCATTTAGAGAACTAAGAATTCAGCATATCGCCTCAAGCTATAAGCGACTCTTAGATACCCTCACTGAATTAGCCACCCCATTAGCCCAAGGTGAGTCAGTGCGTTTTGCCTTACTTACTCCAGGTCCTTACAACGAAACATATTTTGAACACACTTATCTAGCCCGCTATTTAGGTCTACCCTTGGTAGAAGGTGATGACTTAACAGTTAGAGACGATAAGCTTTACCTCAAAACATTACATGGTCTAGAACGCATTCATGGTCTATTAAGGCGCCTTGATGATGAGTTCATGGATCCTCTTGAACTAAGAGCGGATTCAACACTAGGAGTGCCCGGCCTACTTCAAGCCATCAGATCAGGTAATGTATTAATTGCCAATGCATTGGGCGCTGGCTTTTTAGAATCCCCAGCAATCCAAGGATTTTTACCGGCTATTAGCGAAAAACTACTTGGCGAAAAATTGGCTATGCCTTCCCTTAACACGTGGTGGTGTGGTGAACAAGCGGCCTGGCTCAATATTAGTCCGGAGCTAAAAACTCAGGTTATTAAACCCACTTTCACAGGTAGCGTAGGTCCACACTTTCAACCTATTGTAGGGTCTCAACTAGATGAAGATCAATTAGACGCATTGCGTGAAAAAATAGAACAACGTCCAGAGATCTACACCGCTCAAAGTTATTTGCAATTTTCTCAAGCTAGCACTTGGCAAGATAACTCGTTCACACCACGTACAGCAATGCTTCGCGTCTACGCCATGGCTAATACCAATGGCACCTGGGAGATTTTGCCTGGCGCGATGACGCGCGTCTCTAGCGAAGATCCTAATGTTGTTTCGATTCAACGAGGCGGCAGTACTTTAGATACATGGGTCATGACAGATGGAGAAGTCGATACCTATTCAATGTTGTCGCAACGCTCTAAGTACATCAATCCACTAACACCTCATGGCTTACAGTTGATTTCTAGCCGCTCGGCAGAAAACTTATTTTGGTTGGGGCGCTATACAGAACGTGCCGAGTCCCTAACCCGCCTAGCCAAAGAATCATTGATGATTGCCAGCGTCAGTGGTGAAGATAATTTAAATGCTTTACAAGATGCAGTTTCAGAACTAACAATCAGAGCAGGTTTGATACCTGAGGAAACACCCAAATTATCTAAATCACCAAAAGTATTTGCTAGAACCCTAATCTCACAACTCAACCATAAAGATAGTTTTAGCATTGGCTATTACATACAGGCACTTAACAACAATCTACGCTTAGTTAGAGACAGGCTGCCAAGCGACCACTCAAAATTGGTGGGTTACATGAAGTCCAGTTTAGAAAATAGGTTGGGCAACAAGACTTCATTTGAAAGTCGATCTTTAATTGTGGCGGTTGAGGCTTTAGACAATTTAGGATTGCAATTAGCCGCACTCACTGGCTTACAAGCTGATCGAATGACTAGAGACTTGGGATGGAGGCTACTCACCATTGGCAGACTAGTAGAACGCTTAATTAATCTGAGTGAAACCTTGGGCACTTTCTTTAGTCACGATGCCTCACTATCTAGCCGTGGCTTTGACATGCTACTAACTCTGTTTGATAGCACTATCACCTATAGAACTCGCTATCAACGCTACCAAGATATCAATGCATTAATAGAGTTACTGGTGTTTGACAACACCAACCCAAGATCGATGACATGGATCTTGCAAGAACTAGACCATGAGATTCATCACCTCCCCAACACTGCTAAGGAAATCGATACTTTTAGCCAGATTATTCAAACTTGCCAGCCAATTTTTGAAGATACGATGAATATCATCAGTTATACCGAGAGAGTAGCCGCAGAAGGCAAGAAACTTTCTAATGAAATTAGTAGTCATTACTTTGCACACATCAAAGAGCAAAGATTTGCATCATGAATAGTAAGCACATTCAAGTCGAACACATCACTTCATATGAATACGAAAGTGATGTTGAATTGGCTCATCACTTGGCTTATCTGCGCCCAATCAATAACGCTTACCAAGAAGTGGTTAATAGCTACTTAGACATTACGCCAGCACCAGATACCCATCATCAAAACCTTGATATCTTTGGCAATCAAAGAGATTTCTTCTCTTTCCATAAGAATCATGAATCACTTCATGTCAATGCACGTTGTGAGGTCTTGACTAAAGAAATACCCAAAGAGCTAATTGAGATGACTCTCATTACCTGGGAAGAAGTAAAAGAACAGCTGAGATATGAGGCTGGGAAATCAGTGTCACCTGCAGCAGAGTTTATTTACCCAAGTCCGTTTGCACCATTCGTGATGGATATCAAGCGATACGCAGAAGAATCTTTTATCCCTGGCAGAAAGATGATTGATGCCTCGATTGATTTGTGCACCCGTATTTTTAAAGATTTCAAATACTCGCCAGACGCCACTGAAATTAATACGCCTGTCTGGGAAGCCTTCAAAAATCGAGCGGGAGTATGCCAAGATTTCGCACATATTTACATCGTTGCAATCAGGAGTTTGGGTTTAAGTGCCAAATATGTCAGCGGATACCTGTTAACAACGCCTCC
>JALQYK010000114.1 GCA_023254115.1 Polynucleobacter sp.
TGGCGAGTGTATCTGAAACACAACTCCCAGAAGCAACGATTCTATCGACCTGTAACAGAACAGAGTTGTACTGCGCTGCTAATGATGAAAGCTCTCATGAGCCATCTGCTTTAAAAAGAACAACCATTGAATGGTTAGCCAAGTCTCGCGGGATTGATAGCGAAGAGTTGCTACCTCACGTTTATGTACTACCTCAATCACTTGCGGTGCGCCATGCCTTTCGTGTGGCATGCGGTTTAGATTCTATGGTAGTGGGTGAAACTCAAATTTTGGGTCAACTGAAAGATGCTGTTCGCAGTGCGGATGAGGCTGGCTCACTTGGCACATACTTAAATCAACTATTTCAAAAAACCTTTCAGGTAGCCAAAGAGGTTCGTGGCACCACTGAAATCGGTGCACACTCGATTTCAATGGCGGCAGCAGCTGTCCGTTTATCTGAGAGAATTTTCGAAAGCGTTTCTGATCAAAAAGTATTGTTTATTGGCGCTGGTGAAATGATCAATTTGTGCGCCACCCACTTTGCAGCTCGCAAACCTAAATTAGTGGCTGTTGCAAACCGCACTCTTGAACGCGGCCAAGAACTAGCTAACCAACTATCAGAGCAAGGTCTAGCAACAGAATCACTTCGTTTATTAGAGTTACCAACTCGCCTACAAGACTTTGACATCGTTGTCTCTTGTACTGCTAGCACGCTACCCATCATTGGTTTAGGCATGGTAGAGCATGCCATCAAGGCTCGCCGTCATCGCCCAGTTGTGATGGTTGATTTAGCAGTACCTCGTGACATTGAAGCAGCTGTAGGCCGTCTAAACGATGTGTATCTCTACACCGTTGATGATTTAAGTGACATTGTGCAAGCAGGCGCCGACTCTCGTCAGGCAGCCGTTGGTCAAGCTGAGGCGATCATTGAAACGCGTGTGTCGCACTTCATGCATTGGCTAGAAACTCGTGGCACGGTGCCTTTGATTCAGGACTTGCGTCAACGTGGCGAAGATCTACGTTCATATGAACTTGAGCGTGCTCGGAAATTGTTAGCCAAGGGAGAAGATCCTCAAGTTGTTTTGGATGCTTTGGCTCAGGGTTTAACTAATAAATTTTTGCATGGTTCTTTACATGCATTGCAACACGCACAGGGCGAAGAACGCGAAGCCCTCATGAAAATATTGCCGGGCTTATTCCGCGCAACTAACTCCGATAAATAGATGAAACCAAGTATGAAAGCTAAGCTCGAGCAGTTAGATGCTCGACTAGCAGAACTAAACTCATTGTTAGTCCAGGAAGAAATTACCAAGGACATGGATCAGTACCGCAAACTCAATCGTGAGCATGCGGAGATATCTCCTGTTGTCGAACAATTTCAACTTTATCTGCAAGCAGAGGCTGATGAAGAGGCTGCGCTAGCCATGCAATCTGATCCTGAAATGAAGGACTTTGCAGAAGAGGAAATTAAATCAGCAAGAACCCGCATGGAACAAATGCAAGCTGATTTGCAACGCCTGCTATTACCTAAAGATCCTAATGACGATAAAAATATCTTTTTAGAAATCCGTGCTGGTACAGGCGGCGATGAAAGTGCCCTCTTCGCGTCAGATCTTTTCAGAATGTACACACGCTATGCAGAGCGTCAGCGCTGGCAAGTTGAAGTAGTGAGCGCCTCAGAGTCTGATTTAGGCGGTTACAAAGAAGTGATTTTGCGTATCGTCGGTCAAGGCGCCTACTCAAAACTCAAGTTTGAATCAGGCGGCCATCGTGTGCAACGCGTGCCACAAACAGAAACTCAAGGTCGTATACATACATCAGCATGTACTGTTGCAGTGATGCCTGAAGCAGATGAAATCAGCGATATTGAAATTAATCCAGCAGATTTGCGCATTGATACTTTTAGAGCTTCTGGTGCGGGTGGTCAGCATATTAATAAAACAGATTCCGCGGTTCGTATCACGCACATCCCTACAGGCACCGTAGTCGAATGCCAAGACGATAGAAGTCAACACCGCAACAAAGAGCAGGCCATGAAAGTGCTTGTCTCTCGCATCATGGATGCCAAGCGTCGTGCTGCACACGACAAAGAGGCTGAAACACGCAAGAGTCTGGTGGGATCAGGTGACCGCAGCGACCGCATCAGAACCTATAACTTTCCACAAGGTCGCATCACGGATCACCGTATCAATCTAACTTTGTACAAAATTGATGCGATGATGGATGGCGATATTCAGGAACTGTTGGGGGCACTCGCCGCAGAGCACCAAGCTGAATTGCTTGCTAGCTTGGGCGACATTTAATCGCCACTATTTTTTCTCTTACTTGTTATCTTTAATTAGTGCCAACTATTTACAACATCCTTCAAGCAACTGCTTTAGATAAAGTAGATGCCAAAGTACTTTTGGCACATTTAATTGATAAGCATCTGGACTGGCCAAAGTCATCTCTGATTAGTAGAGATAAAGATTCTTTACCCCAAGCACTGGTGGATGATTGGTTAGATCTTGAGAAAAAGAGATTGTTAGGTCAGCCAGTCGCTTATTTAATTGGCAAAAAAGAGTTTTTCAATGTTGAACTAACTGTTGCCCCAGGTGTTTTAATTCCGAGGCCAGAAACTGAGCTTTTAGTTGAGTTAGTCATTGATTTTTTGGATATGGCAAAAGGCTGCCAAATTGCCGCACCCAAAGTTTTAGATTTAGGCACTGGTAGCGGCGCCATAGGACTAGCCATTGCAAAAAATTTACCCCATTGCCAAGTGACTTGTGTTGATGTGAGTACCGATGCTTTAGATATCGCTCAAAAGAATGCCGCTTTGTTAGATTTGAAGACAGTTAAGTTTCATCAAGGCAGTTGGTTTGATGGCATCGCAGATCAATTTGATGTGATTGTGAGTAATCCACCGTATATTCCAGCAGGAGATGAACATCTATCGATGGGTGACTTACGCTTTGAACCTTCCTCAGCTCTTACCGATGATCAGGATGGCTTGAGTGCTTATCGGCAGATATTTCAGCAAGCACCAGCCCATTTAAATGCGGGCGGTCTTATTTTGGTAGAGCACGGTTACGATCAATCAGAAGCGGTTTGCCAGCTACTAACTAGTTGTAAATTTGTGGATATAAAAGCCCACCTTGATCTCGCGGGTATTAAGCGAGCAGCCTCAGCCAAGCTTAGCTAAAATAAGACATATTCATAAGGAAGCATCATGGACGTTCAAGCACAAATTAAACAAATCGTTGAAGGCAACCCAGTTGTACTATTCATGAAGGGTAGCGCCCAATTTCCACAATGTGGCTTCTCAGGTAGAGCCATTCAGATTTTGCAAGCTTGTGGTGTCACTAATCCATATACGGTCAACGTATTGCAAGACGAAGATATTCGCCAAGGTATCAAGGAATATGCCAACTGGCCAACAATTCCACAGTTGTACATCAAAGGTGAATTCATTGGCGGTTCAGACATCATGACCGAGATGTACCAAAGCGGTGAATTGCAACAACTCCTCAAGGCATAATTTTTCCAACTAGCTCTTCTAAAGAGCTAGCATTGGTTTAGCATAGCGATATGGATACAACTATCGCTTTTTCACTTTTAGCCCTTTTTTCGCTTATTGCTATTTTTAGCCTTTACTATGCTTGGCAACAGAGCCAGGCAAGAGTCAAAGCGGAAACAGAGCTGGAAGCTGAACGCCGCCAAAGCGCAGACAAGTTGAGCACACTTCAGCAATCAGCTCAGGAAGCCAAGGCAGTTTTATCAGATCAATTTAAAAATCTTGCCAATGAGATCTTAGAAGAAAAGTCACGTCGTTTTGCCGAGCAAAATCAGCAAAATCTAGACACCCTGCTTAAGCCTTTGCAGGAAAAACTCACTGATTTTCGTAAACAGGTTGATGAGACTTATCAATCCGAAGCGAGAGAACGCTTTGCATTAAAACAAGAGGTTGAAAAGCTTGCAGGTCTTAATCTACGAATGACTGATGAAACTCGCGCTCTAACAAATGCACTTAAAGGTGAATCCAAAACTCAGGGTGATTGGGGCGAACTTGTTCTTGAAACTATTTTAGAAAACTCTGGTTTACGTAAAGGCGAAGAGTATTTAGTTCAAGATACTCAAACCATTAGTGATGGCTCCAGATTACAACCAGACGTTGTAATTCGCTTGCCGGAATCCAAACATCTAGTCATTGATAGCAAGGTGTCCATCACTGCGTATACGCGTTACATGCAATCAGATGATGAAAACGTCAAAATTAGTGAACTTAACAGTCACGTCCTATCAATCAAGCAACACATTCAAGGACTATCTGCCAAGAACTATCAAGATTTGTATGGCGTAGGTTCGATTGATTTTGTTCTTATGTTTATTCCTATTGAGCCTGCTTTCTTGGCAGCTATGAGGCATGCGCCAGAGATCTATCAAGATGCTCTCAAAAAGAATATTGTGATTGTTTGCCCAAGCACGCTATTAGCAACCGTTAGAACGGTCGCACACCTTTGGCGCCAGGAACAGCAAAATCGTAATGCTCAAGAAATCGCTCGTCAGTGTGCCGCTCTTTACGACAAGTTTGTTGGTTTTGTAGAAGATCTGGATAAGGTTGGACAACGTCTTGAGCAAGCCCAAGTTAGTTACTCTGATGCTGTTGGCAAACTTAAAACTGGCCGCGGCAATCTCATTCGCACAGCTGAGAATGTTAAAAAATTGGGCGTTAAACCTAATAAGTCTTTGCCATCTAAATTAACTGATGTGGCTGATGATGAATAACTTTGATGTTTTTTTAATTTAAATCTTTATTACATTTCTTCATTTATTTTCTTCCATAAAAAAACCCGCATTTCTGCGGGTTTTTATTTCATCAGCTTTAACTGATGAGGTATAGCTTGTCGCTAATTACTTACGACCGCGACGTGCAACAGGCTTCTTAGCAGCGCGTGCAGCTGGCTTAACTGTAGCAGCAGCTGTTTTAGCTTGCTTAGCAAAACCTTGGATAGCTTCAACAGCTTGCTCAGCATTTTGCTCAGCAACTGCAGCAGCTTCTTTAGCAGCAGCTTGGAATTGCTCGAAACCTTGCAATGCTGAACCTACAGAAGTTTTCAATGCGTTAACAAAAACGTCTGAACCAGCTGGTGCGTTAGCAGCAAATGTGTCAACCCAGTTTTGTACGCCTTCTTGGAACTGCTCTAATTGAGCTTCAGCAACTTCTGCCAACTCAACTTGACCTTCGCGAACAATCTTAGCAACAGCACGTTGATGAGCTGCTAATTTGTTACCTAAAGGTGCCAATGCATCGCTTTGTACGTATGAAACGAAAGCTTGTGGATCTTTAACTGTCAAAGCTTGCTCTAAACCGTCTTGAGCTTCTTCGATAACAGCTTTAGTAGCTGAGAAGTTGATGTCTGCTAATTGTTGAGCGCGCTCTAAAGCTTTTGTGCTCAATGCAAATGCTGTGTTCAAGCTCTCGCCTTGGATTTCTGCAAATTTTGCTGTGATTTGATCTTGGTTCATGTTTACTCCAATGAGGTTGGTTAATATTTTTGCAGTGCACATATTGCACTGCACAAACTCTATTTTAGGGAATAAATATGACAATTCAAGGTCTTTTTGTTGCGCTGCATCAAAAAGTTGATATTTCTCACATTGTGAGAATTATACATTGAATTACAAGGATTTTTTGGTGCCCCCTGACAGAATCGAACTGCCAATCCATGATTACAAGTCAAGTGTTATACCATTTAACTAAGGGGGCGATTGGTTAAAACCATCCGATTTGACTGGCTTTATTAGATCGCTTGCTACTCTTTTACTACTTCAAACTACTTTTTTAGGTCTATCAAAACAAATTGTTTTGAACATCACCTAAGCCCGATATTCTAACTTATTTCACTAGCTTTAGGCTAGGTCTTCCTTTAGAAATTCCGATATTTTTGTCTGCTGTTGGTTCAGGCGGAGTTGTTTTCTCAACTGGGAAAGACATACCTTGACCATTTTCTTTAGCGTATATCGCCATCACATGACTAATCGGCACATGAATGTCTCTGGGCACACCAGCAAAGCGAGCTTTGAGAGTAATCCAATCGTTATCTATCGATAAGTGCTGGCAAGCATCTGGACTGATATTTAAAACAATTTCATTGTTGTTAACGTAGTCCATAGGTACATGAACTTGCTCAGTCACAAATACTGCAATGTAAGGCGTAAAACCATGATCCACACACCACTGGTGTAGTGCGCGGATCAGGTAGGGTTTATTACTTGGAACTTCGCTCATCATTAATTGAGCAAGACGCTAATTAGAGACCTAATTAGCGACGCATCACCTTCTCTGAAGGAGTCAACGCTTCAATGTATGCAGGACGACTAAAGATACGCTCTGCATATTTCATCAAAGGCGCAGCATTGCGTGACAAATCAATACCGTAATGCTCTAAACGCCATAACAATGGGGCAATCGCCACATCTAGCATAGAGAAGTCATCACCCAACATGTATTTGTTCTTGATGAAAATTGGTGCCAACTGAGTCAAACGATCACGAATCGCCAAACGTGCTCTCTCGTGATTCTTTTCTGCGGCTTTACCTTTTTCATTTTCCAAAGTTGATACATGTACAAATAGTTCTTTTTCAAAATTGAACAAGAACAAACGAGCACGTGCACGAGCCACAGGGTCAGGCGGCATCAACTGTGGATGAGGAAAACGCTCATCGATGTATTCGTTGATGATGTTTGATTCATAAAGAATCAAATCACGTTCAACCAAGATAGGTACTTGGCCATACGGATTCATCACAGAAATATCTTCTGGCTTGTTAAAGAGATCCACATCACGGATCTCAAAGTCCATGCCCTTCTCGAACAGAACCAAACGGCAACGCTGAGAGAACGGGCAATTTGTGCCCGAATACAAAACCATCATAGGGTATATCTCCTAATTATTTTTAGTGGATGTCTTTCCAGTAAGACTTATTCAAGCCCCAAGCCAATACTGTAAATACTGCCAAGAACATCAATACCCAAACACCTAGACGTTTACGATCTAACTGTGCAGGCTCACCCATCCACTGGAGATAAGCAACCAAATCACCCATTGCGTCATCAAACTGCTGTGAGTTCAACTTGCCTGGTTTAACTTGTTCAAAGCCTTTAAATACATGCACTGTTTTCGTAGCGTCATGCGGATCTTTTTCTTCAACATATTTAGCTGTGCGAACACCTTGTAATTCCCACATCACGTGAGGCATACCAACGCTTGGGAAAGCCATGTTGTTCCAACCAGTTGCTTTTGTATCGTCTTTATAGAAAGTACGCAAATATGTATAGATGTAATCAGCGCCCTTAGCACGTGCAATCACTGATAGATCAGGAGGCATTGCACCGAACCAAGCTTTTGCATCCTTAGGTGAAATTGCCACATTCATCATGTCGCCAACTTTTTCACCACTGAACAATAAATTTTGCTTGATTTGCTCATCTGTTAGACCGATGTCGCGCAAACGGTTGTAACGCATACTTACTGCACCGTGGCAGTTCAAGCAGTAGTTCACAAATAGTTTTGCACCATTTTGCAAAGCAGCTTCGCTATTTACACGCTTAGGTGCTGTGTCTAATGGATAACTGCTGCTACTTGCGTGAACAGCATTCATGGTCAATGCTACTGCGAGACCACCTAGGATTTGCCATACGATTTTTTTCATTTTCATTTTCCTTATGGGTGCTCGCGATTAATGCGCAACAAAATTAACGCGACTTGGAACTGGTTTGAATTGACCCATCTTGCTCCACCATGGCATTGCCAAGAAGAAACCGAAGTAAATCAATGTACCCAATTGAGACACCTTCTCACCGATTGGTGATGGTGGCTGAATACCCAAGTAACCCAAAATAACAAATGTCACTACAAATACACCATAGATGTACTTTTGACCTTGTGGACGGTAACGAATAGATTTAACAGGTGAGTTATCTAACCATGGCAAGAAGAAGAAAATCACCACAGAGCCACCCATCACAATAACGCCCCAGAACTTCGCATCAAACAAGAAGAAGCCTGCTGCAAGAGCTACCAAGATACCAGCACAAATGCCTTGTAATTTCTTGTCTGTTGTACCGCGAATCACTTTACCCAAAAGCACAGCAGCAAAAAGCCACATTGGAATCAAGAACTCAGAAGTTACTGCACGCAACATTGAATAGAACGGCGTGAAATACCAAACTGGTGCAATGTGCGGAGGAGTCTTCAAAGGATCTGCTGGGATGAAGTTGTTGTGCTCTAAGAAGTAACCGCCCATCTCAGGAGCAAAGAACACCACAAATGCAAACACCATCAAGAATACGCCAACACCTAACAAGTCATGTACTGAGTAGTAAGGGTGGAAAGGAATACCATCAACAGGTACACCATTTGCATCCAAGTTCTCTTTGATTTCAACGCCATCAGGGTTGTTAGAACCTACTTCATGCAATGCGATGATGTGGGCTGCTACCAAACCAATCAATACCAAAGGTACTGCAATCACGTGGAATGAGAAGAAGCGGTTCAAAGTTGCATCACCCACCACATAGTCACCACGAATCCACAATGAAAGATCAGGGCCAACCAATGGAATAGCTGCAAACAAGTTAACAATCACTTGAGCACCCCAATATGACATTTGACCCCATGGCAATAAGTAGCCCATGAAAGCTTCAGCCATCAAGCACAAGAAGATTGCGCAACCAAAGATCCAAACTAGTTCACGTGGTTTGCGATATGAACCGTAGATCATGCCGCGGAACATATGCAAGTAAACCACCACGAAGAACATTGAAGCGCCTGTTGAGTGCAGGTAACGCACTAACCAGCCCCAAGGTACTTCACGCATAATGTACTCAACTGATTGGAAAGCTTTTTCTGCGTCCGGCTTGTAGTGCATCACCAAGAAAATACCCGTGATGATCTGAATCGCCAAAACTAGAATTGCCAATGAACCAAAGAAATACCAGAAGTTAAAGTTCTTTGGTGCGTAGTACTTAGTTAAGTGACCTTCAATAGTCGCCGTTAATGGGAAACGTGAGTCTACCCATGCCATTAATTTTTGTCCGCGCGAAGCATTCGCTGGAACTTCTTTTTCATGAAATGCCATTGTTTACTCCTTACGCTTTCTTATCTTCACCAATTAACAACTTTGTGTCGCTCAAATACATGTGTGGCGGCACTTCCAAGTTATCTGGTGCAGGTTTGTTTTTAAATACACGACCAGCTAAGTCAAATGTTGAACCATGGCATGGGCACAAGAAACCGCCTGTCCAATTGTCTGGCAATGATGGTTGAGCACCTGTTTCAAACTTGGTAATTGGTGAACAACCCAAATGAGAACAGATACCAACAGCTACCAAGTACTCAGGCTTGATAGAACGATGTGAATTCTGCGCATAAGCAGGTGTTAAATCTTTTGGATTACGCTCAGACTTAGGATCCGCTAAATCGCCTTCGATTTTCTTAAGTGACTCAAGCATTTCCGGTGTGCGACGAACAACCCACACAGGCTTACCACGCCACTCAACTGTGCGTAGCTCACCAGGTTGCATACCGCTGATGTCCATTTCTACTGGAGCGCCAGCCGCTTTAGCTTTTTCTGATGGAGCAAATGTGCTCACTAGAGGTAGGGCCACTGCTGCTGTACCTACACCACCGGCAACTGATGTTGCGATGAGCCAATTACGACGGCTCTTATCCATGCATTGATCACTCATTACTGATTTTCCTATAGTAGGGCTATATTTTTGACGTCAACTCGAGATTATAGCGAAGGCGCCCCCCCGATTTAAACCCCATAAGCCCAAAAAACATGCAAAAAATGGAAAAAAGTCGCCAACTTACAAAGGCTTACGAAAACCAGCCATTAGAAGACACTCTGTTTCAGAGTTTGTAGTAGACGCTATTAGTTAGACGGGATTAGGCAAATCAATAAACTGGTGCTTGATTCGGAAGGTTTTTTCTAAATACTGCCCTAGTGCTTGGATACCATAGCGCTCCGTGGCATGATGGCCAGCAGCTATGTAAGCCACCCCCATTTCATTGGCAGCATGAAAAGTAGACTCAGATATTTCACCACTGATGTAAGCGTCCACTTTCATTAAAGAAGCCTCTTTAATGTAATTCTGTGCCCCACCAGTGCACCAAGCAATACGTTTAATCGTTTGATTCTGATCCCCAACCACCAATGGATCTCGCCCCAAACGACTGGCCAAACTTCTAGCTAATTGTCCTAAATTTTTCTGGCTAGCTGCTGGCTTGCCTTCCCAAATAAGACCATCCATCACCCCCAAAGTAGCCAAGGGGGATTTTTTTGATGGTTTAGCCACTGTCCAGCCCATCATTTTTGCTAATTGGGCGTTATTACCCAATTGAGGGTGCACATCTAAGGGTAAGTGATAGGCAAATAAATTGATGTCGTGAGACATCAGTAACTTAAGGCGGTCATGCAGTTGACCAACTACCCTGGTGTCATCATTTTTCCAAAACCAGCCATGGTGGACCAAGATAGCATCCGCCTTTTCCTCAATAGCTCGCTCAATCAGCGCTAGACTGGCCGTAACGCCTGTAATGATTTTCTTAATTTGAGGCTTACCCTCAACCTGTAAACCATTCGGGCAATAGTCTTTGATTTTGGCTACTCCCAAGTAACCAAACAAATACTCCGACAAATCATCCCTAGAAATCACACCGTTTTTAGGTGATTGAGATTTTTTTGATGTCTTAACTGATTTTGCAGATGTCTTCATTTTTTAAATATTGATTAAGTAGCTGTATTTTTAAATGTAATCCGTTAATCTAGCCATATGGTGAAAAGACTCTGGTTACTCTTTGCGCAAATAGTCACAGCATTGTTGGCTATTCTATTCATTGTTGGCACATTTAAACCACATTGGTTAGATGGTAGCGGTTTTAATAATGTTGGTGGTGGCTTATTGAGCACTGTCACAGTAAAAGAATCTAACATTGATCCTAGCACTCCAAATCCGGGGTCACATCATGAGGCAGTCAAACGTTCCATGCCATCAGTGGTCAATGTTTTTACCAGCAAAAATATTGCCAAAGAGAAAAAAAGAAATAAATCTAATAACCCAAACAGTCCTCATCAAAATGATCCTTGGTTCAACTTCTTTTTTGGTGACCAAGCACCTAATAGTGAAGACGCCAACCCAAGCTTGGGTTCAGGAGTAATTGTTAGCTCTGAAGGTTTGGTGCTAACAAACCAACATGTCATTGAAGGTGCTGATCAGATTGAAGTTGCTTTAGCTGATGGCAGAAAAACACGGGCCACTTTGATTGGTAGTGACCCAGATACCGATTTAGCGGTATTAAAAATTAATATCCCTAACTTACCTAACCCCATTACCTTTGGAAGGATTGAATCTGTTCGAGTAGGTGATGTGGTGTTAGCCATCGGCAATCCATTTGGAGTTGGTCAGACTGTGACATCAGGTATTGTGTCTGCACTAGGTAGAGAACAATTAGGTATTAATACCTTTGAAAATTTTATTCAAACTGATGCGGCTATTAACCCGGGCAACTCTGGTGGCGCATTAGTTGACACAAGAGGTCACCTGATTGGCATTAACACCGCCATTTACTCAAGAAGCGGTGGCTCGATGGGTATTGGTTTTGCCATCCCAGTGAGCACTGCCAAAGAAGTGATGGAGTCCATCATTAAAAATGGTGGCGTGATTCGTGGATGGATTGGTGTTGAGCCACAGAACATCACTGCAGAAGTCGCACAAACTCTGAACATTAAAACTAATGGTGTTTTAATCAATGGCGTCTTAAAAGGTGGGCCTGCAGATAAAGCAGGTATTCAACCTGGTGACGTCCTAAAGAAAATTGATGGCAAAAATGTTTCAAATATCACCGAGCTACTTAACAACATTTCTAAACTAGCGCCGGGCAGCAAAGCCAACGCCCTAGTAAATAGACAAGGTAAGGATGTCGATCTTGAAATACAAATCGGTAAACGCCCAAAACCCAAGAGCGTTCGATAAATTAATTACATCAATTGTTGTGATTGATGTTTGGTTAAAAATTATTTATTGAGATAACGATATAAAGTACTGCGACTGATACCAAGAGTTTTGGCAGCCAGACTAACATTACCGTTTGAGCGCTCTAAAACTTGCAATACTGTTTGCTTAGAAACGTCTCTTAAACAAGCTGACTCAATTGTTAAATCGCCAGGTAACTCAATGGCAGACTTTTGTTGAGCCTCCTGCACAACAGCATTAACACTACCCTTATACGCCTTGCTAAATTTGAGTCGAAGACAAATCTGTCTTTCCATAAATGTTGGCAAAGTGATTGAATCATGACTAGGCTTGCCAGCATGAGTGAACAAGTCACTTAGAGGGCACTTGATTAACTGCTGAATCTTCACCGCACCGATATCAAAACCCTTTAGCCCCAAATAAGACAGAGCCATGCGATCAGCACCCAATATCAAGCCATCTTCACCAATACCGAGCAAGCCTTCTGCAATAGATCCCAAGCCCTCGCGCGTTGGATGGATATGCGCCACCATGTAATAGTCAGATTCGAGATGCTGAAATAATTGCTTTTCAATTGAATGCACAGCCGCCATCACCAAACCCATTGTGTGGTTGCAATGGACATTTTTATCATTAGATATATCTAACACTCCTGACACGGATCCATCAGGCATAAAAATCGGAGCAGCTGCACAACTTAAAAAGCTATTAACGTCAAAAAAGTGCTCTGTACCATTCACAAAGACTGCAGATGCCTCCGCTAGCGCAGTGCCAATCGCATTGGTACCTCGATCACAC
>JALQYK010000069.1 GCA_023254115.1 Polynucleobacter sp.
AAAAATCTCATGTGGCTGCTGATAATAACTACGTGGTTAAGGGTTGGACATCGGGTGATGCGGCAAGTTGGGATAAACAATTGAAAACTCGTAATCAGAATCAAGATGATTACGTTAAGTCTAAATAAGCGAGCAAAGAAACTTAGGGGACAGTATGAAAATTAGAATAAAACACTTGCTCGCAGGTTTGATTCTTTCAATTATGACTGCTGTGGTTATGGCTCAGGCAGCCAATCCAGTGGCAAAGACGGAGGTGCAGTCCGTTAATATTTTGGAAGTAAATAAGGATGCGCAGGCTCAGCGTGAAAAAGCAGAGAGTCAACCAGCACATAATCAACCGATTTGGAAGAGTGCCAATTCTGATCAAGCTCACTATGTGAGTATTCCTAACAAAGAGGCAGGCGTATTAATTCAAAAATCTGGTCAGCAATGGCGTTTAATCCGTAATGGTGTAATTACAGTGTGGGGTGGTTGGCTTTTAGTGATTGCGGCCAGCTTGATTTTGACTGTATTTATCATCAAGGGGAAAATCAAACTTAAAGAGCCAATGACCGGACGTCTGATGAAGCGTTTTAGTAGTTTTGAGCGCTTTTCTCATTGGCTGATGGCATTTAGCTTCTTAGCATTGGCAATATCCGGCTTGTTGATTTTGTTTGGTAAGCATTTCTTATTGCCAATTATGGGTGGTTCGGCCTATGGCGCACTTTTATTGGTTATGAAGAATATCCACAATTTCACGGGACCACTTTTTACAGCGAGCATCCTCTTATTCTTTGTTTTGTTTGTCAAAGATAACTTACCAACTAAGGACGATATTGTTTGGTTTGCTACTTTTGGCGGGCTTTTGTCTGGTAAACACATTCCGTCTCATCGTTTTAATGCTGGAGAGAAAGTTTGGTTTTGGGCTGGGGTCACGATACTTGGTTTAGTTGTATCAGGGTCTGGTTGGGTTTTAGACATGATTGTGCCTAATATGGAGTATTTGCGTGGCACGATGCAGCTTGCGAACATCATTCATGGCGTATCTGCTATTTTGATGAGTACCATGGCTATGGGGCACATCTACATTGGATCTATCGGCATGGAAGGTGCTTTGCAGGGCATGAAAACAGGTTATGTTGATGAGGCTTGGGGTAAGGAGCATCATGAACTTTGGTATAACGATGTTAAGTCTGGAAAACTATAAAAACCTAGAGCTAAGGAAGAGACAGATATGAAAAAAATTTCACTACTACTCGTTACTTTATTAACTTCTGGTTTTGTGATGGCAAAGTTGCCAACGCCAACTCCTGAGCAAGCTGCGGCAGCTGATTTGGCAAAAGCTAAGACTGCTCATGGTGATAAGGTGGGCGCTTACAAGTTATGCTTGGCACAGAATGAGGTTGCCAATAAATACAAAAAAGCAGGCACAGCAGCGCCTGGAGCATGTACAAATCCAGGGCCGTTTGTCCCACCAGCGACTAATTAATTATTAGTATGGAGTTAATATGTAGCTAAGGTAGCTCTTAGCTACATTTTCTTTTTTAAGTACATATCCATTGGTTAAATTAACTAACGCAGTCGCTCCATTAATCCATGAGGTTGAAGTCATGGATGAGCAGGGTCGCAAAAAAATTGGTCACATACCTGGTGAGCGACCTCTGACAATTTATCTAGATAAAAAAGAACTGGTAACTCTTATGACCATGGGGGGTGCTCCTGAAGCATTGGTCTTAGGTTATTTGCGTAACCAGCGTTTGGTTTCATCAGTGGATGTGATTGAGAGTATTCAGGTGGATTGGGAGACTGAGTCCGCTGCAGTCAAAACAAAATGCAATACCGTTGATGTTGAAGAAAAAACTAGCCGAAGAGTCGTTACCACCGGATGTGGTCAAGGTACCGTGTTTGGTGGTTTATTGGATGACATAGATAAGATCCATCTTTCTGAAACTGCTCAAATCAACCAGTTAGCGGTTTATGAAGTTGTGGATCACATCAGAACCAAGCCTTCAATTTACAAGCAAGCTGGTTCAGTGCATGCTTGCGCAGTTTTCAAAAACTGTGGTGACCATGCTGAGTTGTTACATTTTGTTGAGGATGTGGGGCGACATAATGCTGTTGATTCAATCGCAGGACTCATGTGGTTAGAAGATCAACCTGGTGATGATCTAATTTTCTATACAACTGGACGTTTAACATCAGAGATGGTCATCAAGGGAGCTCAGATGGGCATTCCTTTTTTGTTATCTAGGTCGGGCGTAACAGCAATGGGCCTTGAGATGGCTAATAAGTTAAATCTAACTTTATTTGGCCGTTGTAGTGGTCAACACTATCTAATTTACAGCGGTATTAATCGATTTATCGGAAAGACTAGCGATGTCCATACCGCATGATTTGATTTCTGGGTTAGTCCTATCAGGTGGTCAGGGTAGAAGGATGGGTGGCACAGATAAGGGCTTGCAACCTTTTAAAGGGGCGCCTATGGTGATGCACACCATTTTGCGCCTAGAGCCTCAGGTAGGCATTGTCAAAGTGAACGCCAATCGAAATTTGGCTGCTTACGAGTCCTTGGGTGTTGTTGTTATTCCTGATGTTATTGGAGATTTTGCTGGGCCTTTGGCGGGCTTCCAAGCCGGTTTAGAAAATTGTGAGCACCCGTACCTCGTGACTGTGCCATGTGATTCACCTAAATTTCCTTTGGACTTGGTCGACAAGCTGTCTCAGGCATTAATTATTCAGGATTTAGATTTGGTTTATGCTGCCACACTTGAAGATGGTGAAATTCAAACGCACCCTGTTTTTGCATTAATGAAGTCAACAGTTATTTCTACACTTACCCCATTTCTTACTGGGGGTGGTCGAAAAATTGACAAATGGTTCGAGTCGATGAAAACAGCTTACGTTGTGTTTGACGATGCGGCTGCTTTTGCCAATGTCAACACAATTGATGAGTTAAGAGCATTACAAACTTAAATTAATTTTCTCCAGAATTGCCCAAAAGTTAAAATAAGCATCAACTTATTTGAAATAACTATTGTGTTGATGACGAAATATTGAGGGCTGGTGAAACATTTAATAATTCAACTTTGGCAAGCAAGCCTAGAAAAGCCTGACTTAGCCACAATTCCTTTTTTGATGGCATCTACTGCAGCTGCGCTTGATATCGATGTTCAGGTGCATATGATTGGTGCCAGTGTAGAAATGTTTGTGAAAAATAATGAACGCAGACATCAGAAAATCCCTCCAATGAATCGTCAGCTATCAGACTTCATTGATGATGCAATTCGTACGGGCGTTAAGTTTTATCCATGTAGCACAGCTATGCGCGATAGAAACTTGCAGTTAAGTGATTTGATTGATGGTGTTGGAGAAATCATTGGCATGGTCACGATGCTAGATCGTGCTACTCAAGACAACACCACTGTATTAACTTTTTAGGAATCATATGTCGGCAGCAGATCAACAAGCTAAACCACGTTTAACCTCCCTCTCTCACGGTGGTGGTTGTGGTTGCAAAATTGCCCCAGGTGTTTTGGCAAATCTGCTAAAGACGTCCATTCCATTTGCCGTTCCGACAGAGTTATTGGTAGGTACTGAAACAGCAGATGATGCAGCTGTCTATCAAATCAATGAACACCAAGCATTAATTGCTACGACTGATTTCTTCATGCCCATCGTTGATAACCCAAGGCATTTTGGGCAGATTGCGGCGACCAATGCAATCTCTGATATTTATGCGATGGGCGGAACGCCATTGATGGCATTAGCAATTGTGGGCATGCCTATCAATGTATTGCCTCATGAAGATATTGCCGAGATCTTGGATGGAGGTCGTGAGATCTGTGCCAAGGCAGGTATTCCGGTGGCAGGTGGACACTCCATTGATTCTGTTGAACCGATTTATGGTTTGGCAGTCATTGGCATTATTGATCCGAAGAATCTTAAGAAAAATGCCACAGCTAAACCGGGTGATGTTTTGGTGTTGGGTAAGCCTTTAGGTGTCGGCATTTATTCGGCCGCTCTAAAAAAAGAAAAATTAGATCCAAGTGGTTACGAACAAATGATCGCCAACACAACCAAACTTAATACGCCTGGTAAAAAGTTGGCGGCCATCACGGGTGTGCATGCCATGACTGATGTCACGGGCTTTGGTTTGTTGGGGCATGCGTTAGAAATCTGTAGGGGATCTAACCTTCAGGGGCAAATTAATTACGCTGATCTGAAAATATTGCCCGGAGTCAAAGATTTAGCGCAGCAAGGATTTATTACGGGGGCCTCAAATCGTAACTGGGCAAGTTACGGTGGTGATATTGAGCTATCAAAAGATATGACACCAGTTGATCAAGCAATTTTGACAGATCCTCAAACTAGCGGTGGTCTATTGGTGGCGTGTGATTCATCAGCACTAAGTAAAGTTTTGGAAATATTTGCAGAAGAAGGTTTTGGTGACGCTGCAGTGATTGGTCAGTTATTTTCTAAAACCCATGGACATTCTTTTTTAAGGGTTGTTTAAAAATAG
>JALQYK010000081.1 GCA_023254115.1 Polynucleobacter sp.
CAGTAGTTATTCCATTGATAGCGTATGTCGTTTTAAAGACCAAGCTTAATAACTATGACTCTGCAGCCATAGCAGCGACCTATGGCTCTGTTAGCGCTGTAACTTTTATTACTGCCACTCAGGCCCTTGATCAGTCGGGCATTCCTTTCGGCGGACACATGGCTGCGGCGATGGCTTTAATGGAATCTCCTGCCATCATTTTGGCAATTATTTTGGCAAATAAGGCCAGAGCAGCATCTGTAAATGCGGTAGAACCAATTCGCATTTCTAAAGTACTTCATGAATCATTCACAGACGGTGCGCAATTGCTCCTGCTGGGGTCTATGGTGGTGGGTTTAGTGAGTGGAGATGATGGTCAAAAAATCATGGCGCCATTCTCCATTGATTTATTCAAAGGTATGTTGGCTTTCTTCTTATTAGACATGGGATTGATGGCAGCTAAAAACTTTGGAGGGCTAAAAGGTAAGCCACCAATCACGGTTATTTATGCGCTATGTTCCCCATTAATCCATGCGTGTTTCACACTAGGTTTGGCTACATTGATCGGCTTGCCTTTAGGTGAAACCGTTTTGTTGATGGTGCTTGCTGCCAGCGCCTCATATATTGCAGTCCCTGCAGTTTTGCGCCATGCCTTACCAGAAGTAAATCCCGCTCTTTATATGGGCATGTCTTTAGGCATCACATTCCCATTCAATATCATTTTGGGTATTCCCTTGTATATTTATTTGGCTAGATTGATTCAAGCTTGATTGATGGTTTTGTGCCAAATAGACAAAATCGTCATAGAATGAGCATATGAGAAAGATTTGTTTGGCTTTATGCTTAACTTTGTTGACCAGCTTAATTCATGCGGCAGTGATGCCTATTGATTGGCCGACTCATGTATCTCATGACTCTGTAGCAACGGATATATCAGCTCATCATTGTGAGGATTTGGCTTCGGTAGATGAGCATAAGTCTCTCACTAATAAATCATGTCATAGTTACCAGTGTTGTTTAGGTTTGCTACTTGAGCAACTGCCTGATATTCAGCTATCTACCTTATTTGTAGAAACATTGATTCCGGTTCATTCACCTCTTTTGATTTCTTTAATTGAGACCCGAATTTATAAACCTCCAAAAATTAGCTAATTCAGTTGTAGAAATTAGTTAAATTTGTGACGCCTTGTCACCCTAAATTTGGAGAAATATTATGAACATGACTCATTACATGGAGTTGTTGGCTGTCAACCAGCCATGGAACTTAATTATTTTTATGGCAATTCCAGTTATCTTGGCTGAGACTTTGGCTATAACTGAGTTGTATCTACTTTTTACTAGAAAATTTGAGGGGGCAGTCTATTACCTCAATAAGTTTTCTGGCATTGCAGTGGGTATCTACTTCATTGGAATTATTATTTATCTCATCACAAATGCTGTTATTCCCATCACGAAAGCAGGTGAGTGGAGAACGATTATCGACATCGTTGCTGTCGGTACATATTTAATTGCTGGGTTACCTTTAATCTGGATCGCATTGCAAGAGTTAAATCTTGTTAATCGAACATTGGATCAGGTAGCTAAATTAAAAGTTCATGCAATTTGTGTTGCAATATTTTTAGTATTTGGTCATATTGCAATGATTGCTGGCATGATGGATCCTGGTTTATTAGGCTATCAATCTCAATCTGGTGGTCATGCATCTATGAGTAGTGATACTCATGAGTATTGTGACCATTCGGCCCATGAAAAGCATATGATGGAACATCAAATGAAAAATCGTGAGCACATGGAGCACCATAAACATTAGGTAGATTTTTTGAGATCAAAACCATCCTTCGGGATGGTTTTTTTTAAACAATTTTCTGTGGTAAACAATTAATATCAAAAAATAACTGAATCTAATTTTTAATTAAAAAATGACAATGCAAACTTGCCGCAACTTTTTGGCTTTAATATTTTTTTCTGTATCTCTGAGCGCGATTGCTAGCCCTCCCACAGTTGTGGTTGCTGCCAACATGAAGCCAGCGATGGAGGAGATCTATCAGCAATACAAGTCTGCTACTGGCCAGGAATTTAGAATAATTTATGGTGCATCAGGTAATTTGACTCGTCAAATACAGCAAGGTGCGCCTTTTAACTTATTTGTTTCTGCTGATGAAAATTTCCCACTGGCTTTGAGTAAAGACGGCTTTACTGTGGATGAAGGCAAAGTCTATGCAATTGGTCGATTGGCCATGATTGCAAATACAGGCAAGGGTATTAAGCTCAGTTTAAAAGAGGATGATTTACGAAAAATCATCACCAGTGCAAACAAGGTGGCATTAGCAAAGCCTGATGTAGCCCCATATGGAAAAGCTGCAGTTGAGTTCTTAACCAAGATGGGATTAATTAATCTGGCTAAGGAAAAGTTCGCATATGGGGAAAATATTTCATCAGCCACTAACTTTGTTGTAGTGGGGGCTGCCCCAGTTGGTATTACTGCCTATTCATTAGCGATTTCTAAAGGGGTGACTCGGGATGCCGATTACCTATTAATTCCTGAAAATCTACACGAACCGATTCGACAACGTATGGTTCTCATTAAAAATCCACCTCAATCTGTGGTTGATTTTTATAACTACTTGCAGAGTCCTCAGGCTAAGGCAATCATCAAGGCACACGGCTACACTGCTCCTTGATTACTCGGGGGTAGTTGAATTGTCGTGGCATACTTTCGTTATGCCTGATTGGAGTTACCTCATTGCCCGTTTAATAAGTGCCATTGGATCATGGCTGGACGCTGGCAATCTACGAAATCGCATGTATGCGCTCAAAGAGGAAAACGAATTGCTAAAGACAGCGCTTGAGGACATTCAAAGAATGGATTCAGAAGGGCGCATGGGGTGGCATGCTAAGAAAATCTTGGAAAAAATTGAGGGGCGCTCCGAGTAATCTGATGCCCCTGCAAGGCTAACTATTCCAGACCTAAATTCATTGTATTGAGCGCATGCTCAAGGTGCTTAATAGTTCTATCAATATTTTGTAACTTCTCAAGGCCAAATAAGCCTAGACGGAAAGTTCTAAATTCTGGGCCCTCATCGCATTGCAAAGGTACGCCAGCTGCTGTTTGCAGACCTACGTTAATAAACTTCTTACCTGACTGTATCTCAGGATCTGTGGTGTAACTCACAACCACGCACGGTGACTGAAACCCTGGTGCCGCAACGCTTGCAAAACCTCTTGAGACCAATAGGTTTCTTACCTTGTTACCTAAATCAATCTGCGCAGCCTTTAGCTTTTCAAAACCAATGCTTTGGGTTTCTTTCATCACATTGCGCAAGGTTTTTAATGCATCAGTTGGCATGGTGGTGTGATAGACATGGTTGCCACTTTCGTAGGTTTCCATGATTTGTAACCATTTCTTTAGGTCACATGAGAAGCTGGTGCTGGTTGTGCTGTCAATTTTGGTTCTTGCTCTCTCGCTTAAGCCAATCAATGCACAGCAAGGCGAGCTACTCCAGCCCTTTTGTGGGGCGCTGATCAAAACATCAACTTGGCAGTCGCGCATATTCACCCACATTGCACCTGATGCAATGCAATCTAATACAAATAAACCATCTACTGAACGAACCGCTTCACCGATTTTCTTGAGATAGTCATCAGGCAAAATCATGCCAGCTGATGTCTCGACGTGTGGCGCAAAGACTACGGCTGGTTTTTCAGTTTTGATGAAATCAACAATGTCATCAATAGGCGCTGGTGCAAAGGGAGCCGTTGCGGAATCGCTACTTCTACGAGCTTTAATCACATGTAAATCTTGACTGATTTGTCCTGCTTCAAAAATTTGAGTCCAGCGGTAGCTAAACCAACCATTTCTAATGACTAGGCATTTCTGATTGGTGGCAAATTGCCTGGCTACAGCTTCCATGCCATAAGTACCGCTGCCTGGAATTACCACGGTGGAGTGGGCTTTATAGACATCTTTGAGTACAGAAGATATGTCTGTGATCACACGCTTAAATTCATTAGACATGTGATTGAGCGAGCGATCTGTGTAAACCACAGAAAACTCTAGTAAACCGTCTGGGTCGACATTAGGTAATAAACCAGGCATGACTACTCCTTATGGAATTGTTTTACATTTTGTATAAGCATACAGAAAATATTAGTTATGAGAATAAACTAGGTTTTATTGATGCAAAGCAAGATATTTTCAGAATAAGCCCCAAAAATCCAGTAGAGTAAAGATGCCTACAGAAATGTTAGGTTTATTTGTCCTTAATTAACTAGAGAGAGTTTATGTTTCCTGAATACAGAGATCTAATTACTAAACTTAAAACAACAGATAAACATTTTTTAAATCTGTTTGATAAACACAATGCTCTAGACCAAAAGATTAAAAACATGGAGACGCATGTCGAGCCAGGTACTCCTGAAGAAATTGAAAACCTTAAAAAAGAAAAGTTGAACCTAAAAGACCAGTTATATGCGGTTCTTAAGAAAAGCCAAGGTTAATAGATTTATCTATTAACCCGGCAGTAAAAAGGCATTTCAATGAAATGCCTTTTTTTATTCCACTTCCTCAGCTGTAACGCCTACTGATATTTTGTGGCTACCACCGCTTCGAATAATTCCTCTGATAGGTGATACGTCTCCAAAATCTCTGCCCATGGCGAGTCGTATATGGTTGTTACCGGCAATCATATTGTTCGTGGGATCCAGTTCAAGCCAGTCACCGGGTATTCCTGGGCAATATACTGATGCCCAAGCGTGAGATGCATCAGCGCCACGTAATTTCTTTTGTCCTGGGGGAGGCGTTGTTAACAAGTATCCGCTGACATATTTGGCGCTTAAACCTAAACTCCTGATTGCAACGATGTAAATATGTGCGAAATCTTGGCATACTCCCGCTCGATTTTTGAAGGCTTCCCAGACAGGCGTATTAATT
>JALQYK010000030.1 GCA_023254115.1 Polynucleobacter sp.
TGCTCATATTAATCTCAAACTACAGTTAACCAGTGGCGATATTTGTCGCTCTTACCAGCAACGGCATCAAAGAAAACTTGTTGAATTTTTGTTGTGATGGGACCACGCTTGCCGTCACCAATCATGCGATCATCAAGTTCACGAATAGGCGTTACTTCAGCAGCGGTGCCGGTGAAGAATGCTTCATCACAGCAATACATTTCATCGCGAGTAATGCGTTTTTCGCGAACTTCAATACCAAGGTCTTTAGCAATCGTGAAAATGGCATCACGTGTAATGCCATCTAGACATGATGCTAAATCTGGTGTGTAAACAATACCGTTTTTAACAATAAAAACGTTTTCTCCAGATCCTTCTGAAACGTAGCCATCAGTATCTAGTAAAAGAGCTTCATCGTAACCATGAGCTGTTACTTCTTGATTGGCCAAGATTGAGTTGATGTAGTAACCAGATGCTTTTGCGCGAACCAAGGATACGTTCACATGGTGTCTTGTGAAAGATGAAGTTTTAACGCGAATGCCTTTGTTTAACCCATCTTCACCTAGGTATGCGCCCCATTCCCAAGCAGCTACTGCCACATGCGTTGAGTTATTCTTTGCAGAAATACCTAATTTTTCTGAACCAATCCATACGATTGGGCGAATGTAGCAAGAGGCTAATTTATTCTCTTTCACAACTTGAATCGTTGCTTTAGAAATCTCTTCTTCTGAATAATTCATCTTCATTTGGAAGATTTTTGCTGAATTAAATAAGCGACGTGTATGTTCTTTAAGGCGGAAAATTGCAGGACCAGCATCAGTTTTGTATGCGCGGATACCTTCAAAAACACCCATGCCATAGTGAAGGGTATGAGTTAGAACATGAATGTTGGCGTCACGCCATGGCACCAATTTGCCATCCATCCAAATAAAGCCATCACGATTTGCCATTGACATGGTGTATTTCCTAAATTCTGAGAAAAATAAGTCGAAATGCTATTGTAAAACAGGCGGGTAGAGATGGCTATGTCAAAAAGCAAGCCCCTACCTATAATCAAACTTTGAAAAAATAAATTGGTAATTTGATTTGACTTGGTCGACACAACAGCAAGAGGCTCTGATAGATGGACTCAAAACAATGGGTCACTCAGGATTTGCGGTGTTTACATGGGCCTTGGTGACAGGTATTGCTATGGCCAAATCAGATATCACCACCGCAGAGGCTGTCGGGATGTCTTTGTTGGTCTATGCGGGTTCAGCTCAATTGGCGGCTTTGCCTCTAATCGCGGGTAACTTTCCTTTTTGGACTATTTTTTTAACAGCCATTATTGTCAACTTAAGGTTTGTCATATTTAGTGCTGGTATTCAGCCATATTTCAAAGATAAAGCCTACTGGAAGCGCTCCATTTTAGGATATATCAATGGAGATTTAACCTTTGCATTGTTCATGTCGCGATACCCACGCGCAGATGGCAACCCATCTCATGCACCATTTTTTATAGGTATGGCAGCTGCCAATTGGACAGTTTGGCAAACGGGCTCATTAGCAGGGATATTTTTAGCCTCTTTCATACCTAGCTCATGGGGCTTGGCTTATGCGGGCACCTTGGCATTAATTGCGATTTTGTTGCCGATGTTGGAGGGTTGGTCATCAAGATTGGCTGCTGTTGCTGCAGCAGTTGCCGCATTAGCCACAGTAGATTTGCCGTATAAGTTAAATATAGTCATTGCAGTTTTGGTGGCAATTACCGTAGGTATTGTGTCTGAGCCTTATTTAGAGAGACGTTTCGGGAGGTCTGGAGAATGACTTCATTTGAAACTTGGGTCGTTATTATTGGTTTAACTGCCATTACATACTTAACCCGAGGTTTTTTCTTATTGATGGGTACCAGGGTTGAGTTAAGTCCAACCATTCAAAAATCTCTACGTTATGCGCCGGCAGCAGCTTTGGTGGCTGTCATAGTGCCTGAAATATTTTTTCCCCCGGGGTCGGCTGAAATGGAACTTAATAATCCTCAGCTTTGGGGTGGAATAGCCTCAATATTGGGTTTTTTGGCGACTAAAAGTATGGTTTTCACCATTATTTCGGGGATGGTTGTCTACACGGGCGCAAGGTTTATTTAGCCCTAAAAAACGGTCAGAAAGTCCTGTAAAAAGGTAAAATCTGAGTTTCTAGTCTTTTAGTTAAAACTCACATAATCATCATGCCAGGTACATCCAAACTTAAATTTAATCGTCTATCTGATTTAGCCGCTGCAGGTCAACTTAAGGGTAAGCGTGTTTTTATCCGTGCAGATTTGAATGTGCCGCAAGATGAAGCGGGAAATATTACTGAGGACACTCGCATTCGAGCATCCATTCCAGCGATCAAAGTGGCTTTAGAGGCTGGTGCAGCTGTTATGGTGACATCGCATTTAGGTCGACCAACAGAGGGTGAATTCAAACCAGAAGACACACTGGCTCCGGTGGCGGATAGGATCGCAGAATTGATGGAAAGAAAGGTTCCATTGATTAGTCACTGGGTAGATGGTGGATTTGAGTTACAGCCTGGCGATTTGGTATTGCTTGAAAACTGCAGACTCAATAAGGGTGAGAAAAAGAATAACGAAGAATTAGCCCAAAAGATGGCTAAGTTATGTGACGTTTATGTCAATGATGCTTTTGGTACCGCTCATCGCGCTGAAGCAACTACGCATGGCATGGCTAAGTACGCCCCAGTTGTTTGTGCTGGCCCATTGATGGCTGCTGAATTAGACGCTTTGGGTAAAGCATTAACAGATCCTAAAAGACCATTGGTAGCTATTGTTGCTGGCTCGAAAGTCTCAACCAAGTTAACGATTTTGAAGTCGCTAGCTGAAAAAGTAGACCAACTGATTGTTGGTGGCGGTATTGCTAATACATTCATGTTGGCAGCAGGTTTACCAATTGGTAGATCTTTGGCGGAGCCGGATTTGGTGAGTGAAGCAAAAGCAATCATGGATATGATGGCTAAGCGTGGCGCCAGCGTACCTATCCCAGTAGATGTAGTGGTTGCTAACGAACTATCTCCACTCGCTCGTGCAAATAGAGTTGCTTCAACAGATGTTCAGCCTGATGACATGATTTTGGATGTTGGTCCAAAAACATCTGCTGAGTTGACTAGCATTGTTGCCCATGCAGGAACGATTGTTTGGAATGGTCCAATTGGTGTTTTTGAGATTGATCAGTTTGGTGGCGGTACAAAAATGTTGGCTGCTGCGATTGCTCATTCACCTGCATTCTCGATTGCTGGTGGTGGTGACACATTGGCTGCAATTGCTAAGTACGGAATTGATAAGCAAGTTGACTACATTTCAACTGGTGGTGGTGCTTTCTTGGAGTTCTTAGAAGGTAAAACGTTACCAGCATTTGCAATTTTGTCTGAAAGATCTGAATGACATTACGCGCCACAAAAATCGTTGCAACGCTTGGCCCTGCCTCAAGCAGTGCTGAAACATTAAAACAATTGATTGAGGCTGGAGTCGATGTGGTGCGCCTGAATTTTTCTCATGGCACAGCTGCAGATCATCAAGCTAGAGCACAACTTGTTAGAGAGGTTTCAAAAAAAGTTGGTCGTGAAGTAGCAATCATGGCAGATTTGCAGGGGCCCAAAATTAGGGTTGGCAAATTTGAAAATAACAAAATTATCCTAAAAGCAGGTGAGCGTTTTACGCTAGATGCCAACTGTACTTTGGGTAATCAAGATAAAGTCGGCTTGGACTATAAAAACCTACCTAATGACGTTAAGGTTGGGGACAAGCTGTTACTAAATGATGGCTTGTTAGTGATTCGTGTTCAAGAAGTTCAGGGTGCTTGCATTCATACTGTGGTTGAGTTGGGTGGTGAGCTATCGAACAATAAAGGTATTAACCGTGCTGGTGGTGGTTTAACTGCCCCAGCATTGACTGATAAAGACAAAGAAGACCTTAAGACTGCTGTAGGTTTGGGCGCAGATTACATAGCAATCAGCTTCCCTAAAAATGCAGATGATATGAAGATCGCTAGAGATCTTGCAAATCAAGCAACTCAAGAGCTTGGTCACAAGACCAAATTGATTGCCAAAATTGAGCGTGCAGAAGCTGTTTTACCTGGAATCTTAGAAGGTATTCTGGAGGTTAGTGACGGCATCATGGTCGCTCGTGGCGATTTGGCTGTTGAGGTGGGTAATGCTACGGTGCCTGCTTTACAGAAGAAAATGATTCGCATGGCTCGTGAGGCTAATAAGGTGGTGATTACTGCCACGCAAATGATGGAGTCAATGATTGTTAATCCTGTGCCAACAAGAGCAGAGGTTAGTGACGTTGCTAACGCGGTATTAGATGGCACAGATGCTGTGATGTTGTCAGCGGAAACTGCATCGGGTCAGTATCCAGTAGAGACTGTTCTGCAAATGGCTGCAATCTGTCTTGAGGCAGAGAAGACTGAGGTACATCATCTAGATGCGGACTTCTTTGATCAGAAATTCACACGCATTGACCAATCTATTGCTTTTGGCGCCTTGTTCACCGCATATCACTTGGGCGTGAAAGCGATTGCGGCGTTAACTGATTCTGGCTCTACTGCGCTATGGATGAGTCGCCACAAAATTCAGGTACCCATTTTTGCATTAACAACTAAAGTTACAAGTCAAAGAAGCATGGCTTTGTATAGAAACGTACATCCATTGCACTTGGATACTAGTAACGATAGAGACACTGCTTTAGAGCAGGCTGAGGCTTGCGTTAAAAAGTTGGGTGCGGTTAATGCGGGTGACAAGATTGTATTAACGGTTGGTGAGCCGATGGGTCAAGTTGGTGGAACTAACACGTTAAAAATTGTTGATGTGAAATAAATTTTAATTTAAGGAAAGAGTTATGGCACTTGTATCTATGCGCCAATTATTGGACCATGCAGCTGAGAACGCTTATGGATTACCTGCATTTAACGTTAATAACTTAGAGCAAGTTCAAGCAATCATGGCTGCTGCTGATGAGGTGAATGCGCCTGTGATCATGCAAGCTTCAGCCGGTGCGCGTAAGTACGCAGGTGAGGCATTTTTACGTCATTTAATTGATGCTGCTGTTGAGGCCTATCCGCATATTCCTGTTGTGATGCATCAAGACCATGGCCAGAGCCCTGCTGTATGTATGGCTGCCATTCGATCAGGCTTTACCTCTGTGATGATGGATGGTTCATTGATGGATGATGGTAAGACAGTGGCTTCTTATGAATACAACGTAGCAGTTTCTCAAGAAGTTGTTAAATTTGCACATTCAATTGGCGTCACAGTTGAAGCTGAGTTGGGTGTTTTGGGCTCATTAGAAACAATGATGGGCGATAAAGAAGACGGTCATGGTGCAGAAGGCGCGATGACTCGTGATCAACTATTGACTGATGTTGAACAAGCAGCTGATTTTGTTAAGAAGACTCAATGTGATGCTTTAGCAATTGCTATTGGTACAAGTCATGGTGCTTATAAGTTCACTAAAAAACCTACGGGTGACATTCTTGCTATTGATCGCATCAAGGAAATTAACCAACGTATCCCTAATACGCATTTAGTGATGCATGGTTCATCAAGTGTTCCTCAAGAATTGTTGGCAATTATCCGTGAGTTTGGCGGTGATATGAAAGAGACTTATGGTGTTCCAGTAGAAGAAATTCAACAAGGCATTAAGCACGGTGTTAGAAAAATTAATATCGATACAGATATTCGTTTGGCAATGACCGCCGCTATCCGTCGTTACTTATTTGAAAACCCAAGCAAGTTCGATCCTCGTGATTATTTGAAACCTGCGCGTGAAGCTGCTAAAGAAATTTGTAAGGCACGCTACCTAGCCTTTGGTTGCGAAGGTCAGGCTGGAAAAATTAAATCTATTCCTCTAGAAAAAATGGCTGAGCGCTATAAGGCAGGTCAGTTGGCTCAATTAGTTAAATAAGGTGTACATGCAAGCTCTATACGAATCTTCAATTAAGTCTCTACCTTTAATCTCAAAGGGTAAGGTTCGCGATATCTACGCTATTGGCGATGATCAATTATTGATGATTACAACAGATCGTCTATCTGCTTTTGATGTGGTGATGGGTGAACCTATACCTGGTAAAGGAATTGTTCTTAATCAAATGGCTAACTTTTGGTTTGATAAGTTAAGTCATGTGATTCCAAATCATTTGACAGGAATTGATCCAGCAACTGTGGTTGCAGCCAATGAAGTGAATCAAGTGACTGGCCGTGCAATTGTGACTAAGCGTTTAAAGCCAATTATGGTTGAAGCGGTTGTGCGTGGATATTTATCTGGTAGTGGTTGGAAGGATTACCAGGCAACGGGTGCTGTTTGCGGTATTCAGTTGCCTGCTGGTTTGCAAAATGCTCAAAAATTACCTGAACCAATTTTTACTCCAGCTGCTAAAGCAGAAGTAGGAGAGCATGATGAAAATATTTCATATGCAGAGGTTGAGTCACGTATTGGTAAAGATTTGGCAGCCAAGATTAGAGATGTGAGTATTCGTTTATATCAAGAGGCATCTATTTATGCCGCAAGCAAGGGCATCATCATTGCAGATACTAAGTTTGAATTTGGCCTTGATGAGTCTGGTAACTTGGTACTTATGGATGAAGTATTAACTGCTGACTCTTCACGTTTTTGGCCTGCTAGTTCATATCAAGTGGGTTCAAATCCACCATCTTTTGATAAACAGTTTGTGCGTGATTGGTTGGAGTTGGCTCAGATTAATGGCAAACCATGGAATAAGTCTGCTCCAGCGCCTCAATTGCCTCAAGATGTTATTGAAAAAACAGCTGCAAAATACCGTGAAGCACTTGAAACTTTAACCGCTTAATACCTACTGCATAAGCAAAAAGGAAAAACTATGAGCCAGAAACCAATTGTTGGAATAGTGATGGGATCTAACTCTGATTGGGACACCATGCAAAATGCTGCTCAGATTTTGCAAGAATTTGGTGTTGCCTACGAAGCAAAAGTAGTTTCTGCTCATCGTATGCCTGATGATATGTTTGCTTATGCTCAAACTGCTCAGGATCGTGGCTTAAAAGCGATCATTGCAGGTGCTGGTGGTGCTGCTCATTTGCCAGGTATGCTGGCATCCAAAACAATCGTTCCTATTTTTGGTGTGCCTGTTGCTTCTAAGTATTTGCGTGGAGAAGATTCTTTGTATTCCATCGTGCAAATGCCTAAAGGTGTTCCTGTAGCTACTTTTGCTATTGGTGAGGCAGGCGCGGCTAATGCAGCTTTACACGTTATCGCCAATTTGGCAGTCAATGATGCTGCTTTGGCAAAAAAACTAGACACATTCCGAGCTACTCAAACTGAAAAAGCTCGTGCCATGAATTTACCAGGACATTCTTAAGATATGGCTGATCGTTTAGATCCTATTTTGCCGGGCTCTTACCTAGGTATTTTAGGTGGTGGTCAATTGGGCCGCATGTTTACTCATGCTGCGCAAGCAATGGGTTACAAGGTTTGTGTATTAGATCCTGATCCAAGTAGTCCTGCCGGAGCAGTCGCAGAGAAACACATACAGGCTGATTATGTTGATCATGCCGCTTTGAAAGAGATGGCATCTATTTGCCAAGCCGTTAGTACAGAGTTCGAAAATGTCCCAGCACAAGCATTAGATGAGTTGGAGTCTTTGGGCGTATATGTTGCACCGACAAGTTCTGGGGTATCGGTTGCTCAAAATCGGGTCGCTGAAAAAAAGTTCTTAGCTACATGGAAAGATGAAGCTGGAATTGGACCTGCGCCACATTTGGTTATTGAGCACGACTCTGATATTGCTCATGTCCCTGATACTTTATTCCCAGGTATTTTAAAGACGGCTCGAATGGGTTATGACGGTAAGGGGCAAATTACTGTTCATACTCGAGAAGAATTGAGTCAAGCTTGGGAAAAGTTTAATCGAGTTATTTGCGTTTTAGAAAAGCGCATGGATTTAGATTTTGAGGTTTCTGCATTGGTTGTACGAGGTCACGATGATCAGGTGGTGGCCTATCCCGTTGCTGAAAATATTCATAAGTCAGGTATCTTGCATACAACGACAGTGCCGGCGCCATCTATAAACCCAACGCAAGAAAAGAAGATTATTGAGGCTGCTAAAGCGATTATTAGGCGCTTGGACTATGTTGGTGTTTTGTGTGTGGAATTTTTTGTGTTGAAGAGTGGTGACATTGTTGCTAATGAAATTGCGCCACGTCCCCATAATTCTGGGCACTACACACAGAATGCATGTATTACTAGTCAGTTTGAGCAACAAGTTCGAGCGATGGCAAGGATTCCTCTAGGTAGCACTGAATTAGTTCAATCAACCATCATGTTGAATATCTTGGGGGACGAGTGGCTCATTAATGGCCAGCAATCTGAGCCACTTTGGAATGAAATTCTAAAAGAGCCAAAAACAAAATTACATCTTTACGGAAAAGCTGAGCCTCGTTATGGTAGAAAGATGGGCCATATAAATTTTGTTGGCGCAACTTCAGGCGATGTAAAGACTGCATGTGAAAGTGCTGTAAAGGTATTGCGTATTACGCGTTGATCATGCCTGATTTACTTGATTCGGCAATTAAGCAACTGCG
>JALQYK010000034.1 GCA_023254115.1 Polynucleobacter sp.
TTCCATGGTCTTGATCAGAAGAACATTGCTTCAATTGCTAAGATTCAATTGAAGCGTTTGAGTGAGCGCTTAGCGAAGATGGATATGGTTTTAGAGGTGAGTGATGCTGCTTTAGCTAGGGTCTCGGAAGCAGGTTATGACCCAGTCTTTGGTGCAAGACCTCTAAAAAGAGCTATCCAGCAATACATCGAAAACCCAGTTGCCAAGTTAATTTTGGAAGGTAAGTTTGGTCCCAAAGATATCGTGCCTGTTGATGTAGATAAGAAGGGTGCCTTTATGTTTGACCGGGTTGTTCACTAAAGCTAACTAAAAGCCGTTTTAGGCAAGTCGTAGTAACATCAGCCAATGACTATTCGCAAAGACGCGGAGGTTATTGGCTTAGTTAGCTTAGCCCATGGCACCTCTCATTTTTATCATTTAATACTTGCGCCATTATTTCCTTGGTTGAAGGTTGAGTTTGGCTTGAGTTATGCCGAACTTGGTTTTTTGATGACCATGTTCTTTGTGATATCGACGATCATTCAGGCTGCTGCTGGTTTTTGGGTCGATCACTCAGGACCGCTTAGAGTTCTTTTTTTTGGTGTTGGTTCTTTAGCAGTTTCTGCGTTATTGCTTGCAACAGCAGATGGTTATACGGGTTTATTAATTGGGGCAGCCATTGCTGGTATGGGCAATGGCGTATTTCACCCGGCTGACTACACGCTCTTAAATCGAAGAGTTTCACCAGAGCGAGTTGCGCATGCGTACTCGATGCATGGGGTATCAGGCGCCTTGGGTTGGGCAGTGTCTCCCGCTGTGTTAGTAAGTGTCACGACCTTAGCGGGATGGCGTCAGGCTCTGTTGGTAGCTGCTCTAATTGCTAGTGCAATTTTGATTCTATTGTTTGTGAGGCGACAGGTTTTATTAGGTACTGATGAGCAAAGAGCTCATGAGGCCCACATTAAAAAGAATGGTTCACCATTCTCACTCACTTTCTTAAAATTAAAAACGGTATGGCTTTGTTGGGGGTTCTTTTTCTTAAGCGCTCTAGCCTTAAGTGGAGTTCAAAGTTTCGCGCCAACGGCTATGCAAATACTTTATGACCTTCCTGTTGCACTGACAACCACTGCCTATTCGTCCTATATGTTAGCTAGTGCAGGTGGTATGTTCTTAGGTGGCTTTATTGCAGCCAGAGCTAAGGCACCTGATCGTATTATTGCCCTTGGTTTTGTGACCGCTAGCGCAATTTCTGTATTGATTTCGTTAGCTTGGGTATCTGGCTCTTCTATGATGAGCTTATTCACGTTAATGGGTTTTTGTGTAGGCATCTCTGGACCATCTAGAGATTTAATGATTCGAACAG
This sequence comes from Polynucleobacter sp., assembly GCA_023254115.1. Lineage (GTDB taxonomy): Bacteria > Pseudomonadota > Gammaproteobacteria > Burkholderiales > Burkholderiaceae > Polynucleobacter. Next base: position 1,343 of record JALQYK010000034.1, read on the forward strand.
CAACACCTAAGGAAGCATCTGGTAGGGTGTTTGGTGTTGTTTACTCTGGTCTTGATTCTGGTTTGGCCTTGGGGCCATTATTGTTTGGCTTATTAATGGATTGGAGTTTTGTACCAGGAGTCTTTGTGCTGATAGCTGGCTTTTTGTTGTCAGCCTTGCTCACGGCATATCGAGTAGGCGAAAATAATCGCACAGTGCAATTAAAAAATACATCAATTTAAGTTTGGGAGAGTTTTAATGAGTTTTGCGACCACGGATATTTGTGATGCCAACGAAGATTTAATTACAAAAGGTGAGTTACGTGTTTGTGCACCAGTATTCAAGGCTTATGGCGGCTTGAGTCAGTTTAAGGGTGCAGCAGTTACGTTAAAAGTTTTTGAAGACAACACTTGGGTAAGAACTCTATTGGATGAGCCAGGCCAGGGCAGAGTCTTGGTGATTGATGGTGGTGGTTCTATGCGCTGTGCCTTGGTTGGCGGCAATTTAGGTGTTTTAGCTGAGAAGAATGGGTGGGCGGGTATTTTGGTGAATGGTTGTGTGCGAGATACCCTTGAGCTAGCTGAATCTAAAGTTGGTATTCGTGCGCTTGCAGCTCATCCTCAAAAGAGCGTGAAACGTAATGTTGGCGAGCGAGACCTTGTTGTGGATATCGCTGGTACAAGCGTCAAGCCAGGAGACATGATTTACGCAGACGAGGATGGTGTGTTGGTCGCTGATCGTCCGTTAATTTAAGTAAATTTCTTGTAACGATATTGCATTGCAAGCTATGAATTAGCATTCCATAATACGGAATATTTAAAATAAGCCATTGATTTAAATGGCTTATTTTATTTGCAGTCTACCAAATAAATGCTTGCAATCTTTTAAACAAATACATAAACTCTTATATAAGACATAAGACACGAAAATTACTTTTGTATATGTCTTATGAACACATTTTTTGTTATTTACAGGGAGAGAAACATGTCAACACGTCAACAAGAAATCGATGCATTGCAAAAAGATTGGGATACAAACCCACGTTGGAAAGGTATTAAGCGTGGTTACACAGCAGCTGACGTAGTTCGTCTACGTGGTTCTTTCCAAATCGAGCACACATTGGCACGCCGTGGTGCAGAAAAACTATGGAACTTGGTTAATAACGAGCCATACGTTAACTGTTTAGGCGCATTGACTGGTGGTCAAGCGATGCAACAAGTTAAAGCTGGTGTTAAGGCTATCTATTTGTCAGGTTGGCAAGTTGCTGCTGATAACAATACATACGCTTCTATGTATCCTGACCAATCTTTGTACCCAGTTGACTCAGTACCTAAAGTTGTTGAGCGTATCAACAATACATTCCGTCGTGCTGACGAGATTCAACACTCTAAAGGTATCGAAAAGGGTGACAAGGGTTACATCGATTGCTTCGCTCCTATCGTAGCTGACGCTGAAGCAGGTTTCGGTGGTGTATTGAATGCATTCGAATTGATGAAGTCAATGATCAAAGCTGGTGCTGCTGGTGTTCACTGGGAAGACCAATTGGCTTCTGTTAAGAAGTGTGGTCACATGGGCGGTAAAGTGTTGGTTCCAACACAAGAAGCTTGCCAAAAATTGATCGCTGCTCGTATGGCTGCTGACGTTTGTGGCGTTCCTACATTGGTGATTGCTCGTACAGATGCTGAAGCTGCTGACTTGTTGACATCAGACTACGATGAAAACGATAAGCCATTCTTGACAGGTGAGCGTACTGCAGAAGGTTTCTACAAGACTAAGAAAGGTCTTGATCAAGCTATTTCACGTGCTATTGCTTATGCTGAGTACGCTGACTTGGTGTGGTGTGAGACTGGTACACCTGACCTTGAATTTGCTCGCAAGTTTGCCGAAGCTGTTCACGCTAAGCACCCAGGTAAGATGTTGGCATACAACTGCTCACCATCATTTAACTGGAAGAAGAACTTGGATGATGCAACTATTGCTAAGTTCCAACGTGAACTTGGTGCAATGGGTTACAAGTACCAATTCATCACATTGGCTGGTATCCACTCAATGTGGTACAACATGTTCGACTTGGCTCAAGACTACGTTGCACGCGGTATGTCTGCATACGTTGAAAAAGTTCAAGAGCCTGAGTTCGCAGCTCGTGACCGTGGTTACACTTTCGTTTCACACCAACAAGAAGTTGGTACTGGTTACTTCGACGAAGTAACAACAGTGATTCAAGGTGGTGCTTCATCTGTAACAGCTTTGACTGGTTCAACAGAAGAAGAACAGTTCCACTAAGAAGTCATTAACTCTGGCGTATCACGCCTTAGTTGATCAGCCCGGCCATAAGCCGGGCTTTTTTATTGCGTAAAAATTAAAGTGAGCGAAAATAACACCATGAATGCAAATTGCCCTTTATGTACAGCAGATGGTGGAGACCTCATTTGGAAAAATGATGTGTTGCGCGTAATTTTGGCGAATGAGCCAGATTACCCAGGCTTTTGTCGAGTCATTTGGAATGCACATGTTTCAGAAATGACAAATCTTGCGATTACTGATCGTTCAACCTTGATGCAAACAGTGATGAAAGTGGAGCAGGCTATTATCGAAGTGATGCGACCAGACAAGGTTAATTTGGCGGCTTTAGGTAATATGGTTCCACATTTACATTGGCATGTAATTCCGAGATATCAGCAAGATAAAACATTCCCTGGCTCAGTGTGGTCAGTTCCTGTTAGAGATCCTGATGCGCAACATTTGGCATCACAATTTGCAAAAGTTCCAGCACTGAAACAAAAGCTCATTGACGTTTTAGGCGCACAATAAATTGGCAATGAACTCAGAAAAACGCCGAGCTTTTTTTGAGGCACTCAAGAGCAACAACCCCAAGCCCACCACAGAGCTTGAGTACAGCACTCCGTTTGAGCTTTTGGCTGCGGTCTTACTATCCGCGCAAGCAACAGATGTTTCTGTGAATAAGGGCACGCGCATTTTATTTCCAATCGCTAACACTCCCAAAGCCATTTATGACTTGGGTGAAAAAGGTTTGATTCCTTTCATACAGCATATTGGCTTATATAAAACAAAAGCAAAACACCTGATTGAAACTTGCCGATTGTTAATGGAGCGCCATCATGGTGAGGTGCCTGAGGATCGTGAAGCCTTAGAGGCTTTACCTGGGGTTGGTAGAAAGACCGCCAATGTGATTCTGAATACGGCATTTGGCCACCCAACCATGGCTGTTGATACGCACATATTTAGAGTCTCTAATAGAACTGGGCTAGCGCCTGGTAAGGATGTTCTGGCTGTAGAAATGGCATTATTAAAGCGTGTTCCCAAAGAGTTTTTAATAGATGCGCATCATTGGTTAATTCTGCATGGTAGATATACATGTAAAGCTAGGAAGCCTGAGTGTGGTCAATGTATTGTTGAGCCTTTGTGTTCATTTAAAGAAAAGAATTTTTCAAAATGAGTTTATTTAATCCAAGCCGTGAAGAGGTCAGGCAATTTTTCTGTGATGCTTGGAGTAAGCATCAAGCTTTGGGTATTTTGTCGCCGATGGAGTCAATAGCTGCGCGGTGGATGGTGGAGCATCCTGAATACCATGCTCTTTTGAATGACCCGCAGCAAGCAAAGGAAGCAGAATACACACCTGAAAAAGGACAAACTAATCCTTTTTTGCATTTATCAATGCACATGTCAATTACAGAGCAAGTACAAATTGATCAGCCGCCAGGTATTCGTGAGGCAAGTAGGCAACTGACTATCAAGTTAGATTCAGAGCATGAGGCTCAACACAGAATCATGGAGTGTTTGGGGCAAGTTCTTTGGAGTGCGCAACGTGATGGTACGCCGCCTGACATGGTTACTTATGTTGAGTTAATTAAGCGCTTGCTGTAATTACCTTAGTTTCTCTTTGGCTCTTGCCATGGCTGCTGCAATGATTGCACGCTTGCGTTCAATCTCACTTTTTTCGGAATCTGTACTTGCACTTTCTAGATCGAGAGCTTTTGCTTTATTTTGTGCCTTGACAGCAAGACGTCTCGTGTTATCTAGTTCTTCGCGCTCTAAACGCTTTTGGCGAGACTCATAACGATCTTTTGCAATCTTAGCTTGCTCCTCATTCCATGCGTTCCAGCCCGTTTTATCACCTGTTACCGAAATCATAGTGATGCAGTCAACTGGGCATGGGGGGATGCATAGATCACAACCAGTGCACCAATCTTTAAGTACCACATGCATTTGTTTTGATGCGCCAACAATTGCATCCACTGGACAAGCCTGAATACATAATGTGCAGCCAATACATGCTTTAGACTCAATTACGGCTAAAGGTCGTGGGCGTTCCTCACCATTTGTAGGGTTTAGTGTTAATGAATCTTTGTTAAGTATTTTTGATAGACGGTCAACACCTTCTTGACCGCCTGGTGGGCATTGATTGTGTAGTGCTTCTCCCGTAGAGATTGCCTTCGCATAGGCTCTACAGTCTGGGTAACCGCACTTAGTACATTGGGTTTGAGGTAGTGCAGCAAATAGACGGTCAAACAGGTCGTTGCGACCGTCTATTGTTTTAGGCATTCTTTGCAGTAGTTTTTTTGACGGCAACTTTCTTCACGGCTGCTTTTTTCACAGCAATTTTTTTAGCGACCACTTTTTTAACTGCTTTTGGAGTTGCCTTAGAAACTGCTTTAGCGCTGGCTGTCTTGCTACCTTTGATCGCATGCTTACGAATAAACGCACCAATTTCTGGGTAAACAATTTCACGCCAACGACGGCCTGAGAAAATACCGTAGTGACCAGCACCTTTTACTTCAAAGTGTTGTTTCTTATTCTCGGCGATGTTTTTACATAAGCCATGGGCTGCTTTTGTTTGACCGCTGCCAGAAATATCATCTAGTTCACCTTCTACTGTGAGTAGAGCGGTGGTCTTGATGTCTTGTGGTTTTACTAGCTTGCCACCAACTACCCATTTACCAGTTGGTAATGAGAAGTCTTGGAATACTGTTTTAATAGTTTGTAAATAATAATCTGCATCCATATCTAAAACAGCGTTGTATTCGTCATAAAACTCGATGTGCGCTTGCGCATCATCTTTATCACCCTTAACCAAGTCTTGGAAATAATCCCAGTGTGACTGTAGGTGGCGATCTGGGTTCATGGCAACGAAACCGGTATGTTGCAAGAAGCCTGGATATACACGACGTCCTGCACCTGGATGTGGAGGTGGAACGGTGTACACAACATTGTTCTCAAACCACTCAAATGATTTATTAGTTGCTGTAGAGTTAACCATGGTCGGGCTCTTGCGAGCATCAATTGGACCGCCCATCATCGTCATGGTTCTTGGTGTAACTTCACCATTTGATGCCATTAAGGAAATGGCACCCAACACAGGTACTGTTGGTTGGCAAACTGATAATACGTTTAAGTCTTTGGCGCCGATGGCACGAATAAAGTCTTGGACGTAATGAACATAGTCATCAAGTGTGAAGCTGCCATCTTCTAATGGCACTAGACGTGCATCAACCCAATCAGTGATGTAGACCTTGTGGTTTTGCAAAAGTGTGCGAACCGTATCTCTTAACAAGGTAGAGTGGTGACCAGACAAAGGAGCCACGATCAAAACTACTGGGTCTTCTTTGAGTTTTTTGATGACATTGACATCGTCTGAGAAGCGTTTAAAGCGAACCAATTTACAGAATGGCTTATCCACCACTGTGAACTCATTAATAGCCACAGGTTTACCGTGGGCCACCACAGTCTTGATTCTAAATTCTGGTTTTTCGTATTCTTTACCTAGACGGTAGAGTAGTTCGTAACCTGCAGCAATTCGTGTTGCTGATGGTAATAGTGATAGCGGATTGCTTGGATTAACGAAGGTTTTAGCTGTAGCTTGTGCCCACGCTGTCAGAGGTTGCAACAAGGCTCTTTGAAACTCTTGATATTGATACAGCATTAACTAATCTCCCGAAATCTAAAAAAGGTTCAATCACTACTTTTTGAACTCGTATGCGTTTAAGCACTTTTTACACTAGGACTGATTATCCTCAAAAATATCAATTTGTGCAATGCAACATTTTGGCGCATTAAGCACCAAAATGTTGTCTAAGACATTGATTATAATGAGTTAAAGTACAGAAGCTACTGCTTTGGCCACACCATCAATATTCTTGCTGTTGAGGGCGGCTACACAAATTCGACCCGTAGAAACAGCATAAATGCCAAACTCGGCTCTTAGGCGCTCAACCTGGTCTGCTGTCAAGCCAGAATAGGAGAACATACCCCTTTGGTCATTAACGAAGCCAAAATCGCGTTTAGCACCAGCTTCAGCCAATTTAGATACCAAAGTGTTACGCATCAATTTGATGCGGTCACGCATTTCAGCTAGTTCTTGTTCCCACATTGCACGTAATTCTGGGTCATTAAGTACTGTTGCGACTACAGTGCCACCATGAATAGCAGGATTAGAGTAGTTTGTGCGAATCACTCGTTTTAATTGAGACATTACTCGAGTTGATTCATCCTTGCTCTCAGTCACAATTGATAGAGCTCCAACACGCTCGCCATACAAAGAGAATGATTTGGAGAATGAGCTAGATACAAAGAAACAAAGGCCAGCATCGGCAAATAAACGTACAGCCGCACCATCCTCATCGATGCTATCAGCAAAGCCTTGATAGGCCATGTCCAAGAATGGAATGAGGTCTTTGGCTTTACAAAGTGCTGCAACTTGTTGCCACTGCGCAGCAGTTAAATCCGCACCAGTAGGGTTGTGACAGCATGCATGAAGAAGAACAACAGATTTTGCAGGCAAGGCCTCTAAAGACTTGACCATGCCGGCAAAGTTAACGCCACGGGTTTCTGGATCGTAGTAGGTGTAGTTCTGAACAGGAAAGCCAGCACTCTCAAAAATACCACGATGGTTTTCCCAACTTGGATCGCTAATAGCTACAGTTGCATTAGGAACCAAGCGTTTTAAGAAGTCAGCACCGATTTTTAGGGCACCAGTACCACCAACTGCTTGGGCTGTGACAACACGACCAGCAGTCAAAATGGCAGAATCTTTGCCGAATAGTAGATTTTGAACACCTTGGTTATAGGCAGCAATACCTTCGATGGCAAGATAGCCGCGAGCAGCAGATTTTTCCATCATTTGCTTTTCAGCGGCTTGTACTGCGCGCAATAATGGAATCTTTCCATCGTCAGTGAAATAGACGCCAACCCCAAGATTTACCTTGGTTGTACGGCTGTCTGCATTGTAGGCTTCATTAAGGCCTAGGATAGGGTCGCGTGGGGCAAGTTCAACGTTTGAAAAGAGGCTCATAGTATGAAATATGTTAGAAAGTTCAAGCAAGCCTAGAATGATAGCCGAGATGCCAAAAAAGCCAGTAAAAAAATTAGATTTGCAGAGTTCTGATTCCAGTGAAAACGTGATTCAGTTTCCGGGGTCACCATTTCTCTTGCATCAACCATTTCCACCAGCAGGTGACCAGCCTGAGGCGATTGCACAACTTGTGGAAGGTGTGGAAGATGGTTTGATCTACCAAACCTTGTTAGGTGTTACTGGGTCAGGTAAGACATACACCATGGCCAATACGATTGCACGTCTGGGTCGACCTGCAATTATTTTTGCACCGAATAAAACGTTGGCTGCGCAGTTATATAGTGAATTTAGAGAATTTTTTCCACAAAATGCTGTTGAGTATTTTGTGAGTTACTACGATTACTATCAGCCAGAAGCCTATGTACCAACCAGAGACTTGTTCATTGAAAAGGATTCTTCTATCAATGAACACATTGAACAAATGCGTTTGTCTGCAACTAAAAGTTTGCTAGAGCGTCGCGACACAATCATTGTTTCAACTGTGTCTGCGATTTACGGTATTGGTAATCCTGGCGATTATCACCAAATGGTTTTAACTGTTCGTCAGGGCGATAAGTTAAGTCAACGAGATGTGGTGAGTCGTTTGATTGCCATGCAATACGAGCGTAATGATGTTGATTTCTCGCGTGGCACGTTTAGAGTGCGGGGGGATACGATTGATGTATTCCCTGCCGAGCATAATGAGTTAGCGGTGCGTATTGATTTATTCGATGATACGGTCGATAGCTTGCAATTCTTTGATCCCTTAACGGGGCGTATACGTCAACGTATTCCGCGCTTTACCATCTATCCAGGTTCGCATTATGTCACTCCGAGGGAAACAGTTTTAAGAGCCATAGAGACAATTAAGGCTGAACTGCGAGAGCGTTTAGATTTCTATGTCAAAGAGGGTAAATTGGTTGAGGCGCAACGCTTAGAGCAAAGAACACGCTTTGATATTGAAATGCTTTCAGAGCTTGGTTTTTGTAAAGGTATTGAAAATTATTCGAGACATTTATCTGGTGCTAAGCCGGGTGAGGCACCTCCGACCTTGGTTGACTATTTACCGCCAGATGCTCTGATGTTCTTAGATGAGAGTCACGTATTAATTGGTCAGTTAAATGGTATGTATAACGGTGACAGAGCCCGTAAATCGACTCTTGTCGAGTATGGCTTCCGCCTACCTTCTGCAATGGATAATAGACCGCTCAAATTTGAAGAATTTGAAACAAAAATGCGTCAAGTGATTTTTGTTTCTGCCACTCCTGCCACTTATGAAGAAGAACATGCCGATAAAGTGGTGGAGCAAGTGGTGCGCCCAACTGGTCTTGTGGATCCGGTAATACACGTCCGACCAGCTAGCACTCAGGTTGATGATGTTCTATCAGAAATTCATGCGCGTATCAAAGTTGGGGAGCGCGTGTTGATTACAACTTTAACCAAGCGTATGTCTGAGCAATTAACAGAATTTATGTCAGATAACGGAATCAAAGTGCGTTATCTCCACTCGGATATCGATACGGTGGAACGTGTAGAGATTTTGAGAGATCTACGTTTAGGTGTTTTTGACGTTTTAATTGGAATTAACTTATTGAGAGAGGGATTGGATATTCCTGAAGTTTCTTTGGTTGCTATTTTGGATGCGGACAAAGAGGGTTTCTTGCGTTCTGAGCGTAGTTTGATACAAACGATTGGTCGAGCGGCTAGGAACGTCAATGGCACAGCTATTTTGTATGCCGATAAGATCACTGATTCAATGAAAAAGGCGATTGGTGAAACAGAGCGCCGACGTGCTAAGCAAACAGAGTTCAATAAAACTCATGGGATCGAGCCTAAAGGTGTGGTCAAACGTATCAAAGATATTATTGATGGCGTTTATGACGTTGATGAAAAACGTCAAGAGCTAAAATATGCAGAAGAAAAAGCTCACTATGAAGATATGAGCGAAAAGCAGTTGGCAAAAGAGATTAAGCAGTTAGAAAAAATGATGGTAGAGCACGCCAAGAATCTAGAGTTTGAGAAAGCTGCACAAGCACGTGATCAACTCCTGAAATTAAAGGCGATGGTTTTTGGTGCTGAGTTACACGATACGATTCAATTAAACGGAAATTAGTCAGATGCTAGGTTTAAAAAATATACGACGTCTATGGGCGCTGTGGAAAGACTCTGGAGACTCATCATTGGCTCTCGATAGTCTTTTGGTGGTGCCTGACGCATCTGCTAGTTTGGCTGAGCGCAATCGATGGTTGGTCGAGGTAGGGTATTGGTTGCGTCGTCAAGATAAAACCGAAAAAGGTCAAGATAAGGCAAAGGTTGGTACGGTAGTCCTAGAGGGGCATCCGGAGCACATTCGTCTCAAAGCTTTTCTGAAGTTATTAGAGCAACGTTCAGAGGTTAAATTAAAGATTGCGCAATTACTCAGAAGTATTTTGCGAGATAACGATGCGCTCTCCTTACTTTGTGACACGGGCGTAGCTACCAAGCCTAGCTTTTTTGGGGAAATCTCTGAGCGTGTTCGTCATAGACTAATAGCTCCTCCGCCTAATCAATCAGAATTAGCAGTTTTATTTGCTTTGGGATTTGTGGGCGATCACGATGCATCTTGGGTGCATGATTTGGATCGTGACACATTGATTGCTTTACATGATCTATTGCACTATCAAGAGCAGACGGTTGAGGCCTCTAACTTATTCAAAGATATTTCTGAGGCTATTCACATATTGATTAGTTACATTGGCGCAGCTGGTCTCAGTTATTCAGTTAGATCTAGGCTTAGAGAGGTTAGTGGGCAGCACTCGCCGTTTTACAAGCTAGGTAGACTCGCAGAAGAGATTCTTAAGGATGAACCACGTTTAAATGAGCACGTTTATCAAGCATATTTAAAAGACTTTAAAGATGTGATTGATGCTTGCTACATCGCTTGTGATGATGTGTATTCTCATCTTGATGAGAATGGTGTGTCTATTGAAACTGTTTTCCAAGTTGAAACGATGCGTTTGCGTTTAGCCAGAGTTGAGATGTTGTTACAGGCATGGTTGTACCGCGATCAGTTACAAAATTACTCCACATTGGTTGCTAACTTAATTCTCACAGTACAAGGTCACCGTAGTGTGAAGCGCTTAGCTGAGCAATCTTTTGCCTTGTTATCTCGTAAGGTTGTCGAGAGAAGTGCTGAGGCAGGTGATCACTATATTGCCGGGACTCGCCATGAGTATTTTGCAATGCTCAAAAAATCTCTTGGTGGTGGTGCGGTTGTTGCTGGGACGGTTTATCTTAAGTTCTTGATTGCCAATCTCGGCTTGGTTAGATTTTTCGAGAATTTACTGCTTGCTGCCAACTACGCTGGTAGTTTTTTGTTAATACAGTTTGCCAATTTCACGTTAGCGACTAAGCAACCTGCTATCACGGCTCCTGCACTGGCGCAGCTACTAGATCAAACCCACACCAGTGAAGGTTTAAAAAACTTTGTTGATCGCTCTATGGCTCTGATGAGGTCTCAGGCGGCTTCTATTTTTGGTAATTTGGTCATGGTAGTGCCTCTAGTCATTCTTATTCAAGTGGCTATTATTTTCATCATTGGCTCGCCCACCATGAGTGCTATTAAGGCTCAAGCTATTTTGCAAACGGTTTCACCTTTTAGTGGAGCATTATTTTTTGCAGCCTTTACTGGCGTGCTACTTTGGCTATCTAGCCTGATTGCTGGTTTAGTTGATAACTGGTTTGTTTTGCACCGCATTCAGGATGTCATTCACTACAACAGAAGATTAAATATTGTTTTTGGACAAGAGCGTGCTGAGCGTTGGGCACGTTGGTGGCGTGACAATATTTCTGTTGTAGCTGCAAATATTTCATTGGGCTTTTTATTAATTTATGGCCCAGCCTTTATGGCTTTCTTAGGGTTTGGTCTAGATATACGACATGTGACTTTGTCAGCAGGGCAGTTTGCTGCTGCAGTCACTGCGCTTGGTTGGAAGACATTCTTGATGAGTGGCTTTTGGCTTGGTCTTGTTGGGATTCTATTAATTGGTGCCGTGAATGTTCTAGTTAGTTTTTCATTGGCATTTAACATGGCATTGAGGTCCAGAGATTTGCCGGCATTAGACAGACAGCGCTTGTATAGGGCGGTCCGTGAGCGCATTAGAGCTGACTTTAAGTCATTAATTTTACCGCCTAAATAATTGATTTAATTAGATTAATCTAATTTATTGGGGTATTGCAAACTATTACCCGAGCATATTTATCAGGTATCTGATAAACTTGAGCTTAGAAGTCAGGTATTGCCCATATAAGTAATCCATTTAAGACGAGGTAAGACATGAGACTAACAACTAAAGGACGTTTTGCAGTCACTGCGATGATTGATTTAGCTTTGCGTGAATCACATGGTCCAGTAACTCTTGCTGGCATTAGTCAGAGACAAAATATTTCACTTTCATACCTTGAGCAGCTGTTTGGTAAGTTGCGTCGTTTTGACATCGTTGAAAGTACCCGTGGACCTGGTGGTGGATACACCTTAGCGCGAAGAGCTGATCAGGTAACTGTCGCTGACATCATTATTGCTGTTGATGAGCCTCTTGATGCAACTCAGTGTGGCGGCAAAGGTAATTGCCATGGTGATGAGGGTGGTCATGGTCGTTGCATGACCCATGATTTGTGGGCCAACTTAAATCAAAAAATGGTTGAGTACTTAAGCTCAGTTTCACTTGCGGATTTGGCAAGGCAACAAGAAGGCCGTGTGCACAGTCATGAAGTGCGTGAAACCAAAGTAAAAGCTGAAATCCAGAAAGCAGGTAAGCCTGCCCTAGATAAGGCTGACTCAGACATTAAGAAAAAGCCGTTGGCTAATTCAGTGTTCACCTTTGCACAGCAAATTAATTAATTAGAACTATAAAAAATACTGAGATAAGAGGAAATAAGAATGTCATCACCTAAACCAGTACCTATGTTTAGTCCAGAGCATTTCCCAATTTACATGGACTATTCAGCAACAACACCTGTTGACCCTAGAGTTGTTGATGTGATGATTCCATATTTACGTGAGCAGTTTGGTAATCCGGCTTCACGTAGTCATGCATATGGTTGGAGTGCTGAGGAGGCAGTTGAAAATGCTCGCGCCGAGGTTGCTAAGTTAGTTGGTGCCGATCCAAGAGAAATCGTTTGGACAAGCGGTGCAACAGAAAGTAATAACTTAGCCATTAAAGGGGCTGCGCATTTCTATAAAGAAAAAGGTAAGCACATCATCACTGTTAAAACTGAGCACAAAGCGGTTTTAGATACCTGTCGTGAGCTTGAGCGCGAAGGTTACGATGTGACTTACTTAGATGTACTACCTAATGGTTTGATTGACTTTGAAGCATTCAAATCAGCTGTTCGTCCAGACACCATTATTGTGTCAGTCATGTTTGTTAATAATGAAATTGGGGTAGTTCAAGACATCCCGCGCATTGGTGAGTTCTGTCGTGAGAAAGGCATTGTGTTTCACGTTGATGCGGCTCAAGCAACTGGTAAGGTTGCCATTGATTTACAAACGCTCAAAGTTGATTTAATGAGCTTCTCAGCTCACAAGACATACGGTCCGAAAGGTGTCGGTGCATTATTTGTACGTCGCAAACCACGAATTCGCATTGAGGCTCAGATGCACGGTGGTGGTCATGAGCGCGGTATGCGCTCAGGTACGCTGGCTACGCATCAAATTGTGGGTATGGGTGAGTGTTTCCGTATTGCTCGTGAAGAGATGGCTAGCGAGAACGAGCGTATCCGTATGCTAAGAGATCGCTTGTGGAATGGCTTGAACCAAATCGAAGAGGTTTACCTCAACGGTGATATGGATCAGCGTATTCCTCACAATCTAAATATCAGCTTTAACTACGTTGAAGGCGAGTCGATGATCATGGCTTTGAAGGATATTGCTGTGTCTTCAGGCTCTGCTTGTACTTCAGCATCACTAGAGCCATCTTACGTTTTAAGATCATTGGGTCGCAATGATGAGTTAGCGCATAGCTCAATTCGTTTCACGATTGGTCGTTTTACAACTGTTGAGGATGTTGATTTCACAATTGATCTAGTGAAGGGCAAGATTGCTAAGTTAAGAGATTTATCCCCACTTTGGGAAATGTACAAAGACGGCGTTGATTTAAATACGATCCAGTGGGCTGCTCACTAATAATCTATTGAAAATATTCGGAGTTAAATATGGCATACAGTGAAAAAGTAATCGAGCACTATGAAAATCCACGCAACGTGGGTTCTTTTGAAAAGGGTGATGATCATGTTGGTACGGGCATGGTAGGTGCCCCAGCTTGTGGTGACGTTATGAAGTTGCAAATTCGCGTGAATGATCAAGGCATTATTGAAGATGCCAAGTTCAAGACGTATGGTTGTGGTTCTGCTATTGCATCCTCATCACTAGTAACTGAGTGGGTTAAGGGTAAAACTCTTGATCAAGCGTTAGAAATTAAAAATTCACAAATAGCTGAAGAGTTAGCTTTACCACCTGTAAAAATTCACTGCTCAATTTTGGCTGAGGATGCAATTAAGGCGGCCGTAGCTGATTACAAAGAGAAACACTCAAAATAATCATGGCTATTACTCTGACTGAAAAAGCGGCCAAGCACATCACTCGTTACATTGAGCGACGTGGTAAGGGTATTGGTCTGCGCTTAGGTGTACGCACCACGGGTTGCTCTGGTTTGGCATACCAACTAGAGTACGTTGACGAGGTTTTGCCTGAGGATACGATGTTTGAATCTTTAGGGGTGAAAGTATATGTGGACCCGAAAAGCCTCGCTTATCTCGATGGCACAGAGCTAGATTATGTGCGTGAGGGTTTGAATGAGGGATTTAAGTTTCAAAATCCTAATGTGAAAGATGAGTGTGGTTGTGGCGAATCTTTCAGGGTTTGATGATTACTTTGCCTTATTTCAAATAAAGCCACAATTTAATATTGATAGGCAGGCTTTGGAGTCTGCTTATCTAACTGTTCAGAAACAAGTTCATCCGGATTTGCATGCCGGTGGTAGTGATGCTGAAAAAAGAGTTTCTATGCAAATGGCTACTTTGGCTAATAGTGCGTACAGAACCCTTATGAATCCTATTCAAAGAGGCTTATATCTCTGTACTAAAAATGGCGTTGATCCACAGCTTGAAACGAATACTGCGATGCCTGCCTCGTTTTTGATGCAACAAATGGAGTGGCGGGAGGCCTTAGATGATGTGCGCAATGATGTTGTGGGCTTAGAGCAGTTATATGCTGAAGTTGAAAAAACAAAGAAAGCTGTTTTAAAGGAAGTGGAGCAGGCAATTGATGGCGAAAAAAATTTTGAGTTGGCTGCACAAAAATTAAGAGCGTTACTATTTATAGATAAATTCAGTGTTGAGCTTGAAGAAGCAATATCAGCATAACTATTAGTTAAAACATTTATGGCTTTATTACAAATTGCTGAACCTGGTCAATCGCTTGCCCCACACCAACGTCGTATTGCTGTGGGTATCGATTTAGGTACGACTAACTCACTCGTGGCTGCTATGAAAAATGCATTGCCTGAGGTCTTGGCTGATGATCAAGGTAGAAAGTTATTGCCATCAGTGATTCGATACTTGCCAGGTGGAGCTACGCAGGCTGGCTATCAAGCTTTGCAAAACGCCAATGGTGACCCGAAAAATACAATCATTTCAGTAAAGAGATTTATGGGGCGTGGGCTCAAAGATGTTGCTCATGCTGAAGCAATGCCTTATGAATTTGTTGATGCTCCTGGCATGCTTAAGCTAAAGACAATCTCAGGTGATAAAAGTCCAGTTGAGGTTTCTGCAGAGATTCTTGCGAGATTACGCCAGCGTGCTGAGGACTCATTCAACGATGAGATTGTGGGTGCTGTTATTACGGTGCCAGCCTATTTTGATGATGCACAACGCCAAGCGACTAAAGATGCTGCCAAGTTAGCTGGCATCGAGGTTCTACGCTTGTTGAATGAACCTACGGCTGCAGCAATTGCCTATGGTTTAGATAATGCATCTGAGGGTCTATATGCTGTTTATGACCTTGGTGGGGGTACATTTGATATTTCAATTTTGCGTCTAAGTAAAGGTGTATTTGAGGTATTGTCGACTGGTGGCGACTCAGCTTTAGGTGGTGATGATTTTGATCATCGTTTGTACTGTTGGGTCTTAGAGCAAGCCAAGTTACAGCTACTTTCAGATAAAGACACACGTTTGCTATTAAGTGCGTCAAAAGATGTTAAAGAGCAATTAAGTAAAAATCCTTTAGCTCGTGTACACGTGACATTGAGTGATGGCACGGTAGTTAATGTGGGCATCAGTCAGGCGCAGTTTTTTGAGTTGACTCAGCATTTAGTGAATAAAACTTTGATGGCTGCGAAGAAAGCCTTAAGAGATGCGGGTTTAAGTGTTGAGGATGTTAAAGGCGTAGTCATGGTTGGCGGTGCTACGCGCATGCCTCATGTGCAACGTTCAGTGGGGGAGCTTTTCGGTCAAACCCCATTGACTAATCTAGATCCTGATCAGGTAGTAGCAATAGGTGCAGCTATGCAAGCTGACTTGTTAGCTGGAAATCAACAAAAGGGCGATGAGTGGTTGCTGCTTGATGTCATTCCTCTGTCATTAGGTGTGGAAACAATGGGTGGTCTTGTGGAAAAAATTATTCCGCGTAATACGCCTATTCCTGTAGCTAGAGCTCAAGACTTCACAACATTTAGAGATGGTCAAACAGCTTTAGCAGTGCATGTTTTGCAGGGTGAGCGAGAGATTGTTGATCATTGTCGCTCATTGGCAAGATTTGAGTTAAGAGGTATTCCTCCAATGGCTGCGGGTGCTGCACGTATTCGGGTAACTTATCAGGTGGATGCTGATGGTCTCTTATCGGTTACTGCTAGAGAGCAGCAATCTGGGGTTGAGGCAAATATCAACGTTAAACCATCTTATGGATTGTCTGATGGTGATATCACTTCGATGTTACAAGATAGTTTTAGCCATGCTGCTGACGATGTCCAAGCGAGAGCGTTGCGTGAGGAGTTGGTTGACGCTAAGCGTTTAGTGGAAGCCGTAGAAGCTGCCCTTGCTGAAGATAAGCACTTGTTAGAAGAAGATGAATTAGATGTGATTCATCGCAAATTAATTGCTTTAAAAGATCTTATTGATACAGCCAAAGATACTCAGGTGCTGCGACGCTCAGTCGAATCTTTATCTAAAGCAACCGATGATTTTGCTGCCCGTAGAATGAACGAGAGTATTAAAAAAGCACTTTCTGGTAAAAAAATAGAAGAAATTTAATAGGAAAATAAAAATGCCACAAATTGTTGTTCTTCCTCATGCTGAGTATTGTCCGGATGGTGCAGTGATTGAGGCTCCTGCTGGAACTAGCATTTGTGAAGCTCTTTTAGAGAATGATATTGAAATTGAGCATGCCTGCGAGATGTCATGTGCATGTACAACTTGCCATGTGATTGTGCGTGAGGGTGGTGATAGTTTGAATGAGTCGGATGAACTAGAAGATGACTTGTTAGATAGAGCTTGGGGTTTATGTCCTCAATCAAGACTGTCTTGCCAAGCAATCATCGCTCAAAAGGATTTGGTGATTGAAATACCCAAGTATTCCATTAATCATGCCAAAGAAAATCATTAATCTAGTTGCTGTATATAGTAAAAAAGGGACCCATAGGTCCCTTTTTAATTCAAGTTAATTAGCTAGAATTAGTCTTCTTTTCTCATGTGTGGGAAAAGAATAACGTCTCTAATATTCGGTGAATCAGTAATTAACATCATCAGACGATCAATACCGATGCCGCAACCTCCGGTTGGAGGCATGCCGTATTCAAGTGCACGAATAAAGTCAGCGTCGAAGTACATGGCTTCTTCATCACCAGCTTCTTTTTGCTCCACTTGCTTACGGAAACGTTCAGCTTGATCTTCTGCATCATTTAACTCTGAGAAACCGTTAGCGATTTCACGACCAGTGATAAATAGTTCAAAACGCTCAGTAATGCCTGGACGAGTGTCTGATTCTCTTGCCAGTGGACTGACTTCAATCGGGTAATCAATGATGTAAGTCGGTTCCCAAAGATGTTCTTCAGCCGTTGCTTCAAATAGTGCCAATTGAAGTGCACCTAGTCCTGCATTTTTAAGCGTTGGACCATTGATATCTTCACCAGCTTTTTTAAGCTCTGAACGGATAAATTCTTTATCTTCTAATTGCGCCGCCGTGTACTCTTTCTTAGATAAGGGCGCATATTTAAGAATGGCTTCTGCAATTGTTAAGCGCTGGAATGGCTTAGATAGATCAAGAGCTTTGCCTTGATAAGTTAAGACAGCGGTGCCTTGTGCATCAATGGCTGCGGCGCGGATGAGTTCTTCAGTGAAAGTCATCAACCATTTGTAGTCTGTATAAGCTGCATAGAATTCCATCATCGTGAACTCGGGGTTATGTCTTGGGCTGACACCTTCGTTACGGAAGTTTCTATTAACTTCAAACACACGTTCAAACCCACCTACAACTAAACGCTTGAGGTAGAGTTCCGGCGCAATACGCAAGAACATTTGCATATCTAAGGCATTGTGGTGAGTGATAAACGGTTTAGCTGCTGCACCACCTGGAATAGGGTGGAGCATCGGTGTTTCAACTTCCATAAAGCCCGCGTCTTGCATGTGATGGCGGATTGATGCCATGGCTTTACTGCGAGCTATAAATGTTTGACGTGTTTCAGGTGAAACAATTAAATCAACATAGCGTTGACGATACTTAAGTTCTTGGTCTGATAGGCCGTGGAACTTATCTGGTAGTGGGCGTAATGATTTAGATAATAAACGTAGATCTTTAACAAGGATTGATAGCTCGCCTTTATTTGTTTTGAATACAACGCCTTCAGCAGCAATAAAGTCACCCATGTCCCAGTGTTTAAATGCATTATGTGCATCAGCACCTGCATCAGCATCATTGATATAAAACTGGATTTGACCTGTGCGATCTTGAACTGTGGCAAAGCTGGCTTTACCCATCACACGTTTGAGCATCATTCGGCCAGCCACCTTAACCGTGATGTTTTTCTCAGCTAAATGTTCTTTGCTAAGTTCGCCGTAGTGGGCATGTAAGTCATTTGCGTGATGGGTTGGCACAAAATCATTAGGAAAAGCCACACCATTTTTACGCAAGTGAGCTAATTTTTCTCTGCGCTCTGCAATGATGTGGTTTTCATCAACGATTGGACTTTGTTGTTCTTGGCTCATGATCTTTCCGATGGAAATGAATATTGGTAATAGGTTAAACGCCTTGTTTTAGGCTGGCTTCAATGAATGCATCTAGGTCACCATCTAATACTTTTTGTGTATTAGATATTTCGACGCTAGTCCGTAAGTCTTTGATGCGGCTTTGGTCGAGCACATAAGACCTAATTTGGTGCCCCCAGCCCACATCACTTTTCGTAGCTTCTAGTTTGTCTTGCTCAGCTTGGCGTTTACGAAGTTCGTGCTCGTACAGGCGTGACTTCAACATTGACATTGCCTCAGCTCTGTTCTTATGTTGGCTTCGGTCATTTTGGCACTGAACAACAATCCCTGTTGGTATGTGCGTTAGACGAACCGCAGAGTCAGTTTTGTTAATGTGCTGACCGCCTGCACCAGAGGCGCGGTAGGTGTCTGTGCGGATATCAGCTGGATTGATATCAATTTCAATTGAATCATCTACCTCTGGGTAAACAAACACGCTGGTAAATGAAGTATGTCTGCCATTAGCGGAGTCAAAAGGTGACTTGCGGACCAAACGATGAACGCCAGTTTCTGTTCTTAAGTGACCATAGGCATATTCGCCATCGACTTTAATTGTGGCGCTTTTAATGCCTGCCACATCGCCATCTGATACTTCAAGAACTTCTGCTTTAAAACCTTTGCGTTCGCAATAACGAATATATTGACGCAACAACATACTGGCCCAGTCACAGGCTTCCGTACCGCCAGCGCCTGATTGAATATCAATAAAGCATGAGCTTGGATCCATGGGATTACTAAACATACGACGGAACTCAAGATCCTCAACTTGTTTGCGCATGTTGGCTGTATCTGACTCAATAGAGCGGATGGTGTCAAAATCACCTTCTTCTTTGGCCATCTCTAGGAGTTCTTGGCTAGCTGTGATGTTATCGGTCAGGAAGTTAATCGTTCCAACCACGCCATCTAGTAGCTTTTTTTCTTTACCCAGTGCTTGGGCTTGTTTGGGATCATCCCAAATTTTGGGATCTTCTAGGGTTTGATTGACCTCGACTAAGCGTTCTGCTTTGTTGTCGACGTCAAAGATACCTCCGAAGTTCAATCGTACGAGTACGGAGGTCTTCTAAGGTGTTGCTAATGAGATTTAGTTGTTCTGCTTCCATGGTGCGCGATTATAAAGGTTCATCGAGAGCCTCTATGTGTAATTGCGCTCTAGCTACCCCCTGGTAATGGTCGGTAACTAGTCTGTAAGCCAATCTAGCGGGGTTTGGGAGGGGTAAATTTCTTGAAAACCAGATGCCATTAAGCGTCTTTGAATGGCTTGAGCCATCAGATTTAATCGCTTTTAGTTGCAGTTTTAGGTGCTTATCCTGGATGAGTGCTTGGTTGATAACTTCAAACTCGCCAACAAATACTGGAGCCGGAAATCCTTGCCCCCAAACTTCTGCAGCCAATAATGTCCCTAGTTCAGGTTGAATATAGTCCGGGTCAAGGTTGCCATCATGAGCTAGTTGTCGCTGCAGGGTTTCAGCGGTCATTAAGTTTTGGGCGATTTCTTCAAAACATGATTTAAAAGTATCAAAGGACTTTTGATGAATTGTTAATCCTGCTGCCATGGCGTGACCGCCGAACTTAAGTATCAAGTCAGGATGCTTCTTAGAGACTAAATCTAGAGCGTCTCTTAGGTGAAAGCCAGTGATGGAGCGCCCAGAACCTTTGAGTACTGGTTCACCAGCTTCTTCTCCAGGAGCAAATATCAGGGTGGGGCGGTGAAATTTTTCTTTTAGTCTAGAAGCAACAATGCCGATAACACCTTGATGCCATGATTCATCTGTAAGACAAAGAGTTGCTTGTTCACCTACTTCTATATCTATAAGGCTAGCTAGAGCAGTTTCTTGCATACCAGCTTCTATTGTGCGTCGTTCGCGATTCATACGGTCTAACTCATGAGCCAGGCGAAGGGCATCTTCATGAGAGTCTGACAGTAAACATTGGATGCCCAAGGACATGTCAGCTAGTCTGCCAGCTGCATTTAACCTAGGGCCAAGTGTGAAACCTAGATCGAAGGTGCTTGATTTAGAGGGGTCTTTCCCTGCTGCTATGTATAAGGCTCTTATGCCTGGTTGCATTTGACCGCTTCTAATACGTTTAATGCCATTTGAAACTAGAACTCTGTTGTTTCTATCTAGGGATGCCACATCTGCCACGGTACCCAAGGCTACTAGGTCTAGTAAGTTTTCTAAGCGAGGCTGGGTTTCGGCGGTGAAAGCACCTCTATTACGTAACTCAGTACGTAGTGCAATGAGTAAATAAAACATCACACCCACACCTGCCAGAGCTTTACTTGGAAAGTTACAGTGGGGTTGATTTGGGTTAACAATCCATGCAGCAGAAGGTAATTGATCAGCTGGCAAGTGATGGTCGGTTACTAATACTTCAATACCTAATTGGTTTGCCTTCTCAACTCCTGCAAGACTGGCGATGCCATTGTCAACGGTGATTAGGATATCCGGTCGATTGGGAAGTTGGGCTACTAGTTCAACAACCTCTGGTGTTAAACCATAACCTAATGTGAAACGGTTTGGCACAAAATAATCAATTTGAATATCCCAAGCTTGGCCTAATGCGCGTAGGCCTCTCATGCCAACTGCGCATGCTGTTGCTCCATCGCAGTCGTAGTCAGCAACAATCAATAACTTTTTTTTGTTTTCAATAGCGTTGGCTAGGTATTTGGCCGCTGCTTCACAATTCTTGAGTTGAGATGGTGGAATTAAATATTTGAGCTCTAAGACTAATTCCTCAGGTTTCTCAACTCCTCGAGCCGCAAATAATTTTGATAGTACGGGATGAACACCACTTTGCTCGAGGTAAGTGGCATTTCTTTCTGAGTAGCTGCGCTCAATAAATTGAATGGTCATGAGCGAAGGATATCTTGAAGTGATGGAGTGGTAGATTTTTTCCAGGGACCAAAACCTTTTTTGGGAAATTGATCGATTGATATGTGGCGAGTTTTTTCTTGCCCTCCTGGAAAATCAATTAGAACAATTTCTTGAATTTGACCGCTGATCAAGGCGTTGCCAGCCATATCCCAAAGTTCTGTGACATTCGGGTCGCTCAGAGAGACAAGGGATAAGGTGTTAGCTAAGCCATTGTTGGTGAGTGATGAGGTGTGTTGCTTATTGAGGTATCGAGCTAGAACGCTTAAACAAGCATTGGGGCTGTGCAGCAACGTGGCCTCTTGCAATAGAGGGCTGGGTTCAATGTCTGAGAGTGAGCCAATCCCGCTAATCCATATCGAATTAATTGGCAGCATGCCTTCTGATGCTCTTCTTTCATTAACTGGATGATTGAACCAGATCATTTGAATATCGTTTTGCCATTTGCGCCATTGACGAGCGACACCAACAGTAGTTGTGTCGATGGGCATCCAGTGATCAATATTTCGTCCTTGCGCTTGTTCAATACTGACCGTTGATAGTGATTGAAGCGAGGGTGATTCTATAAACCAGCGATTGGCTCTGGGGCGATAAATAGCTGTAGCCATTTCAGCAAAGATATCTTTGACTGAGTCAAAAAGAGTATCGGCTTCATCTTGTTGAATCTCGAGTATTTCAGTGCTTGTTAGCACTAAGTGGTCTCTAGCAGCATGAATATGTACAGGTTCAATACGGGCTATAACAGAGCTTTTAGTAATGCTGATTCCATAAGATTGCAGTTCAAGCGGAGCGCTGGAGTTGGTGGGGCCCAGCAAAAACTTTTCATACGCAAGACCGCGATCCAGTGATTCGTGGTTCTGCTCATCTATGAGTGCAATCGTATATTTCATAACCCTGATTTTAGGTGGCAATTAGACCTTCTGTCCAAGACCAAGCTAAACTGCTTGCTATGAGCATTTGGCCGATTGAACTAGAAATTGCATGGCGCTATACCAGCGCCAGGAGAAAGGCTGGAAAAAATAAGGAAACTGGCTCAAAAGACGGCTTTTTATCATTTATTTCATCTGTCTCGATGTTGGGTATTGCCCTAGGGGTAGCAGCTCTTATTGTGGTCTTATCTGTCATGAATGGATTTCAGAAAGAGGTGCGTGATCGCATGCTGTCTGTTTTATCCCATGTCGAAGTTCATTCTCCATCTGGTTTAGGTGATTGGCAGCCATTAATCACTAAAGTTCAAAAAAATCGGCATGTCAGAGGATCTGCTCCAATGATTATGTCGCAGGCTTTGATAATACGTGGCGATGTGATGCGTGGGGTTGCGTTACGCGGCATTGATCCTGATTTGGAAGGCAATGTTTCTGATATTCCAAAGCATTTCATACAAGGAAAAGTTGTTGGATTAAAACAAGGTGAATTTGGCTTAGCCTTGGGGGCTGAGCTTGCTGGGATTTTAGGCGTTCAGCTTGGCGATCGAATTACGATCATGGTGCCAGAGGGTGACATTAATCCTGCGGGTGTGACGCCACGGATGAGGGCTTTTAAATTAATCGGCATTATTGATAGTGGTCATTATGAGTTTGATAGCACATTAGCTGTTGTTCATTGGAGAGATGCTGCAGCTTTATTGAGGTTAGATGGACCATCAGGCTTGCGTCTCAAATTAGACGATATGCAAGTGGCGGCTAAAGTTGCTGATGAACTCTCATTACAGTTGCCAGGCTTATGGGTCAAAGACTGGACTAGGCAGAATAAAAACTGGTTTGCCGCTGTGCAAACTGAGAAGCGCATGATGTTCATTATTCTGACCTTAATTATTGCCGTTGCTGCATTTAATCTAGTTTCGACCTTGGTGATGACTGTGACAGATAAGCAAGGCGATATTGCAATTCTGAGAACAATGGGTGCTAGTGCGGGAATGATTCAGCGGATATTTTTTGCACAAGGTTTTATGATTGGTGCGTTAGGAACACTCGGTGGGATTGCCTTAGGCCTTCTGATTTCATTGAATATTGATGTGATCGTCCCAGTCATTGAAGCCATCTTCAGAGTCCAATTTTTACCAAGAGACATTTATTTCATATCCAGTTTGCCATCCGACGTTCGAAGTGGTGATGTACTGACAGTTGGGTTAATGGCATTTTGTCTATCTCTTTTGGCTACACTCTATCCAAGTTGGAGAGCGGCCAAAATTCAACCAGCCCATGCGCTACGTTATGAGTGAGATGCTGACATGAATATGGCTTTAGTTGCTAAAAATATCTCTAAAACTTATGGTGAGGGTAGCTTCGCTGTACAAGTTTTAACGAATGTCAATTTAGAGCTAGCTACTGGCGAGAAGTTGGCGATTGTCGGTGCCTCAGGTTCGGGTAAGAGCACACTATTACATTTATTGGGTGCTTTGGATCACGTGACTCAAGGTGAGGTGTATTTAGCTGGTAAGTCATTAAAAAATCTTTCCGATGCGCAGTTAAATGAAGTGCGCAATCAGCACTTAGGGTTTATCTACCAATTCCATCATCTTTTGGCTGAATTTAGTGCGCTTGACAATGTGGCTATGCCATTGCGTATTAGAGGTATCTCTGCGCAACAGGCGAGAGCTTTAGCAGAGGAAATGCTTGGAAAAGTGGGTTTAAGTCATCGCGTTGCTCATCGGCCTGCGGCCTTATCGGGTGGCGAACGTCAGAGGGTTGCTGTGGCCAGAGCATTGGTGACAAAGCCAAGTTGTGTCTTAGCAGATGAACCTACTGGAAACCTAGATGCAGAAACTGCCGACTCTGTATTTGATTTAATGCTAGAAGTAGCAAAAAACCAAGGTACGGCATTTGTTATTGTGACCCATGATCCCTTGCGTGCCGCAAGGTGTGATCGTGTTTTGCGTTTGGATCATGGTGTATTAAAGGCGATATAAGATGGCTTTGTGTTTAGACACTCATTGCCACTTAGATGCGGATGAATTTTCCTCTGACCGTGATGGCGTGATTCAGCGAGCGGCTCTATCTGGGGTTTCGGGTGTATTGATTCCGGCAGTTAGAGCTAGAGACTTTCATACAGTAAGAGCTTTGGCTAGTTATGCATCAAATACTTTGCCAGCTACGTGCTATACCTTGGGAATACATCCAATTTATACCCCTGAGGCTAAAGAATCGGATTTGATTTCTTTAAGGGAATCTGTGATTGATGCTATGAATGATCCACGATTTGTGGGTATTGGCGAAATTGGTTTGGATTATTTTTTACCTGAATTAGATCCTAATCATCAAGCTTTCTTTTTTGAGGCACAACTGGATTTGGCAAAAGAGTTTGACTTACCAGTCATCTTGCATGTCAGAAGATCTCAGGATGCAATTTTAAAGGCTCTTAAATTAAAAAAAATCACAGGTGGTATTGCGCATGCCTTTAATGGAAGTTTTCAGCAGGCTGAGCATTTTATGAAGCTTAATTTTTTGATGGGCTTTGGTGGTGCCATGACTTTTCCTAGGGCTCTCCAAATTAGACGCTTAGCCAAAGAGTTGCCATTTGAAAGTTTGGTTCTAGAAACAGATGCTCCTGACATACCACCTGCCTGGCTCGCACATCAAGAGTATCACCGCAATGAACCAGCCGAATTGCCACAAATATCATCAGTATTAGCAGAAATACGTTCATCATTAATTACTCAAACACAGGCAGTTTGCTCAAGCAATGCTTTGCGTGTCTTACCTCGTTGGGCTAGCCTAATAGAGGCTGGCCGGTTCGCTAACTCAAACCAACAATAGCTTTATTGCGTTTCATATTGACGGCATTCATTGCCGGGGAATCTCTTTTACTTTTTTTACCGCAGATGCCAAATGAGCGAGAGTGGTTTTGGTTACTCACATCTCTTGTATTTTGTTTGTCATTAATCGCAGTCTTGCAATTAATAAAGAGTCAAGCACTTAATAAAGTTTCTTTCTGGATTTGGGTGTACGTCATATTTGTAATCGGATTTATTTGGTCCGGGTATCTAACTTACCAAAGAATACAAAATGATTTGCCTAGTAATTTGGAAGGTGTGCCTTTATTGGTTGAGGGTGTGGTGGATGGTTTGCCAAGTCAGGGTAATCAATCTTTACGATTTTCACTGACAGTTGAATCAGTGGTGTCTGATGATGAGTCGATTCAAATTGATTTTGGACATTTCCCCAAACGTTTATCTTTGGGTTGGTATCCAGGTTGGCGAGGTGAAATAGTATTACCTGAGATTAGGCCAGGCCAACGTTGGCGTTTACCGGTGGTATTAAAGCGAGCTCACGGCTTAATGAATCCACATGGATTTGATTTTGAGCGCTGGATGTTTCAGCAAAACTTGGGTGCTACAGGTTCTGTTAAGGCATATGCCAAAGGCTTGCCTAGATCGTGGCAGCCAACACTGGTTGATCAATTTGATCTCAGCTTTACAACAATCGTTGAGTTATCAAGATGGCATCTGCGAGAGCGTATTAAAAAATCTGCGCCAGAAAATGCGCCATACGTTGGCGTATTGATTGCATTGGTGATGGGTGAGCAAAATGCAATTTCACAAAAAGACTGGCGAGTGTTCAACGCCACTGGTATTGGACATCTCATTTCTATTTCGGGTTTGCATGTCACGATGTTGGCAGGTATGGGAGCTGCGCTAGCAAATCGCTTATGGCGCAGAAGATCACTGCCAATGATATGTCCTGCTCAAAAAATAGCAGCCTTGAGTGGCTTTGCAGTTGCTTTGATTTACACCTGGCTAGCAGGGTTTCAGATACCAGCCCAACGAACGATGTATATGGTGGGAGTAGTTGCAGTTGCGCTTTGGACTAATCGAATTACCAGGGCATTTGATATTTGGTGGTGGGCTTTATTTATTGTTTTATTCTTAGATCCTTGGGCTGCTTATACGCCAGGATTTTGGTTATCATTTGGAGCGGTTGCAGCGATTCTATTTGCTATGCCAGGGCAGGATGGTTTATCTGAGTATGGCTATAGTCGTTCGCAAAAATGGTGGCAATCGTTTAAAGAAGCCAGTCGAGTTCAGGCAGTTGTGACGATTGCGTTATTGCCGTTGACGCTATATTGGTTCTCTCAGGTATCTGTTGTTTCACCTTTGGCGAATGCATTTGCTATCCCGCTGGTTAGTTTCATAGTTACTCCATTTGCTATGTTAGGAGCAGTACTTCCTGAGCCATTGAGTCATGCTTCATTATGGGTAGCTCATACTTGTATGGAGTTTGTTGCTTGGTTCTTGGAGCCCATGTCATCATGGTTTTGGTCTGTGGCGTATTTGCCGCAGCCAAATTTATTTGTGATGGCGATATCTACTCTAGGAATTATTTATGCCATCCGGCCTGGTCCTCTATTGGCAAGTTACAGAGGGCGTTTATTAGGCTTGTGTTGTTGTGTGCCTCTGCTGTGGGCTAAATCCAATGATCTGACCTATGGTGATTTCAAGGTGACTGTTTTAGATATTGGTCAGGGTACTGCCGTGCTGATAGAGACGCAAACAAAGCGTTTGTTATATGACACGGGGCCTAAAACATCACCTGAGTCTGATGCTGGAGACAGAAATATCCTGCCATTTTTGCGTGGTGAAGGCATTTCATACATTGATCGTTTGGCTATTAGTCATAAAGATACGGATCATGTGGGAGGTGCATTAAGCCTCATGAAAAACATTCAATTTGGTGATTTATTAGGAACTCTGCCGGAGTGGCATTTTTTGCTACGGCGAGCTAAAGAGCTAGAGATGCCTGCATTGCCCTGTAGAGCTGGTCAAACTTGGTCTTGGGATGGTGTTTTATTCAAGGTCTGGCATCCAGGTGGTGAGATGACATTTGATGCCTTGCACCATTCTGGGAAGCCAAATGCACTAAGTTGTGTCATTGAAGTGAGGAGTCAACACTATTCTTTCTGGTTGACAGGGGATGTTGAGAAAGGTGGTGAAGCCATCATCGCCAATGAATATAAGCGTTCTGATGAATTGGCATCTATTTTGCTTATACCGCACCATGGTAGTGCTACTTCTTCCTCTGAAATATTCTTGGACGCATTGCAGCCCAATTGGGCTGTTGCTCAGGCGGGGTATCGGAATCGTTATCGACATCCTAACGCCAAGGTTGTGGGTAGGTATGTCGAACGAGGAATTCCGATTCTGGAAACTGTTCACACAGGTGCGCAAGTTTGGGAATTCAGGGGTAGGGAGTGGCAAAGACGCCATTGGCGAGACTTACACAGAAGGTCTTGGCATCAATAACTATATTAATAGCTGCGGGAGTAATGCATGATGGTCATGGAGCGTAAATTACCATTTGATGAGATGGCTTTAGATGATCTTGAGAGAGATTTTAAAAACTCAACATTGGCTCGCCCACATTACAAACAATTCTCTCAATGGTTGAGTCAACAGGGTGATCAGTACCTAAGCGCCAGACGTGAAGAGGCCGACCTAATGTTCCGCCGAGTGGGTATCACGTTTGCGGTGTATGGCGAAAGTGGTGGTACGGAGAGAACCATTCCATTTGATATTGTCCCTAGAATTTTTCCTGCCTCAGAGTGGGGTCGCCTCGAAACGGGTTTGCGTCAGCGAGTTACTGCTTTAAATATGTTTTTACATGACGTTTATCACGAACAGCATATCCTCAAAGCTGGTGTGATTGCTAAAGAGCAGGTGATTAATAACGCTCAATTTAGACCTGAAATGGTTGGTGTAGATGTGCCAATGAATATTTATGCCCATATTGCAGGTATAGATATTGTCCGAGCAACTCATGGCGAAAATACAGGCGAATTCTTTGTTCTTGAAGATAACTTGCGAGTGCCATCCGGGGTTTCCTATATGTTAGAAAACCGCAAGATGATGATGCGCCTTTTTCCTGAGTTATTTGCGCAACATCGAGTGGCTCCTGTTGCTCATTACCCAGACTTACTGCTAGATACATTGCGTCAAGCAGCGCCAAATATGCATGCCAATCCAACCGTAGTTGTGTTAACCCCTGGTATGTACAACTCCGCTTACTTTGAGCATGCTTTTTTAGCGCAACAGATGGGGGTTGAATTGGTTGAAGGTAAAGATCTGTTTGTGCAAAAAGATGTTGTCTATATGAGAACGACTCAAGGTGCCAAAAGGGTAGATGTGATTTATCGACGAGTCGATGATGATTTCTTAGATCCTGAGGTTTTTAGGTCTGATTCAGCATTAGGTGCTGCCGGTTTACTGAGAGCTTATAAGGCTGGTAATGTGGCCATCTGTAATGCCATAGGCACGGGGGTCGCAGACGATAAGTCAATCTATCCATATGTCCCAGACATGATTCGCTTTTATTTGGATGAAGAGCCATTAATTTCAAACGTTCCAACATACATGTGTCGCAAACCAGATGATTTGAAGTATGTGTTGGACAACATGGCTGATTTAGTTGTGAAGGAGGTTCATGGTGCTGGTGGTTATGGCATGTTAGTTGGGCCGGCTTCCACTAAGGCAGAAGTGGCTGAATTTAAGGAAAAAGTAAAAGCTCATCCGGAAGGCTATATCGCACAGCCTACTTTGGCTTTATCGACATGTCCAACATATGTTGATTCTGGTATTGCACCTCGCCACATTGACTTACGACCGTTTGTTTTATCAGGAAAAGAAGTGCGGATGGCGCCTGGCGGTTTGACTAGGGTTGCTTTGAAGGAAGGCTCTTTGGTGGTTAATTCATCACAAGGTGGTGGCACCAAAGACACTTGGGTTTTAGAGCACTAATAAATATAAGGAGATATCAACATGTTATCTAGAACAGCAGACCACCTATATTGGATGTCTCGTTACACAGAACGAGCAGAGAATACAGCTCGTATGTTGGATGTTAATTATCAAATGTCTTTGTTGCCACAATCTGCGGAAGTGGCGGAACAGGCATGGAGATCTTTGTTAGAGATTTCAGAATTAACTGCTGCATTTGACGCAAGCTATGTCTTGATGTCGCCAAGAGATGTGATTCATTTCATGGTAAGTGATATGAATAATCCATCCTCCATCATGCGTTGCTTGCAGGCTGCTAGAGAAAATGCAAGAGCTGTGAGAGGGTCGATGACTACCGAGTTATGGGAAACCATCAATACGACTTGGTTGGAAGCGCAGAAAAAAATGCGTGATGGTATGTTGGATAGTGCCCCATCAGAATTTTTTGAGTGGGTGAAGTTCCGTTCACACCAGACTCGTGGCGTTCAACATGGGACGATGGTGCGTGATGAGGTGTTTCACTTCATTCGCTTGGGGACCTTCTTGGAGAGAGCAGACAACACAGCACGTTTATTGGATGTTAAATCGCTAACTGCGGAAAATATGCGTGAGCAGGGGCATGATTCAGTAGATGATTTTTACTACTGGGCAGCTATTTTGCGCTCTGTGTCGGCGTTCGAAATTTATCGCAAGGTATATCGTGATGTGATTACTCCAGAACGCGTAGCTGATTTATTGATTCTTAGATCAGATATGCCAAGGTCTTTGTCTGCATGCGTAGGCGAGGTTGTGGAATTGCTTGGCAAAATTAAAAATTCCCAATCAAGTAAAACAATCACACAAGCCAGAAACCTATTGGCTCAATTACGTGATGCACATATTGGAGAAATTTTGGACCAAGGGTTACATGCCTTCTTAACGGATTTTTTATCAAGGATTAATGACGTTGGTAGTGGTATTAGTCGCGACTTTTTGTTGCCCATGGAAGAGATGGCTGCATAAATTTACGCTCATTAGCTCTTCCACCAGTTCAAAATTGAAAGTGTAGTTTCATGACTTATTGCGTTGCTGTACGTTTGGATCAGGGGTTAGTTTTTTTATCAGATAGTCGTACAAATGCTGGGGTTGATGCCGTATCCAATTTCAGAAAGATGGCTATTTTTAAGAAGGATGGTGAGCGTTTGATGGTGTTGATGTCGGCAGGTAATTTAGCCATTACTCAGGCTGTCAGACATTACTTAAATCATCCGGATCCAGATGGTCCAAGCATATGGAATGCGCCTACTCTGTTTGAGGCGGCTCAGGTAGTTGGAGACATTGTTAGAAAAGTAAGAGATCGAGATGCCGAGGAATTAAAAAAATCAGGCATTGACTTCAATATCCATCTAATATTTGGCGGCCAAATTAAAGGGCAGGCTCCTTCAATTTTTCAGGTATATGCAGCAGGTAACTTCATTGAGGCGACTATTGAAACGCCATATTTTCAGATTGGTGAAGCCAAATATGGCAAACCAATTTTGGATAGAGTCATTACTCAAGCTACACCATTAAAGGAGGCAGCCAAGTGTGCTCTTATTTCTATGGATTCAACAATTAAATCAAACATCTCAGTTGGGTTGCCGCTAGATTTGTTGATTTATCCAAAAGATGATTTGAAAACTGATCACCTATTGGTAATTGATGAAAAAAATGAATATTTCAAGATGATTCACGAAACTTGGGGGAAAAGGTTGCGCCAAGTTTTCTCTGAAATTGAAGATCCAGTCTGGTAAAGGGTTTCTAGCCTGATATTTTCAGCAAAGTTGTTTTTTTGAGCATTCTTTTTGGGTATCGGTATAATTGCGTATTACCCACTAAGCATATTCGATGACTAAATTCATCTTTGTTACTGGTGGTGTGGTTTCTTCCTTAGGGAAGGGTATCGCAGCCGCCTCCTTAGCCGCCATTCTCGAATCGCGCGGCCTAAAAGTCACCCTCTTAAAATTAGACCCATATATCAACGTCGACCCAGGCACGATGAGCCCTTTCCAGCATGGTGAGGTATTCGTTACTGAGGATGGTGCTGAAACCGACTTGGATTTGGGGCACTATGAGAGGTTTGTTTCTGCCAAGATGCGCAAGAGTAACAATTTCACGACTGGCCAGATTTATGAATCAGTGATTCGTAAAGAGCGCCGTGGTGAGTACCTTGGTAAAACTGTTCAAGTAATTCCTCATATCACCAATGAAATCCAGAATTTCGTTGAGCGTGGTGCCACAGCTAGTCATGATGGTCAGGCAGATGTAGCTATCTGTGAGATTGGTGGTACGGTAGGCGACATTGAGTCTTTACCATTCTTGGAAGCTGCACGTCAGATGAGTTTGAGGTTGCCGCAAGGTGATACGGCTTTCGTTCATTTGACCTTGGTACCTTATATTGCAAGTGCTGGTGAGTTGAAGACAAAGCCTACACAGCACTCTGTACAAAAATTACGTGAAATCGGCATCATGCCAACAGCATTGTTATGTCGTGCTGATCGTCAAATCCCTGAAGATGAACGTGCAAAAATTTCGTTGTTTGCCAATATGCGTGAGCAAGCGGTTATTTCTGTATGGGATGTCGATACTATTTACAAAATTCCTCAAATGCTCCACGAGCAAGGTTTAGATGAATTAATTTGTCAGGAATTACGTATCAATGCTAAACCTGCAGATTTGTCTGTTTGGAATGGCTTGGTACACAGCCTAGAAAATCCAAAGCACGAAGTAGTGATTGGTATGGTTGGTAAGTATGTTGATTTGACTGAGTCATACAAGTCATTGATTGAAGCGTTGCGTCATGCGGGCATCCACAATGAAACAAAGGTAAGTATTCGTTACATTGATTCTGAGAATTTAGAGCATGGGGATGTTTCGAGCTTGGCTGGTTTGGACGCCATACTAGTGCCTGGTGGTTTTGGTAAGCGTGGTACTGAAGGAAAGATTGCGGCCATCAAACATGCTCGTGAGAACAAGATTCCATACTTGGGAATTTGTCTTGGTATGCAATTGGCGGTGATTGAGTTTGCTCGTCACGTTGCCGGCTTGCAAGGCGCTAATAGTACTGAATTTGAACCAAATGGTCCGCACCCAGTAGTGGCATTGATCACGGAGTGGATGGACCGAGAAGGTCGTGTTGAGAAGCGTGATGAAGGCTCTGATCTGGGCGGTACGATGAGATTGGGTTCTCAACGTTGCCCTGTTAAGCCTAATACGCTTGCTGAAAAAATTTATGGCTCAGAGGTGAATGAGCGTCATCGTCACCGTTTTGAAGTCAATAATATTTATGTGCCTAAGCTCGAATCTGCAGGTTTGGTGATATCGGCAAGAACACCTAATGAGTCATTGCCTGAAATGATGGAGTTGCCGTCGTCAATACATCCTTGGTTTTTTGGAGTGCAGTTTCACCCAGAATTTACTTCGACACCGCGCGATGGACATCCATTGTTCTCAGCATTTATCAAAGCAGCCTTAAGTCATAAGGGTATTACAGGGTGACCTGTTAATCAGAGTTAGGGAATTAGCCATGAAACTATGCGATTTTGAAATTGGTTTAGATAAGCGTTTCTTTTTAATTGCTGGTACTTGTGTCATTGAATCTGAGCAAATGGCTATGGATACGGCAGGTCAGCTAAAAGAAATCACATCTAGTTTAGGTATCCCATTTATTTATAAGTCTTCTTTTGATAAAGCTAATCGTTCCTCAGGTATGTCTTTCCGTGGTTTAGGCATGGATAAAGGCCTAGAAATTTTGGCTAAAGTTAAAAAAGAAATTGGCGTAAATATCCTCACTGACATTCATGACATTAGTGAAGTCAAGCCTGTTGCTGCAGTGGTAGATGTTCTTCAAACTCCTGCATTCTTGTGTCGTCAAACTGACTTTATTCGAGCTTGTGCGCAAAGTGGCAAGCCAGTGAATATTAAAAAAGGTCAGTTTTTGGCGCCAGGTGACATGAAAAATGTGATTGATAAGGCCAGGGCGGCTGCTAAGGAGGTGGGCTTGCCAGAAGACATGTTTATGGCTTGTGAGCGTGGCGCATCTTTTGGTTATAACAACTTGGTGTCTGATATGCGTAGTTTGGCTATCATGCGTGAGACGAATGCCCCGGTAGTTTTTGATGCCACTCATTCTGTTCAATTGCCAGGTGGTCAGGGAACAAGCAGTGGAGGTCAGCGTGAGATGGTTCCAGTTTTGGCCAGAGCTGCAGTTGCAGTAGGTGTGAGTGGTCTATTTATGGAAACTCATCCAAATCCAGCTAAAGCATTATCTGATGGACCTAATGCAGTGCCTTTGAATCGCATGAAAGATTTACTAGCTACTTTGGTGGCTCTCGATAATGTTGTTAAAACTAACAACGTATTTCTAGAAAAAGATTTTCAATAATTGGTAAGGGAGAAGTCATGAGTGCAATCGTTGACATCATTGGACGTGAAATTTTAGATTCAAGAGGTAATCCTACTGTTGAGTGTGATGTATTGCTCGAGTCAGGTGTTATGGGTCGTGCAGCTGTGCCATCAGGTGCATCCACAGGTTCGCGCGAAGCTGTTGAGTTGCGTGATGGCGAGGCGGGTCGTTACTTGGGTAAGGGTGTTTTAAAGGCTGTTGAAAACATCAATACTGAAATTGCTGAAGCAGTTATGGGTTTGGATGCCAGCGAACAAGCTTTTCTTGACCGCACTTTGATTGATTTGGATGGGACTGATAACAAGTCACGTCTTGGTGCTAATGCTACTCTAGCTGTATCAATGGCTGTTGCACGTGCTGCTGCAGAAGAAGCTGGTTTGCCTTTGTATCGTTATTTTGGTGGATCTGGTGCAATGCAGTTACCAGTTCCTATGATGAATATCGTTAATGGTGGTTCACACGCTAATAACAGTTTGGATATTCAAGAATTCATGATCATGCCTGTTAGCATGGGTAGCTTCCGCGAAGCATTGCGTTGCGGCGCAGAGGTTTTCCATGCTTTGAAGAAAATTATTCACGATCAAGGTATGCCAACATCAGTTGGTGATGAAGGTGGCTTCGCTCCTAACTTTAAGAGCAATGAAGAGTGTTTGAACACAATTCTGAAAGCTATTGAGAAAGCAGGTTACAAGCCTGGTGAAGATGTATTGTTGGCTTTGGATTGTGCTGCAAGCGAATTCTACAAAGATGGTAAATATGACTTGTCTGGTGAAGGCTTGCAATTAACATCATCTGAGTTTGCAGATTACTTGGCAAACTTAGCTGATAAATATCCAATCGTATCTATCGAAGATGGCATGCATGAGGGTGATTGGGCAGGTTGGGCCACATTGACAGAAAAGCTGGGTAAGAAGATTCAGTTGGTTGGTGACGATTTATTTGTAACTAATACAAAGATTCTAAAAGAAGGCATTGAGAAAAATATCGCAAACTCTATCTTGATCAAAGTTAACCAAATTGGTACTTTGACTGAGACATTTGCTGCAATTGAGATGGCTAAGCGTGCTAACTACACGGCAGTTATTTCACATCGCTCAGGTGAGACAGAAGACAGCACTATTGCTGATATTGCGGTAGGTACAAATGCTGGTCAAATTAAGACTGGTTCATTGTCACGCTCTGATCGTATCGCCAAGTACAACCAATTGATTCGCATTGAAGAAGACTTGGGTGATGTTGCAAGTTATCCTGGTAGAGCAACTTTCTATAACTTACGTAAGTAATTTGTAGATTATCTTAAGAGATAGATAAGAGAGCCTATTATGCGTATTGTTGTTTACGGCATGTTGGCTCTCTTAGTCATTATCCAGTACCCACTTTGGCTAGGTAAGGGTGGGTGGTTGAGGGTCTATGAGTTAGATCGTCAAGTTTCCAAACAAATGGAAAAGAATGATGCGTTAGCTGCTCGTAACGCTAAATTGGCTGGTGAAGTGAAGGATCTTAAAGACGGTACTAAGGCAATTGAAGAGCGTGCTCGTGCTGAACATGGCATGAGCAAAGAGGGAGAGATCTTTGTCCAGGTTGTCCCTAGCAAAAAGCCTTCAGCTGACGAAGCAAATTCACAAAAGAAATAAATTTACATCAGTGCTTTGAATTTGGCGCCTGTTTGATGGCGTCAATAATTGTTGGACTTGCAAAAATTTGTTTGCAATCAACAGCATCAAATATGTAAATTTGACCGCAAAAATCACAGTTGGTTTCAACATTAGATTTTTCTTCTAATATGCTGTTGATTTCATCTTCACCTAACATCTTCAGCATATCTGCAACTTTAATTCTTGAGCAACGGCAACCAAATTGAATCGGTCTTTGATCAAAGCTTCTGACGCCGTGATGCGAGGACTCCTCTAAATAGAGTCTTTTCATGAGGACCTTGGGTTCAAGATTAAGTAATTCTTCATTAGTAACGGTATCGGACAGCATTTGAAGTCTTGACCAACCCTCTGCGGCCACCTCATCATCCATCTTCAGTTGGCCGCCCATGTTGGGAAGTTTTTGTAAGAGTAATCCGCCGCAAGATTCTTCATCACTGGCTAACCAAAGACGTGTTTCAAGCTGCTCAGAATCCCTCATATAAATAGTGATTGCCTCGGCAATACTTTGTACTGGCTTGCCATCATCACTTAAGGCAACAATACCTTGGTAAGGATTTTGTCCGGGTTGTCGATCTGCTGGATCGAGGGTGATAACAAGCCTACCTTTACCATCAGGGTTAATTAGGTCTGATAAACCGGCATTTTCTGCCAAATTAGATAAATCAATATCTTCATTCATTTTGGCAGTGGCTCTGATCACTAAGTGCTCATTGCACTCTAGTACCAACAAGCGGATAGCACCGTTACCTTGTGCTTGAATAATCATGCTGCCATTGAATTTCAATGTTCCACAGAGTAATACGCCTGCAGCCACTAAGTCTCCCAGGAGCTTTTTAACTGCTGGTGGGTAGTCTTTGCGAGCCAAAATAGCTTGCCAGGAGTCCCTGATATTGACGATTTCACCTCTTACTGGAGCGCCGTCAAAAACAAAAACTTGAAGAGAATCTAAAGCATTTTTTTCTGTCATAACGTATATTGTAAAAACTTTATGAAATGACCTGTTGTGTTTTCAAATAAACATCCATTTTTAACCGCTTTTTCACTCGCTTTAGGCTCAGCCATTGCGCTTGGTTTAGCGCGTTTTTCATATGGGCTTTTGTTGCCTGTGATGAAAGAAGACCTAGATTGGTCTTATCTAGTAGCTGGAACTATGAATACAGCTAATGCCTTGGGTTACTTTTTGGGGGCATTAAGTTCTCCAATGATCATGCGGAAAATGTCTGTGCATCGGTTTTTTATTGTGGCATCGATCATCACTGGGTTTTTTTTGTATTTTTCAGGTGCTACTGATAACACCAGCCTATTGTTTGTGTTGCGCGTGATTGCAGGTGTATCTAGTGCTTGGGTATTTGTTGCTGGTGGTGTCCTAGTGTCTCAGTTGGGTACGATTCATTCAAGCCGTTCTGGTTTTTTATTAGGTATTTACTACGGCGGTCCAGGTTTAGGCATTTTTATATCAACATTAGCCGTGCCATTTTTCGTTGAATGGGGTATTCGAGCTCAGTGGGAACACTCGTGGCAGTTGGCTTGGTATGCCTTGGGTATTTTATGCATTGCTCTTACAGTAGTATTGATTAGGCCGGTAACATCAATTCCTGCAATCCCTCCTAAACCAATGGGGCATTCAGGCACACCATTACAAACTTATGTCCCCGTGCTAGCAGCTTATTTCATGTTTGGTGTTGGTTATATCGGTTATATGACATTTGTGATTGCTTTACTTAAGCAGCTTGGATTGCCAGCGGGAACCATTAATGTTTTTTATGCTGTTTTGGGCTTGTCTGTGATGGCGTCATCACGGCTTTGGGCTCAGATGCTCGATCACTATAAAGGTGGTCAATCGTTAGCAATTTTAAATACTTTATTAGGGTTCGCATCCTTAATTCCGGCTCTGATGGCGATTTACGATGTGACATTAAATACATTGGCAATAGCGGGTATTTTTATTTCTGGAATCATGTTTGGTTGTGTCTTTTTATCTGCTGTTGCATCAACTACTGCATTTGTGAAACACAATATGCCTCCAGCTGATTGGGTCGGGGGCATTACTGCATTCACAAGTATTTTTGCGGCCGGGCAAATTGTTGGACCAACTATTGCGGGATGGATTTCAGATGGTAAGGGTGGTTTAGCCAGCGGTTTGTTATTTTCAGGATTAGCACTTTTATTGGGTGGATTATTGGCAACCAAGCAGAAGCCATTACTCAAAAAATAAGCTCTGAATCTTGTCAATGAGATAATGTCAGCTATGACAGTTAGAACACGATTTGCACCTAGCCCAACGGGCTTTATTCACCTAGGTAATCTGAGAAGCGCTTTGTATCCTTGGGCATTTGCTCGCAAGATGCAAGGAGATTTCATTTTACGTATTGAAGATACCGATCAAGAGCGCTCTAGTCAGGAAGCTGTTGATGTGATCATTGAGGGCATGAAATGGTTGGGTCTTGATATTGATGAGGGACCTATATATCAGATGCAACGCATGGATCGTTATCGTGAAGTGATTGCTCAGATGCTCAAAGATGGGTTGGCGTATTACTGCTACATGAGCGAGGAAGAATTAAATGCCTTGCGTGAGCAACAAATGGCTAATAAAGAAAAACCTCGTTACAACGGATTTTGGCGTCCAGAAGCAGGGAAAGACTTGCCGCCACCTCCTGCCGATGTGAAGCCTGTCATTCGTTTCAAAAACCCAATTGGCGGTAGCGTGGTTTGGGATGATGCAGTGAAGGGTCGTATTGAAATTAGTAATGACGAGTTGGATGATTTAGTTATTGCGCGCCCGGATGGCACACCAACATATAACTTTTGTGTAGTGGTAGATGATCTCGATATGAAAATCACACATGTGATTCGTGGCGATGATCACGTTAACAATACACCTCGTCAAATTAATATTCTTAAAGCTCTTGGTGGTGAATCACCAATTTACGCACATTTGCCAACTGTCTTAAATGACCAAGGTGAAAAAATGAGTAAGCGCAATGGGGCAATGAGTGTGCGTGATTACGAGCGCGAAGGTTACATGCCGGAGGCTGTGCTCAATTACTTAGCTCGTTTGGGTTGGTCTCATGGCGACGCTGAAGTATTTACCAAGGAACAATTTGTTGAGTGGTTTGATTTGGACCATTTAGGTAAATCTCCAGCGCAACATAATCCAGAAAAATTACTTTGGTTAAATCATCATTACATTCAGCAAGCTGATGCAGTTGATTTGGCAAAGCGTGCATTACCTTTTGCGCAAAATTTGGGGATTAAAACTGACAATGGCCCCGATTTTGTTGGTGTAGTTAATATTCTCAAAGATCGCGCAAATACACTCATTGAAATAGCAGAGGGTGCTAGGTTGTTCTACATGGATAGACCGAATCACTCTGATGCTGACTTAGCCGCAAATATTCCTGAAGCAGCCAAACCTGCAATTTCTGACTTTATTGCTGAATTGGAAGCAGGGGATGGCAGTAAATCTGCCGTTTCTGCAGCTTTTAAGGCTGTTTTGGCTAAACATGGCTTGAAAATGCCTGCTTTGGCTATGCCAGTTCGCTATGCCATGTTTGCGACTACCCAAACACCAGCCATTGATGCGGTTATCTCATTGATTGGTATAGAGGAAACAAAAGAGCGCTTGCAAAGAAGTATAAAAATAGGCTAGAATTATGGTCTTGATTGCTTGAGCTTACTTATTTAAGATCATCTAATTAAGGGGCTATAGCTCAGCTGGGAGAGCGCTTGCATGGCATGCAAGAGGTCAGCGGTTCGATCCCGCTTAGCTCCACCAGAAGCTAGCAACAAATTGCAGTAAATGTAGCAAATTGTAGTACCGTAAGTCCAGGGTCCCCATCGTCTAGAGGCCTAGGACACCACCCTTTCACGGTGGGTACCGGGGTTCGAATCCCCGTGGGGACGCCAAGTTTTTGGAGCGGTAGTTCAGTTGGTTAGAATACCGGCCTGTCACGCCGGGGGTCGCGGGTTCGAGTCCCGTCCGCTCCGCCAACAAAAA
>JALQYK010000077.1 GCA_023254115.1 Polynucleobacter sp.
TTGCATCGTCACACCAATTAATTGGTTAGCAATTTCCATAGTGATCTTGTTGTGTGAAATAAAGACAAATTGTGTGTTAGCTGACATACGAGCAACCATATCTGCATAGCGACCAGTATTAGCATCATCCAATGGCGCATCCACCTCGTCAAGTAAGCAGAATGGCGCTGGATTTAACTGGAATAATGAGAATACCAATGCAATCGCAGTCAGAGCTTTCTCACCACCTGATAGCAAATGAATAGTTGAGTTCTTTTTGCCAGGAGGTTGAGCCATCACCTGAACACCAGAATCTAGAATTTCTTCACCAGTCATGACCAACTTAGCATTACCACCACCAAATAGATCTGGGAATAGTTTTGCAAAATGCTCATTCACTTGATCAAATGTGCCTTGCAACAACTCACGAGTTTCTGAGTCAATCTTCGCAATCGCATCTGTCAGAGTATTAATCGCCTCATTCAAGTCAGCAGATTGAGCATCCAAGAATGTCTTACGTTCTTGGGCACTTGCCAACTCTTCAAGTGCAGCCATATTAACTGGACCCAATCCCTGAATCTCTTGATTGAGTTTGTTAACTTCAGACTGCAAGGTGCTGACTTTCATGTCAGGCGTCAAACGTGCCTTCAACTCATCAACATTTGCCTCTGCATCCATCAACATGGTGGCAAATTGCTCAACGTTCAATCTAGCAGCTTGCTCTTTTAACTGTAGCTCCATCGCTTTATCACGCAATGGCTGCAAGCTGCGCTCAATAGTTAAGCGAGCCTCATCACCTTCACGCAAACGATGTGAAATGGCATCCATTTCTGTTCTAGCATTCGCCAAAGCTGCTTCACGCGCACTTCTTTGAATCAATAAGTTTTGTAAAGATTCTTGAGCGGCTTCATCTGACAAGGTGTGCAACTCTTCTTGAGAATTACCCAAGCTAACCTGAATATCACCCACCTGTTGTTGAGCAGACTGTTGATCGCGAGTTAAATCAGTAATACGCTGGACCAAAGTTCTAGTATTAAACGATGCTTCACTGGCCTCGCGTTCAGCCAAACGCAGGGCCTCACGGGCCTGCTCTAAAGCATGTTGTGCAGCTTGATACGTATCTTGAGCATTCGCCAAGCTATCGCCGTGAATACCTTTCTCTTCTTGTGCTCTATCAAGCTCAGCCTGACCTTCATCTCTGACGCCTTGCAACTCAGCAGCTTGATGAGAAAGCTCTTCTAATTCATGATTAATTTGCTCAGCTCTGGTTCGATATTTTTCATCGGCTTGAGCCAACTGCAAACGCTCAACTTCCAAGTTGTGAGCTTCGCGAACCGCTTGCTCAGCAGCCTGACGAGCCTGTTGGGCTGACTGTTGAGCCTGCTGATAAGCTGCTTGAGTTCTTGTTGCTTCGCTTTGCGCTTCATCAAGAATCAACTGTTGCGCTTTTAATTGAAGATCTAAGTTTTCGATTTCTTGACCGCGCGCCAATAAACCTGCCTGCTCAGAATCTTCTGCGTACAACTGCAAACTAACACGGCTAACGATATGACCTTCTTTAACCAACAGCACACCACCCTGTGGCAACTGTTCTCTACGGCGCATCGCATCATCTAAGCTATCAGCAATGTAAACGTTGCCCAACCATTCTTGAACCACTGCCTTAATTGCTGAGTCTTTAACTTGCACTCGACTCATCAAGCTTGTCAAACCAGCAGCGCTTGCTTCTGCAGATACAACACCATTGCCAGAGTAGAAGGCTAAACGTGATGGCGGTGCATCTTGAGCTAGACGAACTGCTTCATTTAAATCACTTGCTTGTAAAGCTGTCACACGCTCACGTAATACAGCCTCTAGAGCAGTTTCCCAACCTTTTTCAACTTGAATGTCTTGCCATAAACGTTGCTTCTTGTTTAAGCCTTTTTGCTCTAACCAAGGACCCACTTTTGCTTGAGCCTGAACTTTCTCTTGAAGCGCTTGCAATGCACTTAAACGAGCTTGCGTTTGATTTAAGGCAGCTGAAGACTCTTGCAAAGTTTGCTGCGCTTGATGTCTAGCTGTATCTGTCTCAGGCACACTGGCTTGCGCAGACTCTGAAATTGCTTGCGCTTCATCTGCTTTGCGTTGCGCCATTGTTTGGCGGTCAGTTGCCAAACTAAGTGCTTCTGAATCCGGCTTTACTAATGCTCCAAAATCAGCCTTAAGACGCTCTTGTCTCTGATGCACCTGATCTAACTGACGTCCTGCAGCCAACACACGTTCAGCCAAACTAGCCAAACGTTGATCTGTTGATGACACTGCTTGTCTAGCTTCATCAAGTGCTTTTTGAGCTTCTAAATAAGCAACCTCATGAGCAGGCAATTTTTCTTGAACAGCGTGTAAAGCTTCTAAATAAGCTTCTTCGTTCTCGCGAGCAGTTTCTAAATCGATATTGGTTTGACGCAAAGCATCAGCTGCGGCAAGCTCTTGAGACGACCAACGTGATAACTGAGCTTGCAAATCTGAAATCTGCTGCTGCAAACGAGCGCGAGATTCTTGTACGTAGCGAATCTCATTCTCTAACTTGCCTACTTCTGCATTAACTTCGTACAACTCACCTTGAGCGGTTGATACCAAATCCTGTGAAGCGTAATGAGCTGTACGCAATTCTTCTAGCTCTGCTTCGGCATGTCTTAACTTCGCAGTTTGCTCTTCTAGCTGAACTTGCGCATCACGAATTGCATTAGCGTGACGCTCTTGTTCTTTGCCAGCCTCAGTTTGACGAACCAACCACAACAACTGCTGCTGCTGCGTCATCTGAGCATTAAGCTCTTTATATTTCTCAGCAACTTGCGCTTGACCTTCTAACTTTGTGAGGTTTTGAGTTAACTCACGCAAGATATCTTCAACACGAGTTAAATTTTCACGCGTATCTTCCAAACGCGATTCAGTTTCTTTGCGACGCTCTTTGTACTTTGATACACCGGCAGCCTCTTCCAAGAAAATCCGTAACTCTTCAGGTTTGGCTTCAATGATTCTAGAAATCATTCCCTGACCGATGATCGCATATGCACGAGGCCCCAAACCAGTACCCATGAACATGTCATGAATATCTTTGCGTCTGACCGATTGATTATTAATATAGTAGCTTGAAGCACCATCTCTAGTTAAGACGCGCTTGACTGACAATTCAGCAAAAGTACTCCACTGCCCCGCAGCTCGACCATCCGTGTTATCGAAGATAAGCTCAACACTTGACCTACCCGCTGGTTTTCGTTGACCAGAACCATTAAAAATAACGTCCTGCATTGACTCACCACGCAACTCACTGGCTCTAGATTCACCTAAAACCCAGCGAACTGCGTCAATAATGTTGGATTTACCGCAACCATTGGGGCCTACAACGCCAATTAACTGGCCAGGAAGCTCGAAATGAGTGGGATCTACGAAGGATTTGAACCCTGAAAGTTTGATAGATTTGAGTCGCACGGCTAACTTCTTTTAATGGAATCTAGTGATGATACCAAGGGCAGAGCTATTAGGAGCACTTCCTCGACCTCACCGATATAATCTAAGCTTAATAGTTGTTATTTTTAAAGGAAAAATGATTTATGGCAACACTACAGAACATTATTGACCAAGCTTGGGAGAATCGCGCCAATTTATCCCCATCTTCAGCACCTGCCGAGGTTCGCGAGGCGGTTGCAAGTGTTTTAGCTGGTCTAAACGATGGCTCTATCCGCGTTGCCGAACGCCAATCCGTGGGCAAATGGAATGTGAACCAATGGGTTAAAAAAGCCGTTTTAATCTCTTTCCGCTTAGAAGATAACCAAGTAATGTCTGCTAATGGCACTGGTGGCTTCCCACAGTTCTATGACAAGGTACCGACAAAATTTGCTAATTACACGGCTGACGACTTCGCTAAAGGCGGTTTCCGTGTAGTTCCACCAGCAACTGCTCGCCGTGGTTCATTTATTGGTAAAAACGTTGTTTTAATGCCTTCTTACGTCAATATTGGCGCCTATGTGGATGAAGGTTCGATGGTTGACACCTGGGCCACCGTTGGTTCTTGCGCGCAAATTGGTAAAAATGTTCACTTATCAGGTGGCGTTGGCATCGGTGGTGTTTTAGAGCCAGTTCAAGCAGGCCCTGTAATTATTGAAGATAACTGCTTCATTGGCGCACGCTCTGAAGTAGTTGAAGGTGTGGTTATTGAAGAAAACGCAGTCTTATCGATGGGCGTATACATTGGTCAGAGTACAAAGATCTACGATCGCGAAACCGGTGAAGTGCACTATGGTCGCGTTCCAGCAGGTTCTGTTGTAGTACCTGGCTCGTTACCATCAGCGTGCGGCAAGTACAGCTTGTACGCTGCCATCATCGTTAAGAAAGTAGATGCTCAAACAAGATCAAAAACAGCGATTAACGATTTATTGCGTGATTAATAGATAACCACCAGATAACAATCAAAGCTTAATAAAGACCTATTTGTGACTACCCATTCAACCTTAGCTTTAACAGAATCGTTAATTGCACAAAACTCTGTGACACCAGCTGATGGTGGCTGTCAGGATTTAATTGCTTCGCGTTTAAAGCCATTAGGCTTTGAATGCGAAACCATTATTAGTGGCCCAGATCACTTCAGAGTAACAAACCTTTGGGCAGTTAAACGAGGTAGCTTAGGCAAAGATGGTCCTCTACTGAGCTTTGCAGGTCATACCGACGTCGTACCAACAGGTCCACTTGATCAATGGTCATCTAATCCATTTGTACCAACACATCAAGATGGCTATCTTTATGGTCGTGGTGCAGCTGATATGAAAACTTCGCTCGCCGCTTTTGTTGTTGCTAGCGAAGAGTTCATCGCACAAAACCCTCAACATCAAGGCTCAATTGCTTTTCTTTTGACCAGTGATGAAGAAGGCCCAGCCCATGATGGCACTGTGGTTGTTTGTAATGAATTAAAAAAACGCGGTGAACGCTTAGATTATTGTGTTGTGGGTGAGCCAACTTCTGTTGATAAATTAGGTGACACCATTAAAAATGGTCGTCGTGGTTCTCTATCCGGTAAATTAAAAGTATTAGGTGTGCAAGGTCATATTGCCTACCCTCACCTTGCAAAGAATCCTATTCATCTAATGGCGCCGGCTTTAGCGGAAATTGCCAATGT
Source organism: Polynucleobacter sp. (assembly GCA_023254115.1). Lineage (GTDB taxonomy): Bacteria > Pseudomonadota > Gammaproteobacteria > Burkholderiales > Burkholderiaceae > Polynucleobacter. The sequence goes on from JALQYK010000077.1 coordinate 5,129, forward strand.
AGTGTGGGACCAAGGTAATGCACATTTCCCACCAACAACTTGGCAGGTGTCGAACATCCATGCAGGCACTGGCGCTACGAATGTGATTCCTGGTGAAGTAGTCATTGATTTTAATTTTAGATTTTCAACTGCTAGCACTGCAGAAAGTCTCAAATCAACACTAGAGTCCATCTTACAAAAGCACCAACTCCAATATTCAATTGATTGGACCTTGGGTGGCGAACCATTCTTGACTGAACCAGGCAATCTCTCTATTGCTGTGCAAACAGCTATTAAAGAAGCCACTGGAGTTGATGCAGAACTTTCAACCACAGGCGGCACAAGCGATGGTCGCTTCATTGCTAAGATTTGCCCACAAGTAGTTGAATTCGGCCCTCGCAATGCAACCATTCATAAAATTAATGAGCGTGTTGAATTAGCCGACATCGAACCACTCAAAAATGTTTATAAAGGTATTTTGCAAAAGCTAATTGCTTAAGTTTTTGCAATACATCCCATGTCACCTGAACCCACTTTAGAAATTTTTTGGCAAAAGATCACTAACCAGTTAGATGCTGCAGGCTTGAGCTATGGTCATGGTGCCATTGATGCTCAAAGTGAGGCTTTATGGATGCTAGCCACCGCATTAGGCTTTCCACCTGAGGATGCACTTGAAGCTTTAGACACCCCCATCACCGCTGATGTTTCTGAGAAAGTGCATGCTTGGGTTAATGAGCGCATCACATCTAGAAAACCACTTGCCTATATTTTGGGCGAAGCCTGGCTCATGGGTATTCCGTTTTACTGTGATGAACGCAGTATTGTTCCGAGGTCCTTCATTGCTGAATTAATCGTTGATGGTCACCTTGAAGAATGGCTACCCCCTAATGCCAAGGTTCTAGATTTATGTACTGGCAATGGATCGTTAGCTATTTTGATGGCACTATCCTGCCCAGATGTTGAAGTAAGTGGCGCAGACATCAGCATGCAAGCATTAGCTTTGGCGGCAAAAAATTTAGATAGACACAATCTCACAGAACAAATTGAAATTTATCAAGGTGACTTACTAGAGGCAGTGCCTCTACCTAGTGATGAGGATAAATTTGATCTCATCATCTGTAACCCACCTTATGTGAACTCAGAGTCAATGGCGAATTTACCGCCTGAGTACCACGCTGAACCTGAGATTTCTTTGGCTGGTGGCACTGACGGCATGGATCTCGTCAGAAAAATCATCAATAACGCCAAAGATTACTTAAAACCAGAGGGTGCATTGGTATTAGAAATTGGCAATGAAGCTAAAAATTTCACGGCAGCTTTTCCAGAGATTCCAGTGACCTGGCTTGAAGTATCAGCGGGTGATGACCAAGTTTTATTAATCCAGGCCGAAGACCTGTAAGTCAAAGCTTTAACTAATCAAGATTTCTTGCAGCAGCAATTGCTTGATCAATACGATCTACCGCAATAATTTCCAATCCAGCAATTTTAGTTTTGGGTGCATTAGCCTTAGGCACAATCGCTTGAGTAAACCCAAGTTTTGCAGCCTCCTTAAGACGTTCCTGACCTCTTGGGCAAGGCCTAATTTCGCCAGCCAAGCCTACCTCTCCAAATACGATCAAAGTCTTTGGTAGGGCTTTATTTTTAAGAGATGACTGAATTGCCAATAAAACTGCTAAATCTGCAGCAGGTTCGGTAATCTTTACTCCACCAACAGCATTCAAAAAGACATCTTGATCAAAACACGCGATACCCGCATGACGATGCAATACTGCCAATAGCATGGCCAAACGATGTTGCTCCAAACCAAGGGCTAATCGGCGTGGATTTGGTACATGCGCAGCATCTACCAAAGCTTGAATTTCTACCAAAAGAGGTCGACTACCCTCTTGCGTTACCAATACACACGAACCGGGAACAATTTGATCATGCTGAGATAAAAATAATGCCGAAGGATTCGCTACACCTTTGAGACCTTTATCGGTCATAGCAAACACACCTAACTCATTAACGGCACCAAAACGATTTTTAAAGGCTCTCACCAACCTAAACGATGAATGCGTGTCACCCTCAAAATAAAGCACCGTATCAACAATATGTTCAAGTACACGAGGGCCTGCTAAGTTTCCTTCTTTAGTAACGTGCCCCACCATGATCATGCAAACACCAGTTGTCTTTGCCAAACGTGTCAATTGCGCAGCACATTCTTTCACTTGGGCAACAGAACCGGGTGCAGAAGTTAAAGCTTCAGAATAAATAGTTTGGATCGAATCAACCACCACTACAGTTGGTCTAGCCGCCTCAATAGTTGCCAAGAGCTTTTCTAACTGAATCTCAGCCAAAACCTCTAAATCAGGCGCATGAATACCCAAACGCTTAGCCCTTAAAGCAATTTGCGCACCAGATTCTTCACCGCTGATGTACAACACCGCATCACCACGAGCACTCATCGATGCAAGTGCTTGTAAAAGCAATGTTGATTTACCAATCCCAGGATCACCACCAATTAAGGCAACACCACCTGTGACTAAGCCACCACCTAACACTCTGTCAAACTCGTCCACTCCAGTGCTAATTCTGGGTAAGTCTTCAGCTTCAATAACAGCCAATCGTTGCTTGGGGGCTGCCTTTGCCAAACTCTGAAAACGATTAGTTGAAGGTTTATCTTCAACCGTTTCTTCCATGGAATTCCAAGCTTCACAGTTAGGGCACTGGCCTTGCCATTTAGCAGACATGCCACCGCATGCCTGGCATACGTAAACAGACTTGATCTTTGCCATTAGAAAGGCGTAGCCTTTTTGTTCTCGTTAGCGCGTCTTTCTGAATCAGCACGTTTCTTGGCTAAATCTGCTTCACGCTTGTCACGATCAATTTGTTTTTGCTCAAAAGCTTTAACGTTTTCTGATCTTTTTTCTTCTTTTAAAGGATCATTTCTTTGTTTTAAACGCTCAGCATCCTTTTCATCTTTGAGAATAGCTTTAAGTACTCGCTGTCTTTCATGCATAGGTATTTCTTGAGCACGAATTTCTTTGATTTCTTGACGATGCTCAAGACGTGCTTGATCTAAACAACGTGTTGTGAAGAACTTGTCATAACACTCATGCTGTTTCTTTTCTAGACGGTACTTTGCCCAGTCTTTTTTAAGATTGAGATTAGCTTGCCTCTGATCAATATCAGCTAGTTCCGCTTCTTCAGCAGGACCAGCCAACACCAACATTGGCAACATGACAAATAGAGCAAGAAGTGATCTAAAGTAGCGCATAGACTCAAGCATAAGCCATTGGCTCATGACTGGTCAAAACTGATTAAATTTCAATCTTTGCGCCTAGCTCAACTACCCGATTAGTAGGAATCTGGAAGAAGTCAGATGGCTT
>JALQYK010000100.1 GCA_023254115.1 Polynucleobacter sp.
GATTGAGGTACATATTTCAAATGTACATGCCCGTGAAGCATTTAGACACCATTCTTATATTTCACCGGTTGCTGCTGGCATTGTGGTGGGCTTTGGTGTTCAAGGTTACGTTCTTGCCATAGAAGGCTTGGCACAAAAATCTTAATCAATAGTGTGGTGGTATTTCATCGCGAGCGCTAGCGCCATCGTTGGGCGAGTTGCTTGCGATTTGTACTTTTAGAGCTTTTAACTCTTTCACCAATGCCTCAATTTGTTGCTGTTGTTTGTAGACGGTTTGATTTAACTCTTCTAACAAATCTTCAGAAAAGCTAAGTTTGACCTCTAAGTTGGTGATGCGTTCATCTGGATTCGTGATTTTCCCAAGTATTGATTTCAATCCTTAATGGTTCATATTATCTGCCAAATAATCATCGCAATCTCATCTGCTGAGCTATGGGCATGCTAGCATCATCACCTTTGGTATTTATAGCAATCTTCAGATGACCCCACTGACTCCCCGCATTGTCTTTTACATGGTCTTGCCGACCATTTTGTGGGCGGGTAATGCAATCGTAGGTAGATTGGCAGTGGGGGCGATATCACCAATCATGCTCAATACGATTCGGTGGTCATTGGCTGCATTAATTCTGATGCCGTTGGGCTGGAAAGTTTTTAAAACGAACAGTGTTTTATGGCAAAACAAAATTCGTTTCTTATGGTTGGGTTTGTTGGGGGTGGGTTCATACAACAGCCTCTTGTATCTCTCTTTGGAAACATCCACACCCATTAATGTCACTTTGATCGGCGGCAGTATGCCGATGTGGATGCTTTTAATTGGCGCGCTTTTTTATCAACAAAAAGCACAAGCTCGCCAAATGGTAGGAGCAGTGATTTCGTTGTTGGGTGTGGTGATTGTGTTGTCTCGTGGAGACTTACTCAGCATCTTAAATGTCAAATTGGTCATTGGTGATTTATTTATCTTGTTAGCCACCATCCTTTGGGGTTTTTACAGTTGGATGTTGAGTCATCCTGGTAAGAGCACTGAGCGTCAGTGGCATTGGGCAGAATTTTTATTGGCTCAAGTGGTTTTTGGTGTTTTTTGGTCAGCTACTTTCCTCGGTTATGAGGTCGCAATAGATGCCGTGCAGTTAGAAATTAACTTCTGGACTGTGTTGTTATTAATTTATATTGCGATTGGCCCATCACTGATTGCATATAGATGCTGGGGTTTGGGTGTCAGTGCAGTAGGCCCATCACTGGCAGCGTTCTTTGCTAATTTGATACCTTTATTTGCTGCCATCATGTCTGCGGCACTATTGGGTGAGGCACCGCAGATATTTCATGGAGTTGCTTTTTTACTAATTGTTGCTGGAATACTGATCTCTTCAAAAAAGAGGGCTGGTTAATCAGCTAATTCAAAACGACCATCTTCCATTTCTGCTTGAGGTCGAATCCAATAATCATGTGTCTGTAACGATTCATAGACGTAGGCCATTTCTAGGGTAGCTTCAATCTTTGCTAGCCCGATGACTCGATAAAACCCACCTGTTTTTTTGTGCTTTAAAACTGAGCCAATCGAAAAAAGGCTGGAGTGTGTTTGACGCATTTAAGATTTCCTTTGATCTTTCCAAAGTGAGAATTGTGTATAAAACACAAATACCAATCCCCACACAACAATCGAAGCATAAGCTGCTGTCCAACCAGCATGCCCCATGGCTTTGCTGATATCTAAGGTGGCGCCGAAAATAGCCGGACCTAATAGCCCACCGCTAAATCCCATTACAGAATGTAGACCCATAGCGGCACCTTTGATATCTTGTGGAACACTGATAACTAATCCTGCTGTTAAGGTGGCTGAGTCAGCCATAATAAAAATTGAGTGGATCAAAGCCAGCGTCAAAATAATTGACCAATGCAAGTGAAGCGAAGCGCCAAGACAAATGCCACTGACAGCGCTGCCAATCATGACCCAATAGACCCAGCGATGACGACCGATTCTTAATGCCATCTCATTGCCAATAATTGAGGCAGGAACTCCGATAAGATTGATTAGAGTCGCAATCACTGTGGCAGTTAATGGAAATGAGTTATCTGGTTGAGCAATCATTGCTGCATAGGTAAAAAATGCTACTAACCAAGCTCTGGATGCAAATAACTCTAGACTGTGGACTGTGTATCCCAACATATAACCAAGAGCTTCTTTTGTCTCTAAGACTTTTTTCCAACGCAAGATGGGGAATGCGTCTTTCAGATCAAATTTAATCTCAAAGAAAGATTTTTCACCCGCCAATCGTTGAGTGCCAAGCCACGCCAGGATTCCTGCAAGAGCAGGTCCGATGGATGTGATCAAAAATGCTGCGCGCCATCCATATTGGGTAATGAATATTCCTGATACGTAATATGACAGTGCGTTGCCGATACCAAAAAATGCTGTGTAAAAAGAAATATGTCGAGTAATTTCACCGATGGTGACTCGGTCAGAGATTATTTTGAGGCCAGGCATATAGGTGGCTGATATGCCTGCGCCATGCAACATTAGAAAAAACCACGCATTATGAAAGTCGCTAGAAAAGTAACCCATGCCAAATAAGCCAAGGCTAGCAAGTAGACCCCCAGCCAGATATATTTGGCGTGTATCGATGCGGTCAGTCAAAGTTGTTGCAAAAGGCACAACTAAAACGTAACCAATAAAAAAGCTACTAGCTAAAAAACCTGACTGAAAATTACTTAACTGCCATTCAGTTTGAATCAGCGTTAAAGATGCGGCGTAGCAAGCAAATCCAAAAATGGATAAGACTTGTGTCAGAAGCATTAGGTAAGTAGTCAAAAATGTCTCTTTTGTATAGTTATAGCTATAAATTTAGCATTTTTTGCTGATTTTTGACCTGTAAGATGCTTTTAATGTCGCTAAATAATTGTAATATTTAGAAATAAAAACCAAGCGCATTGAAGAGGCGATATATGAGGCAAAGACTCCACTTGAAGTTGTTAATTTGTGTGCCGCTATTAATGGGTGGAAATGGACTATTGGCAAATCCATCACCAACGGTTGACCAAGAGGTACTTGCTTCTATCGATAAAGTACCGCCTCCCCCTAAAACGATTAATGATCTGGTTAAGTTGCTAGATGCTGCTAAACCAGATCAGGCAGATATTCAAAAGAGTAAAGATATCTTGCAGGCTGCTGTTCCTGTTAATGCCACCAATCAACAGTTATATGTTTTTTACAGGGAGCGTGCACGTGCATCAGAGCATTTGGGTTTGACAAAATCAATGCTTGAAAACTGTCAGAAAGAGCAAGAGTATGTTGATCCTGGTAACAGGGATCAATTTTTTGATGCGCAGATGAGTTGTATCCAAGCTGAGTTTTTTGATGGAAATATGCAGGGTGCAATTAGCAGGGTAAACAAAGCGTTGTCTTCCGTTCAAGCTAGGCAGGCAAACGGGTGGCAGTTAACATTTCAATTGTTATTAGTTAACGCTAATCGTCAAATTGGAGATCTTGACGCTGCTGAAGCGGCTATTCGTCAAGTCGACGGCATCATGACCATTTTGAAAAACTCAAATGCTTGGTCTGAGTGGGGCAGTAACTGGACTTATCAATCCGAACGGGCTCGTGGTGAATATTACCTGGCGGCAGGTAAACCAGTTGCGGCAGAGTTGAGTTTTGTCAGAGGCTTGAATGCTGTTGAGAAGAGGGTTGAAGCTTTTGAGGCTGGTTTATATAAAGACTCAACACGTCGCGTGCATAGTCGGCAAGCAGTTTATTTTAATAAAGCAATTATTCTTAACCGATTGGCTAATTCTTTATTTGCGCAAAGAAAGCTGACTGAAGCCGAGTACTACTATCGATTAGCTTTAAAAACTTTCTTAATGGTCGGCAGTCGTAATAGTGTTGCTGTTGCTGGAGTTTTAAATGGCTTATCGCATGCAGTTGCTGAGCAGGGGCGTATAGAAGAATCTTTATTGTTATCTAAGTATGCGCTTAATAGCAGCATTGAATCAGGTGTCTCTGAGTCATCAACTAATATGATTTATGGCCGTCGCTCTCATGCAGCTGCTCTAGTTAATAACGAAAAATTTGTGGAAGCAGCTCAACAATTTAATCTAATTAGAGCAGCAGTAGCTAAGGATGATTTTATGAAAGAGCGCTTTCAGCGTTTGAATGACCTAGATGAGGTGGTTGCATTAATTTTTAGCAAACAGCCTACCCAGGCTGAAGAAATTGCTAAGGACATGTATCAGAGGAACCTGAAGGTCAATGGCGCTAAGCATCCCCGTACAGCATGGACTCAAGCTTTCTATGCAATGAGTTTAGAGGAGCAGGGTAGGTCAAAGGAGGCAAAAGAGCACTTTGCAAATGCCATGCCTGTTTTAATTGATCAAACTCGAAATGATGCAGAAAATCAGACGATTAGTCTGAAGTTTCAAAAGCGTTTTTCAATTTTGGTTGAGTCATACATTGGCGTTCTATTTGCAGAGGCAAAGCAAAATCCTCAACAAGAAAAACAATTAATTGCTCATGCTTTTCAGTTGGCTGACATGGCAAGAGGTAGTTCTGTTCAAAGAGCTTTAACTCAGAGCACAGCCAGATCAACCATTAAAGACCCAACTCTTGAGCGCTTGGCTAGGAAAGAGCAGGATTTACAAAGAAGAGCAAATTCATTGAATGAGTTACTTGTTGCTTTATCTGCTGCTCCACCTGAAAGACAGTTGCCTGCTGTACAAGCCAAAATGAAAGCTGATATTGAGGCAATTAAGGCTGAAAGAAATTCAGTTAAAAAAGATATTGAGAATAAGTACCCTGAATATTTTGATTTGGTAGAGCCAAAGCCAATTACCGTTGATAGAACAGCAAAAATATTAAAGCCAACAGAAGTTTTGGTAACTTGGTATTTTGGCGATAGAAAAAGTTATGTATGGGCTATTCATAGTAACGGTTTAAATAGCTTTGCCAGCATTCCTGTAGCAAAAAAAGATGTGAGCAAGGATGTTGAGCGTTTGCGAAAGGCTTTAGATCCTGGTGTGGCTAGTGTGGAAGATATTCCAGCGTTTGATGTAGCTCTTTCATACAAGTTATATACCCAATTGATTAAACCTGTTGAGTCTAGCTTGATTGGTAAGGATCTTTTGATTTCGATACCTCATGCCTCATTGGGTCAATTGCCAATTGCCACCTTATTAACAGAGTCAATCAAGCAACCGGCTAAGGGTGCAAAAGCATTTATGGGGTATCAGAATGCACCGTGGCTCATGAGAAAAATTGCAATTTCACAATTGCCATCTGTGAACGCCTTAGCAGCACTCAGGGGTATGCCTAGATCTGTCAATAGTGAGCAATCATTTATCGCCTTTGCTGACCCGTACTTCAGTAAAGAACAAGCAAAAGCATCTGGTCTATCTAGTGGGACTCAATTAGCAACTAGAGGGATTCCATTGAGGCTAAGAAATGCTCCGAAAACATCTAAAGTGAGCTCTGCGGAATTGGCTCTATTGCCAGGCTTACCAGATACAAGTATTGAGGTTTCTGAGATTGGAAAAGTATTAAATGCCAAAGAGGGCGATATTTTTCTTCATGAAAAAGCCAGTGTGGCGCAAGTTTTGCAAACTGATTTCTCTAAAAAATCTATAGTGATGTTTTCAACACATGGTTTGGTGCCTGGTGAATTAGATGGCTTGTTGCAGCCTGCGCTTGCACTCTCATCTCCCGATGTAACTGGTGAAAAAGAGGGGGATGGCTTATTAACAATGGATAAAATTTTGGAACTCAAGCTGAATGCTGATTGGGTCGTTTTGTCAGCCTGTAATACTGCCTCAGGTGACGGTAATGCAGAAGCTGTGTCAGGTTTGGGTAGAGCCTTTTTCTATGCGGGCGCTAAAGCACTTTTGGTTTCAAATTGGCCCGTAGATACAGTAGCGTCTAGACAATTGATGATTGATTTATTTAAGAAACAAAGCTCATCCGAAAAAATTACTAAACCAGAATCATTAAGACAGGCTATGCTTGCTTTGGCTGATTCTGGTGGCGTTAGAGACCCCAAAACTAATACGCTGAGTTATTCTTACGCACATCCGTTGTTTTGGGCTCCATTTGTGGTGGTTGGTGATTAATTAAAGGTTGATATTATGAAAAAAATAAAACTAATCTTGGCTCTTAGTGCTGTATGTATTTCTCTGGGTATCTCGGCTATAACTCATGCTAAACCTCTAATTACTGCCAAAGAGGCTCAACTGCCAGCGCCTACTGGCGAGCTAAAAACTAGGGGTATATCTCGTGGGCCAGCTATTAAAGTGGTTTCTCCTGATGTGGGAGCGGGTCAAATCAATTCACCTTTTGACTTAAAAGTTCAGTTTGAGGCTCGCGGTGGAAATAAGATTGATCCAAAGTCTGTGAAAGTAACTTATTTAAAGTCGCCTAATGTTGATTTAACTGATCGATTAAAACCCACCATTTCTGAGTCTGGTATTAACTTTGAAAAAGCTGAAGTTCCAGAGGGTGAGCATGCAGTTCGAATCACTGTAAAGGATGTAGAGGGTCGCGAATCTCATTCAATCATTAATTTAGTGATTAAGAAATAATGAAGTGTCCATATTGTCTCAGTGATATTGATGAGCAAGCTCACGTTTGCAAGGTATGCACAAAAGATTTATATCTTTTCAAGCCTATGATGCAAAAAATTTCTGATCTTGAACAGAAGTTGAGCGACCTTAAAAATCAAGAAGTTTTAGAGCAGCGCATAATCGAGTTAGAAGATTATGTGCAGGAACTGCAACATGAAAAAGAAGTTGAAGAGGAAGGTTTCTTGACGCGGATTGGTTTGATAGTTCAAACCTTATTAGTCCCACTAGTTATTCTTTTAATTGCTCACGCATTGATTACAGTTGTTTACGACTTTAATCTCATTTATTTGCGTGTTATTTCAATATTGGTACCGTTACCTTTTGCTTATATCTTGTTTCAAAAGAAAAAGCGTCAACTCTTGCCTTGGTTTATTGGGACAATGCTCTTGGCTGGATCCTCTGTGATTGGCATGAGTGCTATTACAGCCTATGTTGATCACACTCCAGTAATGCCACAAAGTTCAATTGAGTGGAAAGAATTTTTAGAGTACTCGGCTAGTATTTCATTCAGTTTCTTAACGGGCATGTTGTTTGGCTCAATTGCTTTCATGAAGCGAATGAGGAAAAAACGTGCTCAAACTGCTAACGTATGGGTTCAGGCAATTGTGGGTGGTTTGGCGGACGGCAGGTTATCTCCTGATACATTGCAAAAAGTAATGCAAAAGGTAAATGAGTTCGGTGGTACCGCTGTGGCTTTAGGTACAACAGCTATCTCAATCTACACAGGTCTAAAAGGTGTTCTGGGAAGTTGATGCAGCAAGAACTCAGATCTCAAGCACTTTTACTATTAAGTATTAAAGACCCGCATGCTAAATGTGTGGCGGTGGCAGCTTTACGTGAGCAATATTTAGCAGGCAATATAAAGCTGAATCTAAACGCAGAGCTATCGGATAGGGATGTAGATATTCCTGGTCGTCCAGAAACTCCAGTGCTAGTAAATCCTGGTTTAGTTAAGCGTCGCTCAATGGTGACTGCAGAAGGGCGTGCTGTATTGATACACGCCTTGGCCCATATTGAATTCAATGCCATTAATTTGGCTTTGGATGCGGTTTGGCGTTTTGCAGGTATGCCCAAAGAATATTACGAGGATTGGTTGAGGGTAGCTGCTGAAGAGGCGTATCACTATGAGTTACTCAATCAGCATCTTCAAACCCAAGGTTTTAAATATGGGGATTTTCCAGCTCACAACAGTTTGTGGGAGATGGTGAGCAAGACAACCGAGTCGATATTGGCAAGAATGGCATTGGTGCCACGCACCATGGAGTCGAGAGGTTTGGATGCTTTGCCACCGATTCAGGAAAAGCTGGCTCAAGCCAACGATCATGAAGCCGTAAGACTTTTACAAATCATTCTCAACGATGAGGTTGGGCATGTGGAAATTGGTAATCGTTGGTTTAATTACATGTGTCAAAAAGACCAACTTGATCCAATTAAAGCTTACGCTGACTTGGTTGAAAAATACGAGGCTCCAAAACTTAGAGGTCCATTTAACTATGAGGCTCGCAAAGCAGCTGGTTTTACTGAGGCAGAGTTAGCTGCCTTAGATATTCGTGCTTAATTAAATAGTTGGAATATTGCCGCCATCGACTCGAATGACTGAGCCGGTGATATAGGACGCTGCCTCGCTAGCTAGAAACGCCGCCACCTGACCATATTCCTCAGGTCGCCCCATGCGACCCATTGGTATGGTTTTAAGGCTATCTAATTCAATTTCTTCTAGTGATTTGTTTTCGCGTTCTGCGCGAGCTGAATCCAAAAACTTAATTCTGTCAGTAGCGATTCGCCCTGGAACAATCACATTGGCGGTGATACCAAATGGGGCTAACTCCCGGGCAAGAGTTTTTGACCAAGCGTGTAAAGAGGCGCGCAGGGTGTTGGAAATAGCCAAATTAGGAATCGGGGTGATAGCGCCTGAAGATGTGCTGGTAATGATGCGGCCCCATTGGCGTTCTTTCATGCCAGTGATGGCTCGGTCTGTGATGGCAATCACAGATAAAACCATCTCCTGAAACTTTTCAACCCATAAAGTGGTAGGTTGATGGGCAGCGGTCGTTGGAGGAGGACCTCCTGTGTTGTTCACTAAAATATCTACTGGACCTAGTGCTTTTTCTACTTGGCAAAAAGACTCCTCAATCGCACTTAGGTCAGCCAAGTCCCAGTGAATACAAAAAGACTGGCCGCCATTGGCGTGAATGATCTTGGCGGTCTCTTCTAGCTTAGACAGTGTCCTGCCGGCCAAGGCCACTTTGGCACCTTCTTTGGCGAGAGCAATTGCCATCGCTTGTCCTAAACCACTGCCAGCGCCAAACACTAAGGCCGTCTTATTGGTAATGCCCAAATCCATGGTCAGTCTCCGCTTATTTTGATGGGCTAGGGGGTATTAGCTCCAATGTTGATTTGATTATATTCTTGATATATTGCTTGAGTTTTCACATTCTTGTAAGACAATGGGGTATGACTAAAAAAAGCACTAAA
>JALQYK010000087.1 GCA_023254115.1 Polynucleobacter sp.
TGCTTACCTTCTTGGCTGGCAACGCAACCCCCGACCCCTATCAGCAAGTTAGGTTTCTGAGTTTTTAGTTCACGTAAGCGACCTAAATCTGAAAAAACCTTCTCTTGAGCCTTTTCTCTGACTGAGCAAGTGTTGAGCAGAATTAGATCGGCATCTTCTGGGTGATCAGTTTGAACCATCCCCTCGTGATGGTTCAATACATCAACCATTTTGTCAGAGTCATATTCATTCATCTGACAGCCAAATGTTTTTACGTAAACTTTCTTCATTGTTAGAACGCTTGAAATGCTATGACAGCAATAATTGTAGGTGGTAAAGCTGCAACAAAAAGCCAGAGTGCTGAAATGCTACCTCCTGGGAAATGTTCTCGCAATATGGATATTCCCGCGGGGTTGGGCGCATTCGCAATCACTGTTAAACCGCCGCCCGTAATGGCGCCAGCTACAACTGCATATTTAAATTCATCACTGGTGCCCTGAACAAGTGATGCTAGATAGGTTAGGGCGGCATTATCTGTGATTGCAGTCAATCCTGTGGCGCCGTAATAAACAAGTGTGCTACTCATCTTTTCTAGAACTGGTTGTAGCCACCACTGCTGCATGCCACCTAAAACAACCAAACCTGCTAAGAAAAAAGCAACCATCAAAGCTTCCTTTAGCAATAAAGGGCTTTGGAATTTAGAGTAGGCGTGTGTGTAACCCATGAAAAACAATAATAGTCCCATGAAAACAACTGGGTGATGGGCAAATATAACAATGCCGGTTAGAAATACTAAGTGCACAACCACTACTGCTGCTGGCATGACCTCATGTTTTGCTGTGTGACTTTCTTTTGGGAGATGTTTGTGCATCAGCAGTGTTGCTAGTAGAGCATTTATTAAAACAACGATGCTCGCTTTGATCCCAAACGTTTGAAAAACAAAGGCGGTATCCCATCCCCATGTATTTGCGACCATCAGTATTGGTGGGGCTGCAAAATTAGTTAATGCCCCGCCAATTGAGACATTGACAAATAATGCGCCAATCGTCAAATACATTAATTTGATATTTGATGTTTGGCTAAAGAATTTTCTTTTGAGCAGTAATGCCGCCAGAGTCATTGCAGCTGGCTCTGTGATGAGTGAGCCAAGGAGTGGAACCAAGCTCAGTGTGACAAAGTAATTGGCGATGGTGTTGTGGATGGAAAATACGTTTGTGAGGAAGATTGAGATTAACCTAACTAGCTCGGATGCAAAGTGTAAAACTGGCTTACTTGCGGCTACTACCATGATGGCAAAAACAAATAGAGGTTCTGTGTAGTTGCGAGTTTCTAGATACTCAACAGAAGGTTTGTAGTCACCTAGGCTGATTGCCATAAAGACAATTAATACCATTGCCCAAAAACCAAATACCACCTCTACTTCTCCAAGCAGGTGCCAAAGACCAGAATGGTTTGGTTGTTTGTTGGCTAGACCTTCAAAAAAAGATGAAAAGAAGGTATGTAACACAGCGATTACAAAAAGTGTTGTTGCAATGATTTCTAGATTGGTCGGATTCATTTTGAGCCTTTTGAGTTCAAATTTTATTGGGTTTGTAGTTGGTAGGTAAAAACCCAAAAATAAGCAAATACCTGATTTATCTGTTAATTTTTTATGATTCTTGTGGTGCGGTGGGCTACTAACCCTTTGGGGCAGTCTCACAAGCAATGAGCTGTGAGAAGAATAGTGGTGGCGAATCAGGGATTCGAACCCCGGACCTGCGGATTATGATTCCGTCGCTCTAACCGGCTGAGCTAATTCGCCAAAGACCATGATTATATAGCACTTTGCTATTTAGCTCAAAATCAACAATTACTCGGCTTTAGGCTTCTTCTTCTCGTATTGGTGCATTTTATGAGCGTAGAACCAGATTAAGCCTAGATAAACAAACAAGGCACCCTGGGCTCCCCACCAGTATGTGAAGTTCCACCCAAAGAAATTAAATCGCAATGGCTCTGGTGCTAGACCAACTAGTAGTGTGGTCATGAACCAAAGAGCTAAAAGTATTGTGATGAGGCGCTTATTTTTTGGCCAAGTCTTCATGGGCGCCCCACTGGTAAATAAACTCGCATACAAGTTCCGTATTTGAGTGGGTTCTCCTGATACACATTTTCTAAGATCTCTAACTTCCCACCATGTTGAGTCGCAATCTCTTTAACAATGGCTAAGCCCAATCCGCTACCTTCGATGTCGCTACCTAGTACTCGATAGAATCGCTCTAGCACTCGTTGTCGCTCTTCTGGTGGAATCCCGGGGCCTGTGTCTTTTACTTCAGCAATCAATAGCCCAGGACGATTGGAGTGTCGAACGTCAACGGTGACAGTACCGTTGACGGGGGTGTATTTAATGGCGTTATCCAAAAGATTATTAAATAGCTCTTTAATCATCACGGGGTTGCCGTAAATCTTATGTGTTTGCGTTGGTGGCACAAACCCTAGGTCAATATTCTTTTCCCAAGCAGCAGCTAGCCAATTTTTTGTGGCATCTTCAGCAGCTTGAGACAAATCGAAAAGTATTTTTTCGCTCAAGTTGACAGCATTCTCCATGCGAGCCAATGAGAGTAACTGCTGTACTAAACGTGTTGCGCGTGTTGAGCTATCTGCGATTTGTTCTAAAGAGCGCTGTAGTTCATCTGGACTACTTTCGCGTTGAGCAAGTTCCGCTTGCATTCTTAAACCAGCAAGAGGCGTTTTTAATTGATGAGCAGCATCCGCAATGAATCGCTTTTGCGACTGAACTGAATCTTCTAACTGATATAGCACGTCGTTAAAGCTAGATATGAGGGGCATGATTTCTTGCGGTGCTGCTCTTTCTTCAATGGGGCTTGTGTCATCTACGCGGCGATTTCTGATTCTGTTTTGCAGTGCGTTGAGTGGGGCTAAACCTCTAGTTAAGCCAAACCAAACTAAAACAACCACAATCGGAAGAATGATGAATTGCGGAAGGATGACCCCTTTGATAATTTCGTTGGCAAGTTGCGATCTTTTTTCTAATGTCTCAGCAACTTGTACCAAAATAGGAGGGCTGTTTTTTGATGGGGACAATACTATTTGTGTGGCTGCAATCCTCACTTCATTGCCGGCGATTCTGCTATCTCTATAAGTCACAACCCCTACCTGTAATGCATCTCCATCATGAGGTAGTGGCACATCTTTATCACCAGCAATGAGTTGACCGTGTTGACCTACAACTTGGAAATAGATGGTGTCATTGTCATCAGCTCGCAATATTTTTCTTGCTGACATTGGCAGGGTTAAAGAAATCTGACCGTTTGATTCAGAGATTTGTTGAGAGATGGCAAGAACGCTGTTTTCTAGCCCTCTATCAAAAGGAGCATTTGCAATTGATTGGGCTACTAAATAAGTAACAGCAATACTCATTGGCCATAATAGTAAAAGTGGCGCCAACATCCAATCTAGGATTTCACCGAATAGCGATCTTGGCCCTTTGTTAATCGGGCGTAAGTCATAAGACTCCGGCGGTAGAAGTTTTTGTAGTTCCGCATCCAATGCGGGCTGAACATCTACCATTTGAAAGGGTTATGCGTCTGGAGATTTAGCTACTGCAGGAGCTTGAAATTTTTCTAAGCAATAGCCAAGGCCTCTGATGGTTGCGATTCTGATGCCACCCACCTCGATTTTTTTACGCAAGCGGTGTACATACACTTCAATAGCATTGTTACTGACCTCTTCGCCCCACTCACAAAGATGGTCAACTAATTGATCTTTTGAAACAAGGCGACCAACACGCTTTAGTAACACTTCGAGAAGTCCTAGCTCGCGTGCAGATAGTTCAAGCATTTTTTCGTCAATGTAGGCAACACGACCTACTTGATCAAATTGCAAAGGACCATGTTTAACAACTGTTGGTCCGCCTCCTGTGCCGCGACGAGTTAATGCTCTAACACGCGCTTCTAGTTCTGATAGAGCAAATGGCTTGGCCATGTAATCATCAGCGCCGTGGTCTAGACCTTTAACGCGCTCTTCAGTTGAGTCTGCGGCGGTCAAAATTAAGACTGGTAGCATGGAGTTTCGAGATCTTAGGCGTTTGAGTACTTCAAGACCAGTCATTTTGGGTAACCCTAGATCCAAAATCAACAAATCAAAAGCCTGCGCTGACAGGGCAAGATCAGCTGATTGACCATCTTTTACGTGGTCTACAGCATAGCCAGACTGTCTAAGTGACCTAGTTAGCCCGTCGGCTAACACGCTATCGTCTTCTGCAATCAGTATTCTCATACAACCTTATCAGCAAAATCCTGCTTGTTAATCAGATATTTGCTGATATTCATCAGCAAAATACTAGTTTTTAATACATATTCTAGCGGGACAAAAAAATGGCTTGCGCAGAATACTGTTTTTATATACAGTAATCACTGTAAATTAACTATATGACAAAAATACACCTAATTTTAAATAAGGACGACTATGGAAGACCATAAGAAGAAATCTGGATCAGCGCCTACTGATATCGAAGGAATGAGCTCTGATAAGCAAAAAGCGTTGAATGCAGCACTTGCGCAGATTGAAAAGCAATTTGGTAAGGGTTCCATCATGCGTCTTGGGGACAGCGATATTGGCCAAGACATTCAAGTTGTTTCAACTGGCTCACTAGGTTTGGATATTGCCTTGGGTGTTGGTGGCTTGGCTAGGGGGCGCGTGATTGAGATTTATGGCCCAGAATCTTCAGGTAAGACAACATTAACCTTGCACGCCGTCGCAGAAATGCAAAAGTTAGGTGGCACATGTGCGTTCATTGATGCTGAGCATGCGTTGGATGTTCAGTACGCGGCAAAGTTAGGTGTGGATGTAAACAATCTATTGATTTCTCAGCCAGATACGGGCGAACAAGCTTTAGAAATTGCAGATGCCTTAGTTCGTTCAGGTTCTATTGATCTCATCGTGATCGATTCAGTGGCAGCGCTGGTGCCACGTGCAGAGATTGAGGGTGATATGGGGGACTCATTACCAGGCTTACAAGCACGTTTGATGAGTCAAGCATTGCGTAAATTAACGGGAACTATTAAGCGCACCAATTCAATGGTGATTTTTATTAATCAGATCCGTATGAAAATTGGTGTGATGTTTGGTTCTCCAGAGACAACAACGGGCGGTAATGCATTGAAGTTTTATGCATCTATGCGTTTAGACATCCGCCGTATCGGTAGCATCAAAAAGGGTGATGAGATTGTAGGTAATGAAACTCGTGTCAAGGTTGTTAAAAATAAAGTTTCGCCTCCATTTAGAGAGGCCATTTTTGACATCATGTATGGCGAAGGTATTTCAAGGCAAGGTGAAGTCATTGATTTAGGAGTTGAATGTGACATCGTTGAAAAATCTGGTGCTTGGTATAGCTACAACGGTGAGCGTGTTGGGCAAGGCAAAGACAATGCGCGCGAATTCTTAAAGGAAAATCCTGAAATTGCTAAAGAAATTGAAGCAAAAATTCGTGAGAAGTTAGGTGTTAACAGCGGTAGCGTAATCACGCTAAAAGAAGAGGCTGATGCCTAAAGGTCAAGCCCCCAGCCTTATGGGGCGAGCTCTACGATATCTATCAAGAAGAGAGCATAGTCGCCAAGAGCTTCGTAAGAAGCTCTTGGTTTATGCAGAAACTGAAGATGAGGTTGACGAGTTACTGATTAAGTTAGAAAAGCAGTCTTGGCTGTCCGATGAGCGCTATGCAGAAGGCCTTGCTAGGCGTAAATCAGATAGATACGGTAGCTTAAAGATTGTTGATGAGTTAAAGCAGCAGTCAATCAATCCACATACCGTTAGCAAAATTAAAGAAGAGCTCAGGCAATCAGATTTGGAGCGCGCGTGGACTTTGTGGGATAGAAAATTTTCAAGTCTTGTAGCAACCGAGCCTAAAGAGCGAGCTAAGCAAATGAGATATCTAGTAGCCAAAGGTTTTCCATTAGATGTGGTTTCAAAAGTCGTTTCTGGTCGATTTACACCCAATCAAGAGTCTGTAATCTAAAAAATTTCTGCTGGTGTAGACTTTGTACATGTCATCTAGTCCAGTTGCCCGCCAATTAATTCATACCCGTGAAATCAAAACCCAGGTTTATCGCCGAGAGGATGGGCTTTGGGATATTGAAGCCAGCTTAATTGACACCAAAGCAAAGGATTTTCCTCTTGCTAGTGGCGTTAAATTGGCGGGTGAACCTATTCACCACATGATTTTGTCTCTTGTTATTGATGATCAATTTAATGTTTTGGCTGCTAGTGCTAGGACGCAGTCTGCTCCATATGTTGGTTACTGCGACAAAATTGAACCAAATTATCAAATGTTAGTGGGTCTTAACTTACTAAATGGGTTCCGTGGTGCAGTGAAAGAGAAATTTGCAGGCATACTCGGTTGCTCACATATGACAGAGCTATCGACCATCTTGCCAACCGCGGCCATTCAGGCATTTGCTGGTGAGGTAATCAAGGTAGCAGATCACGGAACTGGGGAAATGCCATTTCAATTAAATCGTTGTCACGCCCTCAGAACGGACGGTGATGCAGTAAAAAAATACCATCCCACATGGTTTGGAATGCCTTTAACCCCCAAGGACATACCGAAAAAATGATCCTAGAGCCTGAAATTGCGATAATGAGAGGCTTAGTTAGTAAAAAAACAGAATAGACAGAGTTGAGTAAGTTAGAAACATTAGTATTTTCGGACTATTAAAGAGGGAGCCTCAATGAAGATCCATGAGTATCAAGGCAAGGAAATCTTGCGTCAGTTCAATGTACCAGTACCAAATGGTATTCCAGCATTAAGCGTTGATGAAGCTGTTGAAGCTGCAAAGAAATTGGGTGGACCAGTTTGGGTTGTTAAAGCTCAAATCCACGCAGGTGGCCGCGGTAAAGGTGGTGGCGTTAAGGTTGCTAAGAGCCTTGATGAAGTAAAAACATATGCATCTCAAATTTTGGGCATGCAGTTGAAGACTCATCAAACTGGCCCAGAAGGTCAAAAAGTTCGTCGTCTACTAGTTGAAGACGGTGCAGATATTAAAAAAGAATACTACGTTGGTATCTTGACAGATCGTGCAACACAGTCAGTAGTTGTGATGGCGTCAAGTGAAGGTGGTATGGATATTGAAGAAGTAGCTGCTAAGACACCAGAAAAAATCATTAAAGCGTTTGTGAACCCATTGGTAGGTTTGACAGATGCAGACGCTGCTAAATTAGCACAAGGCATTGGTGTTCCAGAAGCTTCACAAGCTCAAGCTAAGGCTGTGTTGCAAAGCTTGTACAAAGTTTATATGGATACAGATGCATCATTGGTTGAAATCAACCCATTGATTCTTGAGGGTAATGGCAATATCAAGGCTTTGGACGCTAAGTTCAACTTTGACTCAAATGCGCTATTCCGTCATCCAGAAATCGTGGCTTATCGCGACCTTGATGAAGAAGATCCAGCTGAGGTAGAAGCATCTAAATTTGACTTAGCTTACATTTCATTGGACGGCAATATCGGCTGTTTAGTAAATGGTGCTGGTTTGGCGATGGCAACAATGGACACTATTAAGTTGTTTGGTGGTGAGCCAGCAAACTTCTTGGACGTTGGTGGTGGTGCTACAGCTGAGAAAGTAACTGAAGCATTCAAGATCATGTTGAAGAACAAAGAAGTAAAAGCAATTTTGGTTAACATTTTCGGCGGCATCATGAAGTGTGACGTGATTGCAGACGGTGTTATCACTGCATGTAAAGCAGTGAACTTGAGCGTGCCTTTGGTTGTTCGTATGAAGGGTACTAACGAAGAGCTCGGTAAGAAGATGTTGGCTGATTCTGGCCTGCCGATTATTAGTGCAGACACGATGGCTGAAGCAGCGACTAAAGCTGTTGCAGCAGTTAAGTAAGCCTCAGGCCACGAAAGGAATTTAAATGTCTATTCTTATTAATAAAAACACACGAGTTATTACTCAAGGTATCACTGGTAAAACCGGTCAGTTCCACACTGAAAAGTGTCAAGAGTACGCAAATGGCAAAGAATGTTTTGTTGCTGGCGTAAATCCTAAAAAAGCTGGTGAGAAAATTTTTGATATTCCTATTTATGCATCAGTTAAAGAGGCTGCTGCTGAAACAGGTGCAACAGTTTCTGTGATTTATGTGCCACCAGCAGGTGCTGCAGCTGCTATCTGGGAGGCTGTTGAAGCTGACTTAGATTTGGCAATCTGTATTACAGAAGGTATTCCTGTTCGCGATATGTTAGAGGTTCGCAACAAGATGGCTGCTAAAGAAGCTAAAGGCGGTAAGAAAACTTTGTTGTTGGGACCTAACTGCCCAGGTTTGATTACTCCTGATGAAATCAAGATTGGCATCATGCCAGGTCACATTCATCGTAAGGGTCGTATCGGTGTGGTAAGTCGCTCAGGTACATTAACTTATGAAGCAGTTGCTCAATTAACAGAAATCGGCTTAGGCCAATCTTCTGCAGTTGGTATTGGTGGTGACCCAATTAATGGTCTTAAGCACATTGATGTGATGAAGGCTTTTAATGATGATCCAGATACAGATGCTGTGATCATGATTGGTGAAATCGGTGGCCCAGACGAGGCTGAAGCGGCTCGTTGGTGCAAAGCTAATATGAAAAAACCAGTTGTAGGCTTTATTGCTGGTGTTACAGCGCCTGCAGGCAAGCGCATGGGTCATGCTGGTGCCTTGATTTCTGGCGGTGCCGACACTGCTGATGCTAAATTGGCCATCATGGAAGAGTGTGGCTTTACAGTGACACGTAATCCATCAGAAATGGGTAAATTGCTTAAAGCATTGTTGTAATATCCATCTAATGGCAAACAAAACGGGAGCCTGGCTCCCGTTTTTTATTGATAAAACCAAAAAGAGGATGACATGGAATTTTTTACAACAATTGATTGGGCGGTAATTGCTCAAATCATCATGATTGATGTTTTGTTGGGTGGAGATAACGCTGTTGTGATTGCGTTAGCTTGTCGCAACTTACATCCAAATCAGCGTCGCCGCGGCATCATGTGGGGAACGGCTGGAGCGATCATATTACGTATTATTTTGGTGGTTTTTGCTGTCACGTTGCTAAAAATACCATTCTTAAAGTTTACTGGCGGTCTCTTGTTGTTGTGGATTGGTTATAAGTTGATGGTTCAAACAGAAGATGATGATGGTCATGAGTTGGAGGCATCAGACAAACTTTGGGCTGCTGTGAAAACTATCATTGTTGCTGATATCGCAATGAGCGTGGATAACGTAATTGCAATTGCTGGTGCCGCAGGCCAGGTGGACGCAAGTCATCATCAGTTTGGTTACATTGTCTTTGGTTTGCTTGTTTCTATTCCATTAATTGTTGGGGGTAGTCAAATAGTTTTATATTTGATTGATAGATTCCCAATCATTGTCACTTTGGGAGCTGGCTTATTAGGTTGGATTGCTGGAGGTATGATTTTTACTGATCCTGGTTTGATTCAATATGTGGGTAATCATATCGAGGCTTATTCAACAACCGCCGGAATCATTGCCGCTTTAGGTGTGATGATTTTAGGAGAGTTAGCAAAACGTAGCAAACGAAAGAAATAATTATTTGCTGTAGTTTGATTCAACACAAAAATCAGAGTTTTCCTACAGCAATATCATCCCCCAAAATGCTCACCATCTGAGATGATGGTGAGTCTTAATTGGGAGGTTCTTAAATATGAATGAAGGTAGAAGTCACTTGCGGTTAAAAGAAAAAAATGGATTCACATTAATTGAGCTAATGGTTGTTATTGCCATTATTGGTATTTTGGCAGCGATTGCAGTCCCTAAGTATCAAGATTACATAGCTAAAACTCGTGTTGCGGAAGGTTTCAGTCTTGCAGC
>JALQYK010000025.1 GCA_023254115.1 Polynucleobacter sp.
TAACATCAAGTTACCCACACTAACAGTGGATAACTTAACTCTTAGTCCTAGTCAAAAATGAGATCGTTATCAATAATGTCGCGTTTCCCGACAAATCACCCAAGTCGCTCACGGTCAGCCAGAGTAACCCACAGTCGACTATCCCCACTAGATTCGGTCAAATGATTCGTGCATGATCACGCCAGTCAACACAATTGACGCCATGATTGCCAATTGAAATAGGTAGTTTGTGGAGGCGGAACCCAGAATCGAACTGGGGTACACGGCTTTGCAGGCCGCTGCATAACCACTCTGCCATCCCGCCGGGGACGTGTTGTGTGAAATTAAAAAGGGAAGCTTTTTTAAGCTTCCCTCGTAATTTGGAGCGGGATAAGAGGCTCGAACTCTCGACCTATACCTTGGCAAGGTATCGCTCTACCAACTGAGCTAATCCCGCATAACAACAAGACCGATACTTTAACACATTTTTCGCCTATGTCAAATTATCAGACTTTGGCACTACAGAGGTACTACTGGCATTAGATTACTACAAGCCACTCTATTACATGTTGATTTGCTTGGTTTTTATGAACTTATAGGTCCGTTTTAGCCTTGATTAATGGCCATGCTTTTTGAAGATAGTAGAACATAGACCAAACAGTCAGAACAGCAGCCACCCAAATTAAAGGTCTACCGATGTAACTAGTATGAAATAGACCAAACAAAGTGTCGTTATAGAGCAAAAATGGAATAGCAATGAGCTGAGCTGCAGTTTTGAGTTTGCCAACAAAGTGCACCGCCACACTTTTAGAAGCGCCGATTTGCGCCATCCACTCTCTTAATGCAGAAATAGTGATCTCGCGGCCAATGATCACAAGAGCAACCCAAGCCTCTACTCGGTCAAAATTCAACAGCACCAATAGCGCTGCAGCAACCATGAGCTTATCAGCTACAGGATCCAAGAATGCACCGAAAGCAGAAACCTGCCCCCATTTACGAGCTAGATAACCATCCAACCAATCAGTGACAGCAGCTCCAACAAAGAAAATGGTTGCCCATAGATTTTTGTCATCTGCGCTTAACCAAGATTCCGGCAAATAGAAGATACCAACCACCAAAGGAATGGTAGCCACTCTTAACCAGGTCAGGAAAATCGGTAAATTAAAAGGCATCTCGCAAGGATAAAGGAATTTACTGGGAGTTGGTATTTAGTGAAGTTGTTTATATATCTGCTCAGCCAGAGCTTTAGAAATACCTTCTACTTGCTGCAACTCTTCTATGGTGGCATTGATCACACCCTTAAGTCCGCCAAATCTGGCTAGGAGCTTCTGCCTTCTTTTAGCACCAATACCTTCCATCTCTTCTAAACGAGAAACGTTCCTTGACTTTTGACGTTTTGCCCTCATACCAGTAATTGCAAAGCGATGTGCCTCGTCTCTGATTTGCGCTGTGAGCAACAATGCAGGACTCTCCAAACCTAAAGTAAGCGGCTCACGTTGATCAGCAAAAATAAGTGTTTCTAAGCCGACCTTTCTACCCTCACCCTTTGCAATACCCACAATCATGTGAATATCTAAACCCAATTCATCAAAAACTTCTTTGGCCATACTGACCTGACCTTTACCACCATCGACCAACACAATGTGCGGCTGCTTATCAGCGGGTATTTCTTGAAAATTCGCATAACGACGCTGCAACACTTGGCGCATCGCGGCATAGTCATCGCCGGGAATGATGTCATTGATGTTAAAGCGTCTGTACTCACCACTTTGCATGTCATGCTTTTGATACACCACACAACTAGCCTGAGTTGCCTCACCGGATGTGTGACTAATGTCAAAACATTCAATTCTGAGATCCTCGGCATTTTCAATATCGAGGTTAAGAACATCAATCAGCGACCTTGTCCTGGCTTCTTGACCACCCGCCTCACTAAGTCGTTTGGTCAACGCTAACTCTGCATTGTTCTGCGCCATGGTGAGCCAATGTTTTCTTTGACCTTGAGGCTGCTTGAGTATTTGCACTTTTTTACCAGCCTTGTCATTTAACAATTGCTGCAATTCTTCATTATCTGGAGTGTCTTTAAAGTCTTGTATCACCATGACCCTTGGTATGAGCTTTAGGGACTCGGCATCATCACCTAAGTAGTGTTGAGTAATAAAAGCTTGCATGACCTCATCACCATCAGGCATCGCATCTTCTTTAAAGCGACCCATTTTTGGAAAATAGGCTCTATCACCTAAATGTCTACCACCTCTAACCATCGCCAAGTTAATACAAGCTAAACCACCCTTCATAGCAATAGCCAAGACATCTACATCGCCCTCGCCTTCAGCAACAGCATCCATGGACTGTTGCTGCAATACCTGTGACAAGTCAGCAATACGGTCACGCATCATGGCTGCTTCTTCAAACTGCATGTTCTCACTGTAGGCAAACATAGCTTTTTCAAATTCAGCCATGACACTTGCATGATCACCCTCTAAAAACTTCATCGCCTTATTAACGTCTTCGGCGTAGTTCTTATCTGTGATTCTGCCAACACACGGCGCACTGCAACGATGAATTTGATGCAATAAACAAGGCCTACTTCTATTTTTAAAAACCGTATCCTCACAAGTTCTTATCTGGAAAACTTTTTGCAGAATCTGGATACTGTTTCTAACAGCCCAAGAGTTGGGGAATGGCCCAAAATATTGATGACGTTTATCCACCCTACCCCGGTAATAAGCCAACCTTGGATATTGATGCCCTGAGAGCATCACATAGGGATAAGATTTGTCATCTCTAAAAAGAATATTAAATGGGGGTGACAACTCTTTAATGAGGTTGTTCTCAAGAATTAGCGCCTCAGTCTCTGTGCGTGTCACCGTGGTTTGCAATGACCGAATTCTGGTGACCATGCGCTCAATGCGTGGCGAACTCAGATTTCGTTGAAAATAACTATTAACGCGCTTTTTTAGATCTTTTGCCTTGCCAACGTATAAGATTTGCCCTGCTTCATCAAAAAAGCGATAAACACCCGGCAAACCGGGTAATTTTTTAACGTCATTTAAGAGGGTTTCTGGGGTCTCATTCGACATGCGTTGGGATATTTTTTGTCAAATCGTCGATAACTATGGTGATGCCGGTGTGTGCTGGCGTCTAGCTAGAGCACTGTCTCGTCTATCCCCTTCTTCATCGCTTTCTTTATCTAGTTCCTCATTAGCAGCTTCTAGTCATGATGATATCCGCATTCGTTTATTTTGCGATGATTTAGATGTTTTAAATACCATAGCTCACGGTGATGCTGTGAGCTATGGTGCTAGTTTAGGTATCGAGGTATTACCTTGGTCTGCTGCAGAGTCTAGTGACGTTTTGTCTGATGCTGGAGAT
Organism: Polynucleobacter sp.; assembly: GCA_023254115.1. Classification (GTDB taxonomy): domain Bacteria; phylum Pseudomonadota; class Gammaproteobacteria; order Burkholderiales; family Burkholderiaceae; genus Polynucleobacter. The sequence continues at coordinate 3,355 of JALQYK010000025.1, forward strand.
GTGGTGATTGAGGCTTTTGCTTGTCACCTGCCACAAGCTTACGTGACGGCCATGACTCATCGATCAGTGGCACCGATATGGATTAACTTAGAGTATCTAACTGCAGAGTCTTGGGCTGATGAGATGCACCTGATGCCATCGCCACAGAACAATGGCTTGACAAAGTACTTTTACTTCCCAGGCTTCACAGCTAAAACTGGCGGCGTCACTTTTGGCAATTGGGATGAAGTAGTTGGCGTAGTAGGCACAAGCTCCACCCCAAAATCTTTAAGTGACTCTTTGGCTAAATGCCACGCCGGCGCTAAACGCGTATCTATCTTTAATTACCGTCATGCACCATTAGATCAGTGGCTTCGCTCTTTAAATACAGCTGCGCTTAATCATGGTGACTTAGTCGATGTACTGATTTGCGCTGGTCAGAATGTTTCTGTTGCGACCTTGGCATCTGAATTAACAGCGCTGCAATTAATTGAATTACCGTTTGTGCCCCAAGAAGATTACGACTGGCTAGTAGCTCACTGCGACATGAACTTGGTACGTGGCGAGGATTCATTTGTGAGGGCGCAATGGGCAGGTAAGCCCTTCATCTGGGATATCTACCCTCAATCAGATTCTGCCCACGAAGTGAAATTAGATGCCTTTTTAGAGCGGTATTTTGAAGATGCTCCTCCAACAGTTAGATCTCTTGGTATATCTGCTATGAAATGGGGCTCCCCCACAGATTGGTGGGCTCAATTGGGGGCTTGGACCGAACATTCTGTTGCTTGGCGACAGAAGTTAGTGGATTTAGGCCATTTAGAGGGTAAAATCTTAGACTTTGTGAAATCTCAGGAAATATCGCGATGAAAATTGCTCAAGAACTCCGCGTAGGTAACGTTGTTATGTTGAATGGCCAACCATTGGTTATTCAGAAAACTGAATACAGCCGTTCAGGTCGTAACGCTGCTGTAGTTAAGATGAAGTTTAAGAACTTGATCACAGAAGCGCCTAACGAAGGCATTTTTAAAGCTGATGACAAATTCGAAGTTGTGATCTTGGAACGTAAAGAATGTACATATTCTTACTTTGCAGATCCAATGTATGCGTTCATGGATACAGAGTACAACCAGTACGAAGTTGAAAAAGACAATATGGGTGATGCCCTTAACTATTTGGAAGATGGCATGCCAGTTGAAGTAGTTTTCTACGAAGGCAAAGCTTTATCTGTAGAACTACCAACAATTGTTGTTCGCGAAATCACTTACACAGAACCAGCTGTTAAAGGCGATACAAGCTCAGGCCGCGTGCTTAAGAGCGCAAAGATTGCTACAGGCTACGAACTACAAGTTCCTCTATTCTGTACTGAAGGTGACAAGATCGAGATTGATACACGTACTGGCGAATACCGCAGCCGTGCTAACTAATTGATGTTGTTCAACATTCAGTTGAATCAACTGAATGCGCAATAAACCACCCTACTAGGGTGGTTTTTTTACGTCAATTTTTCTTCACAATTGTTTGTTAAGCTAGTTTGAAAGCGACTAACTAATTGACTCTTTTTTAAGCAAACAACCTAGCGCTTTGTTTTTAGTAGGTTTATGATTAATTCAACAGGAGTTATGAACAATTTCTGTGGATAACTGATTCGGAAGAGGTCACCAAATGAGCCAAAAGAGTGCACCCAAACATTTGTATGTTGAATACATGTACGGTTTTTTATTTCATTACACAGAGCAACCGTTATTTCCAACAACACCAGCTTACACCCTAGTAAAACTAATTAACGCCGATGAAAAACATTGGGAAGCTTTGTATAAAAATATAGATGGTGAAAAAGCGACCTTCCACTTAGATGGTGGCACGATCAAGATGAAAAAAACCACCGGATAACGGTGGTTTTTTATTAATAATTTTGCTTTTTATAACTCTCAGATTCCTTTTTTCTCAAACCATCTAAACATCAAGAGTGTGATGATGGCGAAGATAATAGCAATTACCCAGTGATTAATGCCCAGAGCCTCTGGCAAACCAATCTTGCCAAAATCAGCCCAAGATAAGACAGTTGATTTAAAGAATGGGTACATCTCAGCATAGATGCCAGCACCAACGATCATGCCAATCACACCAAAGATGGCGTGCCAACGACCCTCACCTACTGCACCCACTGAGGTGCCTGGGCAAAAACCCATCACTGCCCAACCAATACCAAATAATGTCCCACCAATCAGGATGCCCCCAACGTTCATCGCCTTATGACTTAACTTAATGACTTCAAGATCATTCAAAGCCAAGATACCAAACATACCTACGACGATGGCAGACAACATGAATTTAAAAATTGCCATGTCTTTAAACAACATCGCAGCTACTTGTTTGTCATAACGTAATACACGTCCTCTTTGTAACAAAAAGCCAAATGCCAAACCTGTGATTAATCCTAAAATTTGTTCTGTAGACATGTTATTGAACCTTTCTGTACATCAAGTTAGCAATGATGGCGCCAATACCAAAGAAAAATGCCAAAGCCACAAATGAACTCACCGATAGTTGCATCATTCCGCTTAAGCCATGACCACTTGGACAACCATCTGCAAGTCTTGCTCCCATCATGGCAACAATACCTCCTAAAAATGAAAACACTGCACGCTTAGCCACTGATGGACCAAATCGTTTTTCCCATGTAGGTGGTACAGCCTCTAACTTAAAGCTACTGTCTTTTAATGATGAAATTAGTGCGCCAAAAAAGATGCCAATCAAAATCATGAACTGCCAATCAACTTTGACTTTTTCTTTCACGTAATAAGCATTTTCGGCAACGTGGGCAGGATCAACGCTTTGGAATAGCAACCCAGCTGCTCGTACAAAAGTTGTTGATGCGCCTAGATAATTTGATTTACCCATCAATGTCGTAGTTAGATATACCGACACTATGGCCAAGATGCCCAATAAAGCACCAGCCAGATAGGGACTCCACCCCGGGCTCTCTTTAGTTAACTGATTAGTACTGCCTAGTTCTGACATGGTTGCCCTCTCTTTTTAATTTACTGAAATACATTATATGTAATTATATATTATAAGACAATAAATTGTTTTGAGCTTGTAAGTTTCACAATAGCTAGGGTTATGGCAAATACTTATAACTAAATATAGTGTTACGTGTTAACTTAGCGGTGTTTTATAGGAGCTTTAGAAGCTAAGTTATGAAAAGAATAGTTGACGTATTTAAAAGAAAAGACCGTAGCTTGGTCTGGACCTATGTGATCTCTTTGGATCGCCCTCGCCTTGCCTCAGGCATCATCGAGTTTGAGCACGAAGCATTGCGCTTATCCGCACTCGAAGAGCGCGGTAGCAGCGAAACGCTAACAGCTAGAGTTAGACCAGCTTAAGGTCTTTGAGTAATTGCTTAGCCCTTTGATAATCTGGGCTAGCTTGCAACTCATTCCAGTCCATTGCCTCTGATGTAGGCATTAGTTTTTGTACCCTTGCACGAGAAATCTTATAAGCCTTCTCGTCATAGGCAAGATCCTTAAGTAGTTGATCTGCTAAATCTGGGCGATTACAAATCAACACTTGATCGCAACCAGCTTTCAACGCCATCTGGGCTCCCTTGACCACACTCCCCGCCACAGATGCACCCTCCATAGATAGGTCATCGCTAAAAATAACACCCGTAAATTTAAGTTGTTTTCTAAGGATGTCTTGCAACCAAATCTTTGAGAATCCCGCAGGATGTTTATCCACCTTAGGATAGATAACATGCGCTGGCATTACAGATGCCAAACCAAGACCTAGATACTCATAAGGCTTAGCGTCATCATTGATGATTGTTGTGAGTGATCTTTCGTCAACTGGAATAGCGATATGAGAATCAGCCTCAGCCCAACCATGTCCAGGAAAATGTTTGCCACAGTTAGCCATGCCAGCTAGTTGCAAACCGTGATTCAGACTCTTGGCTAACATTGCAGCAATCTGCGGATCACGATTGAACGAACGATCACCAATCACACCACTACGACCAAAATCCAAATCAAGTACAGGCGTAAAACTAAAATCAACACCACAAGCTCTTAGCTCACTAGCCAAAACAAAACCGACTGCTGTAGCCGCTTCCATGGCCTTGAGAGCATGTTCTGCACTAGCCTTCTTGCCACCATTAACCCAAATATCACCAAGCTTCTTCATAGCAGGCAAGTGAGTAAAGCCATCAGTTCTACAACGCTGAACTCTACCGCCCTCATGATCAATACTGATCATCACATCAGATCTAACCTTCTTAATAGCTGTAGTCAGCACAGTCAGCTGCGCCCTACTCTCATAATTACGACCAAACAAAATCACACCACCCGTTTTAGGATCAGCGATACGACGAATATCATCTTTGGTCAAAGTTTTACCAAGAACATCCAATACGATGGGGCCTGCGTTAAATTTATTTTTTTTACTCATCTTGTTCTACTGTTGTTGATCTACTCAATTTCTAATTATTAGCCCATCAAATCTTTGGGGTCCATGACACCAGATACAACAGGTGTACCAAAAGTAACAATCACAAAAGCGATCGCCATATCAACTTCATCACTGATACTGACCTGCGCACTGAAATGCTTTTTATCCATAAATTCTTGTAACTTGCCAGAACACTTCACCACTGGTTTACCAGTTGGGTCATTGAGGGTTTGCATGGCTCGCCATGACATTGGCGAATACATTCCCAAGCCAATCGCTTTTGAAAACGCTTCTTTTGCAGCAAAGCGTGTTGCAAGATAAGCAATCCCTCTAGATTCATTGCGCGCTAACCTGCTTTTAAAGACTTGCATCTCATCTGGGCCTAAGATGCGTTCAGCCAAACGACCATGAGTTCTCTCATATGCCGCCCTTAAGCGATCAATCTTGAGTATGTCTGTACCAATGCCTGCGATCATCTAATTTATATAAATATGTATTTATCGGTTCATGGCGGTTTGGCGCGCTGACAACATGATGGCTCTCATATCTTCGATAGCTGCCTTCCACCCCTTGAATACTGCCTCAGCCACAATCGCGTGACCAATATTTAATTCTGCAATTTCTAGTATTTCTGCAATCGCCTTCACATTACCTTCATGCAGGCCATGACCAGCATTCACTTTTAAACCAATTGAGTGGCCAAACTTAGCTGCCACCCTGATCCGCTCTAATTCTTTGAGTTGCTCAATACCATCTGAGTCTGCATATTTACCAGTATGCAACTCAATCACTGTGGCACCAGTTTCTTTAGCCTTCGTAATTTGTTGCTCATCTGGATCAATAAATATTGATACGGTGATTCCCGCTTGAATCAACCGTTGTGTCGCATTTTTAACGCTCTCAAAATTACCAACAACATCTAAACCACCTTCTGTCGTAACCTCTTGACGCTTCTCTGGCACCAAACAAACATCGTGAGGTTTAACTTGGCAGGCAATCTCAATCATCTCCGGGGTTACCGCACACTCGAGGTTCATACGAGTTGTAATGAGTGGTCGCATATTGATCAAATCTGCATCTTTGATGTGACGGCGATCTTCTCTTAAATGCAAGGTAATCAAATCAGCACCATACTCTTCAGCCAATTGAGCTGCTTTTAAAGGGTCTGGATATGTAGTACCACGCGCATTTCTGAGCGTGGCGACGTGGTCAATATTGATGCCTAGATCAATGATATTTTTTGGCATGTTGCTACATTTATGTGACATATCTAGGATTATGCCTCTCTAATTAACACTTGGTTTTTAGATTTTCTTCAAATCAATCAAAATTTGACGAGTCATCATGGCTTGATCAGGTAGATGAAGGCCCAATAAGAAACGCGTGAGCGATTTACTTTGCGCAAGAGTCTCTGGGTCGCTATAGTTTTTATCATTCATGAACCTTAGATGCTTACCCGTCATGACTGGCCAATGACCAGGGTCATCAGCTTGCAATTTACGTATACCCTTTTCTGGTTGGTACACATAATGCTCATCTTCTTCTGGCGCCGTTTGTGTATCAACACAATGGTTAAGTGCAGCAGCAAAGCCTGTCTCTTTTAACAAAGCCAACTCAAAGGGTCTTAAGATAGGCTCAAGATCCTTAGGGTCTTGCCCCAATAGATGCACGGTCTTTGCATACTCATCATATAAATCTTCGTGAGAGTCTTCTCTGGCAGTGAACTTAACTAAAAGTTCATTCAAGTAAAAACCACAAAGGAGCGCATCTCCCACTAACGGCGGCACCCCACCTAACCACTCCGCCTTGGTCATGGTTCTTAGTTCACTTTTGCCACTCCAAGAAACTGCCAGCGGTTGAAAGCGTTGCAAAACTGGTCTTAAAACAGAATGCGGTCTTTTAGCACCTTTGGCAATTAATGCCATGCGACCATACGAACGTGTGAAAACATCCAGAATGAGACTGGTCTCTTTATAAGGAATGCTATGAAGCACAAATGCTGGTTCGTCGGTTACTCGCACGGCCATGATGTTGGCTATTCAATACCCTGTTCACGCAAAATGACACGGTCATCAGCCCAACCACTCTTGACCTTGACCCAAGTCTCTAAAAAGACTTTGCCATCAAATAACTTTTCCATATCTTGACGAGCTTCAGTGGAGATGCGCTTTAACTTGGCACCCCTCTCCCCAATCACCATGGCCTTATGACTTTCTCTATCAACCAAGATGGTCGCTGCAATACGCCTTAAAGCGCCATCCATTTTGAATTGATCAATGATCACAGCGCTTGAATACGGCAACTCATCACCAGTGTGGCGAAAAACTTTTTCCCTTAAGATTTCTGCTACTAAAAATTTCTCACTACGATCAGTCAACATATCAGGATCGTAAATTGCCTCTTGTTCCGGCAAATAAGGCTCTAAAAAACTTAGCAGTCGTTTAACATCATCAGCACTTTTAGCCGTCATCGGGATGATTTCTGAGAACTCATGCTTCTCACTCATCTCTCGCATGAAAGTAAATAACTTTTGATCACGATCTTCTGGCGCATCCGCTCTTTGCGCAAAAACATCTAATTTATTTGCCAATAAAACTACGGGAATGTCTTTGGGCAAGATTTCCAGCACTTGCTCATCAGCTTTACTCCAGTAACCAGACTCAACCACAAAACAAATCACGTCTACATCCGCCATCGTTGACTTGACCGTGCGGTTCATCACCTTGTTCATGGCATTACTGTATTTTGTTTGAAAACCCGGGGTATCCACCAAAATAAATTGAGCGGTCTCAGTCGTGTTAACACCCAAAATACGATGGCGCGTGGTTTGCGCTTTACGCGAAGTGATACTCACTTTTTGACCCACCAATGCGTTGAGCAAAGTTGACTTACCAACGTTAGGGCGACCTACTAATGCTACGGTTCCACAGCGAAATGTCATGTAGGTGAGTTCCTTTAGCGATATTTACTCAGATTTCAACTTGAGATTAAGTTGATCATCCGTTGGATCTTTAGCTGTCACCAAAGAAGCTTTCTTTTTGGTGGCTTTAGTTTTTTTAGGTTTTCTGCCAGATTGAGAGACTATTTTTTGAGCCGCCTCCAAAGAAAGTTTCGCAGCAGCTTGCTCAGCAGCACGTCGCGACGCACCCTTACCATTTAAAGTGATTTTCAAACTCGGGATTGAGCATTCGACTTCAAATTGTTGGTTATGAGCAACCCCAGTAGTCGCCACAACGTTATATATCGGCAATGGTAATTGGTGCCCTTGCAGATACTCTTGTAAAAGAGTTTTATCGTCTTTACCCAAAGTTCTTGGATCGACATGTTCCAAGATTTGTGAATACCATTTTCTTAAAACCTTCTTTGAAGACTCAAAGCCAGAGTCTAAGAAAATAGCACCAACAATTGCCTCAAATGTGTCTGCCAAGATGGATGGCCGCTTGAAGCCACCGCTCTTTAACTCACCCTCACCAAGACGTAAACAATCTGACAATTGCAATGCCTGAGCAATTTCATACAAAGCTTGTTGTTTAACTAGATTAGCCCTGACACGAGATAAATCACCCTCATCTAAGTCGTGATAACGCTCATAAAGAATCTCTGCAACTGTGCAGTTCAATACGGAGTCACCCAAAAACTCCAAACGCTCGTTATTCTTTTTGCTATGACTGCGATGAGTCAACGCTTGCATGAGTAAGTCAGGTTTTTCAAAAACGTAACCCAACCTCTCCTGTAAGAGCCTTAAGTCAACAGGTGCACGTGGTGTCATATCCGCCTTTACTACCTTGTTCACTCAAAACGCCCAATACGCTTTAAGTCACCTAGGTTCATCCAAACGAAGAATGCTTTACCAACTAAATTTCTTTCAGGCACGAAACCCCAATAACGAGAATCAGCAGAGTTATCTCGGTTATCCCCCATCACAAAGTAATGCCCAGGAGGCACAGTGCAAGTAACTCCACTCATGCTGTATGTGCAGTTCTCATAAAACGGAAAACGATCTTGCGTGTAAACGCCAGCTGGTCGCTCTGGGTGGTTCAATATGTTGTGCGATACACCACCAAACTCTTTCGGGAAAGTCTCGCGATAGAACTTGGCATAAGACATATGCTCAGGATCCAAATAGTCAGGCTTTTCGTCATATGCAAAAGCTTGGCCATTTAAAGTCAAACGCTTGTTTTGATATGAAATCACATCACCAGGTACACCAACCACACGCTTGATGTAATCAACGTTTTCATCTTTGGGATAGCGAAAAACCACAACGTCCCCACGTTCTGGAGAGTTCATATCAACAATCTTCTTATTGATTACTGGCAAACGAATACCGTAAGTGTATTTATTCACCAAAATAAAATCGCCAATCATGAGGGTCGGAATCATCGAACCCGATGGGATCTTAAATGGCTCAAATAAGAATGAACGCAAGAAAAACACAGCAAAAATGACTGGGAAGAAACTGGCTGTGTACTCTAGCCACAAAGGCATACGGTCAATGCCAGCTGCTTTTCTCTTAGGAGCAAAAACTAATTTATCCGCCACCCAAGCAACACCAGTAACCACAGACAGAATAAAAAGAATCAAGGCAAAGTTCATTACTTATCCTCCACCTGCAAGATTGCCAAGAAGGCTTCTTGTGGAATCTCCACACTACCCACTTGCTTCATGCGACGCTTACCTTCTTTTTGCTTCTCTAGAAGTTTCTTCTTACGGGTGATGTCACCACCGTAACACTTGGCCAAAACGTTTTTACGCAAAGCCTTGACGTTCTCACGCGCGATGATGCCACTACCAATAGCCGCCTGAATCGCCACATCAAACATCTGACGCGGAATAATTTCGCGCATCTTGGCCACTACCTCGCGACCACGATACTGACTGTTACTTCTATGTACGATGATAGATAGAGCATCTACCTTCTCACTATTGATCAAGATGTCGACCTTGACCACATCAGAAGCGCGATACTCTTTGAACTCATAATCCATCGATGCATAGCCACGTGAAATTGATTTGAGACGATCAAAGAAATCTAAAACAATTTCAGCCATCGGCATCTCATAAGTTAACTTCACCTGGCGCCCGACATACTGCATATCCATCTGGATGCCACGCTTGCCTGTACATAAAGTAATGACTGACCCCACATACTCTTGTGGCATGAACAAGTTCACGACCACAATCGGTTCCATGATCATTTCAATACGACTTGGATCTGGCATTTTTGATGGGTTATCAACAACAAGCTTCGAGCCATCTTTTAATTCGACTTCATAAACCACTGTCGGCGCCGTGGTGATCAACTCCATGTTGAACTCGCGCTCTAAGCGCTCTTGCACAATTTCCATGTGCAATAAACCCAAGAAACCGCAACGGAAACCAAAGCCCAAAGCCTGTGAAACTTCTGGCTCATACATCAATGCCGCATCGTTTAACTTCAGTTTCTCCAAAGACTCGCGCAAGGCATCGTATTGGTTTGACTCGACCGGATACAAACCAGCAAATACTTGTGGTTGCACCTCTTTAAAGCCAGGCAATGGAGCTGTTGCTGGCGTTCTATTTTGCTGGCCTGGCGCATGAGTAACAGTGTCACCCACTTTAGCGGCTTTAAGCTCTTTAATACCAGCAATGATGAAACCTACTTGTCCGGCAGACAGCTCTGCACGATCCACAGACTTGGGCGTAAACACACCCACGTGCTCCACCAAATGTTGCGTGCCAGATGCCATCAATAAAACTTTATCTTTTGGTTTTAAGGTGCCGTTAATCACACGCACCAACATCACCACACCCACATAGTTATCAAACCATGAATCAACAATCAAGGCCTGTAGTGGTGCAGTTGAGTCACCTTTAGGTGGTGGCACTTTTTGAATTAAATCTTCTAAAACATCTTGCACGCCCATGCCTGTTTTTGCAGAACAAGAAACAGCATCGGTCGCATCAATACCAATCACATCCTCAATCTCTTGTTTGGCACGATCAGGGTCAGCCTGAGGTAAATCGATTTTGTTTAAAACCGGCACCACCTCAACACCTAGCTCAATAGCGGTATAACAGTTAGCCACAGTTTGAGCTTCAACCCCTTGGCTCGCATCCACCACCAACAAGGCACCCTCACAAGCAGACAAAGAACGACTGACTTCATAAGAAAAGTCGACGTGTCCTGGGGTATCAATTAAGTTGAGGTTATAAATCTTGCCATCACGAGCTTTGTAGTTCAAAGCGGCTGTTTGAGCCTTGATCGTGATGCCGCGCTCTTTCTCAATGTCCATAGAATCAAGGACTTGAGCTTCCATTTCGCGGTCTGATAGACCGCCACATAGCTGAATAATTCGGTCTGCTAGGGTCGACTTACCGTGGTCGATATGGGCAATGATAGAAAAGTTACGTATATGATCCATGGATTCCTTAAAACGGCTTGCCGCAATGCAACACCATATTGCACTGCAATAAGACGCCTCTCCCCTCTATTGTAGTCGGAACGGGGGCAAACCCCTGATTTCTGAGAAAGCCAAGCAAAGTTGAGGGATATACCCCCAACTTTAGGCGTTTGATGAGTTATTTACCTGGTTTTACAGGGATAACAAGTGTGCTGTCGCCTCTGCGAATAAACACAGCGACAGATTTATTATTTTTAGTCACCGCCTTCACAGCGATTTCGAATTGCTTCGCAGCAATGATGTCTACATCACCCAAGCGCACAATCACATCACCTACCCGAGCACCCGCTCTAGATAGCGGACCATCTTCAGCCAAAGCCTGAATCTCAACACCTGCCTTGATTGAGAGTTCACGACGCTTAGCATCACTCACATCTATTACTCCAACACCTAATGCATTGGTTGTTGGAGTAGCAGGCTCATCATCTTGCTTCTTAGCGGCTACTTTTTCAGCAGGCTCCATATCAGCAACAGTGATGCTCAATTCTTTTTGGGCACCCTTACGCCACACCATCAAAGAAACTTTTGAACCTGGACGTGTATCACCAACGATTCTTGGCAAGTCAGATGATTTTTCAATGGGGCGCTCGTTAAAGCTCAAAATAATGTCGCCAGGCTCAAGACCTGCTTTATCAGCAGGTGCACCCAACTCAACATTACGTACCAAGGCACCACGCGCCTTATTCAATCCCAAACTTTCTGCAACTTCTTTGCTAACCTCTGCGATCGCAACGCCAATACGACCTCGACTAACCTTACCCGTACTTCTCAATTGATTAGAAATACGCATCGCCTCATCCATCGGAATAGCAAATGAGATGCCCATATAACCGCCCGAGCGCGAAAAGATTTGGGAGTTAATGCCCACGACTTCACCACGAGTATTCAAGAGTGGACCACCTGAGTTTCCGGGATTCACAGCAACGTCTGTTTGAATAAACGGCAAGTAATCACCTGTATCACGACTCTTCGCTGACACAATACCTGCAGTCACCGTGTTCTCTAAACCAAATGGCGAACCAATGGCTAAGACCCACTCACCAACACGCACTTTGGATGAGTCACCAATCGGTAAACGCGTTAAACCAGTTGCTTCAATTTTCACCAAAGCCACATCAGTGCGTTTATCCGAACCAATCAACTTGGCTTTAAATTCTCGCTTGTCTGGCAAAGTCACATAAATGGTTGTTGCCCCTTCGACAACGTGTGCGTTGGTCAAGATATAACCATTGCTCTCAATCACAAAGCCAGAACCAACGCCACGGTTTTGCTCTTCTTGTTGAGGCTTACGATTGGGTTGCTGCTGCTTAGGTGTTGGCAAGGGAATGCCAAAGAAACGGCGGAAAAATTCTGCTTGCTCATCATCCAAACCAGGCATTCCTGGAATGCCTCCAGATTGGCGCACATTCACTTTTTCAGTGGTACGAATATTTACAACTGCTGGATTGGCTTTTTCAACTAAATCCGCAAAATCTGGATAACCACGCACAACAGGCGCTACCGATGTTGTGGGCGCTGCAGGAGCTGGACTTGGGGTGCTGGAATTATTCTGCGCGTAGACCGGCAAAACCAAGGCACTGGTAATTAAGGATAAGGTGAAAGCAGATAGTGTTTTTTTCATGATGTAGATACTTTAGAGCATTCAGCCATTATTTGCAGAATTCCCATTTAGATACTTTATGGGTATGGGTATTCATCCAAACCTTATGTGGGTATGTGGACGTTATTTTCAAGATTTTCCAAGAAAAATAAAAGCCTCCTATTGGAGGCTTTTTCTTAGCTGTGGTGTTAGCTTAGATACGACGGAAGACCAAAGTACCGTTTGTGCCACCAAAACCAAAGTTGTTCTTCACCGCGACATCAATCTTCACATCACGAGCTGTATTGGCGCAATAGTCCAAATCACACTCAGGATCTTGATTGATGATGTTGATGGTTGGAGGAGATTTCTGATGGTGTAACGCCAATACTGTAAATACTGACTCCAAACCGCCAGCACCACCTAATAAGTGACCGGTCATCGATTTAGTAGAGTTGACCACCACGCCCTTAGCAGCAGCACCTAATGCCGCCTTAAGAGCTTCAGTTTCATTCTTGTCACCCAAAGGCGTAGATGTGCCATGCGCATTCACATAGTGCACTTGGTCTGGATTAACACCAGCATCTTTCAGTGCATTCACCATACAACGACGTGGACCGTCCATGTTAGGTGCAGTCATGTGATAAGCATCACCACTCATACCAAAACCTGCTAACTCAGCATAGATTTTGGCGCCACGCGCTTTAGCGTGTTCATATTCTTCTAGAACCAACACACCGCCACCCTCACCTAGAACAAAACCATCACGGTCTTTGTCCCAAGGGCGTGAAGCAGTTGCTGGATCATCGTTACGCGTTGACAAGGCTCTTGCGGCTGCAAAACCACCCACACCCAAAGGTGAAATAGTCGATTCCGCACCACCAGCCAACATCACATCAGCATCTCCATACTGAATCAAACGGGCTGCCAAACCAATGCTGTGCAAACCTGTTGTACAGGCCGTTACAGCAGCAACGTTAGGACCTTTTAGATTCAAATTAATGCTCAAGTGACCTGAAATCATATTAATGATTGAGCCAGGCACAAAGAACGGAGAAATGCGGCGTGCGCCACGATTGGTGTATTCGGTGTGAGTCTCTTCAATCATTGGCAAACCACCAATGCCTGAACCAACCAATACGCCAATTCTTTCAGAATTAGCGTCTGTTACTGTGATGCCAGAGTCTTTAAAGGCTTGCATACCAGCCGCGAGACCATAATGGATGAATGTATCCATGTGGCGAGCTTCCTTAGCCGGGATGTACTCCTCGACATTGAAGTTCTTTACCTCACCGCCAAAATGCACGGCCAAGCCAGAATGATCAAATTTAGTAAGGGTGGCAATACCACTGCGACCCGCTAATAAATTTTCCCAAGCCTCACCGACGGTATTACCAACAGGTGAAACCAAGCCTAGTCCGGTAACGACTACCCGGCGCTGTCCCTTACCCTGGCTCACAGCTAATTAGCCTTGTTTGGACTTGGCGAAATCGATAGCCAATTGAACAGTAGTGATTTTTTCAGCTTCTTCGTCTGGAATCTCGATGCCGAACTCATCTTCTAATGCCATAACCAACTCAACTGTGTCGAGAGAATCTGCACCCAAGTCATTAACGAAAGATGATTCATTTTTGATTTCTGATTCGTCTTTGCCTAATTGCTCAGCTACGATTTTCTTAACGCGTTGTTCGATGTTATCCATGTAATCCCCCAAGGGTTGTTGTAAAAATGTTGAAAAAAGATTTTATCAGCTTATTTGACCAAATTAGCTCAAATAAAGTCCACCATTCACATGAAGTGTTGTTCCCGTGATGTAACCAGCCCCTGGAGACGCTAAAAATGCCACCGCATGGGCAATATCTTCAGGAGTTCCAAGACGTTGGAGAGGAATATTCACTTTTAATGAATTTTGCTGCTCTTCTGAGAGCGCTTTGGTCATATCAGTATCAATAAAACCAGGCGCTACACAGTTCACAGTGATGTTACGGCTACCAATTTCACGCGCCAAGGCACGTGACATACCGGCTACGCCAGCTTTAGCTGCTGCGTAGTTGGCCTGCCCTGGGTTGCCACTGCTTCCCACAACAGAAGTAATATTGATAATGCGACCGCCCTTCGCCTTCATCATCGGGCGCAAGACGCCACGTGCTAAGCGGAAAACAGCGCTTAAATTGGTGTCAATCACTGAAGTCCACTCATCGTCCTTCATGCGCATAGCTAAGTTATCTTGGGTGATACCAGCGTTATTAACCAAGATGTTGAGTGCACCACGTTCTTTCACAATGCTATCGATCAAAGCGTCACAAGCGGCTGCGTCATTGACATTAAGAACCGCACCTGCTCCACCTGTTGGCTTAAGTGCGGCGTCAATATCCTTCGCGCCAGATTCACTAGTAGCTGTACCAATTACGACAGCGCCCTGTTTAGCCAATTCCATCGCAATCGCGCGGCCAATCCCGCGTGATGCACCAGTTACCAAAGCAATTTGTCCTGTTAATGTACTCACCAACTCTCCCAACTTTATTTTTCTAGTTTCTGTCTAAATAATTACGCTTTAATGACAGCCATCACTTCAGCCAACGTGGCAGGGTCATAAACTGCCAAACCATTTAAATCACCATTAATGCGTTTTGTCATACCAGCCAACACTTTGCCTGGACCACACTCAACCACATGAGTCACACCCTGAGCAGCCATCGCTTGAATAGTTTCCACCCAACGAACTGGTGCGGCAGCCTGTCTTACCAATGCATTCTTGATACTCGCTGGGTCTTTCAAAATACTGACATCCACGTTATTGATCACATCAATGCTTGGCGCTTGGAATGTTTTATCAGCCAAATATGCCTCTAGTTTTTCAGAAGCTGGTTTTAACAATGAAGAATGAAATGGTGCAGACACTGGCAATGGCAAGGCACGTTTTGCACCAGCCGCTTTTGATAACTCACAAGCTTTTTCAACACCTGCCTTAGAACCAGCAATCACCACTTGCGCTGGTGCGTTGTAATTAACTGCCTCTACCACCTCACCAGTAGCAGCTTGCGCATCAGCACATGCTTTACGGACTGCATCATCATCCAAACCCAAAATCGCCGCCATACCACCTGTACCAACAGGCACAGCATCTTGCATAGCTTGTGCACGGAAACGTACCATCGGTACCGCGTCTTTAAAAGCAATCACGCCAGATGCCACCAAAGCGCCATACTCACCCAAGCTGTGACCGGCCATGACAGAAGCTGTTGGACCACCAGCAGCAATCCATGCGCGATAACAGGCAACACCCGCAGTCAACATCACAGGTTGCGTATTAGTTGTTAATGACAATGCTTCAGCAGGGCCTTCAGCAATTAATTTTGCAACATCCTCACCTAACGCTTCCGAGGCCTCATCCAATGTTCTTTTAACTTCAGCGTTATCACCCCAAGCATTCAACATACCAACTGCTTGAGAACCTTGACCTGGGAATACGAATGCAAATTTCATGAAATTTCCTGTAGTGTCTTTTTATATTTTTAATATTTAACCACCGCTGCAGCCCATGTAAAACCACCGCCCACACCTTCCATCAAAAGATGTTGGCCACGCTTTACTTGACCAGCTCGAATTGCAGTATCTAGCGCCAATGGAATAGATGCAGCCGATGTATTGCCATGATCTTGTACAGTCACGACCACGTTATCACGAGAGATGCCTAATTTTTTAGCAGTGCCTTCCATGATGCGAATGTTCGCTTGATGCGGAATTAACCAATCAATATCAGCTGGCGTTAAGTTCGCCGCAGTTAAAACTTCTTGAGCTACTTGATCAAGAACTTTTACCGCTAACTTAAAGACCGCCTGACCATCCATCTCCAAGAAAGCAGAACCTTGTAAGGCTCCTTTATCGGTTCTACCTGGCACACATAAAATATTGCGATGACTACCATCTGCATGCATCGCGGTTGCCAAGATACCTGGTTCAGCGCTTGCACCAACCACCACTGCTCCAGCACCATCACCAAATAAAACACAAGTGCCACGATCTTTAAAGTCAAGAATGCGTGAGAATGTTTCAGCACCCACAATCAAAACTTTTTTATACATGCCACTACGGATAAAGTTATCAGCTACAGCGAGTGAGTAAGCAAAACCAGAACATACCGCCTGCACATCAAATGCTGCACAACCATTGGTGATACCTAACTTGTCTTGCAATACACATGCCGTACTTGGAAAACCACCCAAGTTATCGGGCGTTGATGTTGCCAGAATAATTAGGTCTAACTCACTTGCATCAATGCCTGCTGCCTCAATGGCTTTTTGCGAGGCTTTGAGTGCCAAATCACTTGTTAACTCATTATCGGCAGCAAAGTGGCGCGCACTGATACCGCTGCGAGAAAAAATCCACTCATCACTAGTTTCAATACCATCCTTTGCCAACATCTCTGTGATCTTGGCATTGCTGACTTTATTCGCTGGCAAATAACTGCCAGTACCTAAAATTTTTGAATAAGTTTTTGTTGTATGTGTAGATTGGGTCATCATGAGCCTTAGCTTTGAGTACCTACGTGTTGACTATCTGTAGCTTGTGCTGTTTGCACAACCGCAAACGCCTCTGCCACCTTGCCCACCATATTATTTTTTGCACCTTCATAAGCGCGACGCAAAGCAGTTTTGTAGGCTTTTTTGTCAGCTGAACCGTGACTCTTCATCACCAATCCACGCAAACCTAGCAAAACAGCTCCGTTGTAATTGCGATGGTCCACACGCTTTTTAAATCTCATGAGTACTGGCATAGCAGCCAGCGCCATCAATTTAGTCAACCAACTACGGCCAAACTCTTGCTTGATGAATCCAGAAATCATGTAGGCCAAACCTTCACTGGTTTTTAATGCCACATTACCCACAAAGCCATCACAAACAACAATGTCAGTGGTGCCTTTAAAAATATCGTTACCTTCCACGTTGCCATAGAAGTTAAGGGTACTACTGCGCAAGAGTTCTGCAGCCTCTTTCACCACCTGATTACCCTTGATGACTTCTTCACCAATATTTAATAAACCAATGGTCGGATTTGGAATGCCATCAACAGCACGCGCCATCACATCTGCCATTTGGGCAAACTGCAACAAATGAACTGCCTCACAGTCGGCATTAGCACCCAAATCAAGCACAATCGTGCCACGCCCCAATTGATTAGGCATCATCGCTGCAATTGCAGGACGATCAATACCATCTAAAGTTTTGAGTACATAACGAGAAATCGCCATCAAGGCGCCAGTGTTACCAGCTGAAATAGCTGCTTGAGCCAAGCCTTCTTTGACCTGCCCTGCAGTAACACGCATAGATGAGTCTTTTTTACGACGCAAAGCCACTTCAATCGGGTCATCCATTTCCACTACTTCTGATGCGTGGACGACCGTGATTCTCTCCTTGATTGCTGGAGATACTTTAGCTAACGCTTGATTGATTAAATCAGCGTTACCGACAAGTCTTATGTGTAAATCTGGCAACTCGGCCAGAAGCTCTGTGCTGGCGGGCACTGTGACCACTAGACCGTGGTCTCCACCCATTGCATCAACTGCTAGCGTGACGCTCATTAAGATTCTTGTTTCAAGAAAAAAGCGGCCACTTCAGGTGCCGCTTGATCTTTTCCTAGAAGGATATTAGTCGTTCTTAGTCTTAACAACTTTACGACCACGGTAATAGCCGTTCGGGCTAACGTGGTGGCGCAAATGAGCTTCACCAGTCGTTGGCTCAACTGCCAATGAAGGTGTAGACAAGAAGTCATGCGCACGGTGCATGCCACGCTTTGACGGTGATTTTTTATTCTGTTGAACAGCCATGTTTTTACTCCTAAACGAATCCGAGATTCTAGCACAAAGTCATTGTTTTTTGAGCTTTTCTAGGACTGCAAATGGGTTGGGCTTCTTAATAATAATCTCTTCAGACCCTGATTGAAGCGTTTTAGCTACTTTTTGCAAGTCGGCAAGCTGACACTCCCCAACTGGGTGTCTAGCCGCCAAAGGCAGGCTTAATAGCAATTCTTCTTCGATAGTTTCTAATAAATTGAAGGTTTCTGATGACACCAAAGCGTCCTCAGAGTCTTGATTTTCCTCATCAAAATCCCAGGCCTCCGCCTCCTCTTCTGTCTCAAATAAGATGTAATCCCTATCTGAATCCAACGACTCCATATAGGGTTGCAAACATGCCTGACAAGTTAAAGGTAAATCGAGGGCTAGTCGTAAGTGCATGTATTGCAAGGGAATTCCTCCTAAACGCTCCTCAAACCAAGTACTCATCTCCCAATGAACTTCTGATGGCTTTAAATTGCCCGTTGCGGTGATTTCCTGCAACAATCTCGGGAAGTGAGATAGTTCGAGCGCCCCCTGGCCAACATAAGTGACCCCCGACCTCATATCAACAGATTGAAGGTCTTTGGAATTATTCGGCAAAATGTGGGGTGTCGTATTTTTTGAATTCATACCGAAAGCATAAATGAGTGCCGCACCTAGCCCAAGTAATTTATCGAATAACTTAGCCAATTCCTCCGCCAAAGAGGCAAAAACTTTGATTTTGGCCTCCACATCTAAATATAGAAAAGAGTTATTGGGTCGACTAGGCTTGCCTTTTGAAACCATTTCGCCGGAAGTTGATGAAACCCCGCTTCCCAAAGAAACCCCAGAATTAATTGCCATTCGCTTGGCTCAAGCCAAAGCTTTAGCAATTTCTTTGGAGAAACCTAATGCTTATGTAATTGGCTCAGACCAGGTGGTTGACTTGCATGGTGCCGCCATGGGTAAACCAGGTGATCACGACCGTGCGATGGCACAACTACAAATTTTGCGTGGTCAAACCGTGAAATTTCATACTGCAGTTTGCTTAGCTCATGGTGGCCAAGCAAAAACAGTGAATGTCATCACCGAAGTCAAGTTCAGAGAACTCAAAGACTCCGTTTTGGAAGCTTACTTATTAGCAGAGACGCCCTATGACTGCGCGGGCAGTGCTAAGTCTGAGGGTCTAGGCATTTGCTTACTAGAACACGTTCGCAGTGATGACCCAACCGCATTGGTTGGTTTGTCATTGATTGCAGTGTGCTCATTACTGCGTGAAGCCGGCTTTTTAATTCCTGCTTAAATACTTTTATAAGGTTCTCTGATGGCAGGCATTCTTTATCTCATTCCCAATACGCTTGGCGACGATGCGCGTGAAGATCAGTTGTCATCCGTCTTGCCAAAAGACACCATCTACCAAGCATCGCAATTGCGTTACTGGATTGTTGAAAATGCAAAAACTGCTCGTGCTTTATTAAAGGCAGTTGGCACGCAATCGCCACTGATCTGCCCTATGCAAGAGATGCAAATGTCTGAGTGGCGCGGCCCAGGCAAACAACAAGTTGGTAAAGATGTAGTCAATCTAAAATCAATGTTGCAACCACTACTTGATGGCCATGATATGGGCTTGATGTCAGAAGCTGGATTACCTGCAATTGCAGACCCGGGCTCTGACGTGGTTAAGATGGCTCACCAAATGGGTATTACAGTACGGGCACTGGTGGGTCCTAGCTCTCTATTGCTTGCCTTGATGTCTTCAGGCATGAATGGTCAAAGCTTTTCCTTTCATGGTTACTTACCAGTCAACAATACTTAAAAAGCAACTACTCTTAAGCAACTTGAACAAGAGTCCAGAAAAAAACGCCAAACTCAACTTTGGATTGAAACACCCTACCGCAATAGCGCGATGATTGAAACCATGTTGCAAAGCTTGCAGGGCTCAACACAAATGTGTGTAGCAGCAGATTTAAGTTTGCCAACCGAGTGGGTGAAATCTCAAACAGTCTCAGAGTGGCAGACCAGTCTCAAAAAAGAGGCAAGCTTATTGCAAGCGCTTCACCAAAGACCAGCGGTTTTCTTGATGCTTGCATAAGCGAAGCAAGAAAACTTAATTGGTAGTAAGCTAGTTCCCAATACATAAGGGGGCATCATGATTGGGGCTTTTCGTAGTTTTAGAGGTTTATGCATTGCTGCATCCCTACTGATGTTTTTACCCAGCATCGCCAATGCTTGGGACATGGTCGGCAAAAAATCAATCTACTTGCACGATCAAACCGGTGCCAAAATACTCACTGGGTCAATCACTTTTAAACCTGATGGTTCCAAGATAAGTTATGCGATTGACTGGGATCACAAACTGATGAAAGATCACTTCTTATCAATGCGTGAATTCAAATGCGTTGAAGGTCAAGTGGAGATTCTTTGCCAAGTTCCCTACCCTTACAAACATCCCCAGAGCTTCGATAAAAATAACTACCAGTGGCTTGAGCACTCACTACTATTCATGTTCAAAACTCCGAAGAATTTTGGTGCTGTCTTGTGGAATGGTATTTATTTCAAATTGGAGTTGGGTGCAAATGGTTTCAGAGGTGAACCACAAGCAATCGATTTGAATCTCATTGCCGCACCACCAGATAAATTAGACACACCACCTTACGGCATTGGCGAGCGAAACCCCATTGAAAAAGGTGCGCGTTGGTTTACGCACCTCACCATTGAATAGCTTTAATTAAGGCGTGGGCTGCTCATCACCTTAGCCACACTCTCGCCCATCGCAGCACCAAAACGTTTGGCCACTCTCTCGGCAAGATTGTCTTTCATGGTGTAGTCAACCACTTCAGGCGCTTTAAATACTTCACGAGCAACACCATCAACAGTACCGAGTGCATCTGTTAGACCTAACTCCACACTTTTTGCACCATTCCACACCAAGCCAGAAAACATTTCTGGTGTTTCTTTCAAGCGATCACCGCGACCATCACGCACCACCTTGATAAATTGCTGATGAACTTCAGACAGCATTTCTTGAACGAAAGCTTTTTGCTTAGGATCTTCTTTGCTAAACGGGTCTAATAAGGCTTTATTTTTTCCTGCCGTGATAGCGCGACGCTCAATGCCTAATTTATCCATAAGGCCAGTCACCCCAAAACCATTCATGATCACACCCACTGATCCAACTAAGCTGGCTTTATCAACAAAAATCTTATCGCCTGCAACTGCCACATAGTAACCACCTGAGGCACAAATTTCTTCCACCACAACATGCAATGGTTTTTCTGGATACTTGGCTCTTAAGCGCAAAATTTCATCATGAATAATCCCTGACTGCACAGGCGAACCACCAGGACTATTGATGCGCAAAATCACACCAACGCTTTCATGACTCTCAAAGGCGGCTTTCAAAGAAGCATTGATGGCATCGGCACTGGCTTTTGAATCAGGTGCGATTTCACCTTGCAAATCAACTAGAGCAGTGTGTTTACCTAAGGCAGATTTGCCACCCCAATCAAGATCAAATAAATTAATAGCCACACCAACAAAAACTACCAAAGTCATCAAACGTACTGCCGTTCTCCAACGACGACCTCGACGTTGCTCTTTGAGATTCTCTAACAAGAGGTGTTCTAGGGCTTGGCGTTCCCAGACTTTTTCATCTGACATGTGATGCCTTTTTCAATTTCAGTTGATTAGTAATTAATTGGTATGTAAGAGCTTAATCTTTTTACGCGTTTCCTGCCAACCAATCAGACAGTTCCGAGACATTATTGACGCAAACCAAGGGGTTCTCAGTCTTCAGTACATGTTCTGGATGAGCACCGTAAGTCACCGCGATTGCATCAGCACCAGCATTATTCGCCATTAACAAATCATGCGTGGTGTCGCCAATCATGAGCATTTTTTCCATAGGCACCATCAATGACTCGGATAATTCAATCAACATAGCCGGATGAGGCTTAGAAAATGTTTCATCGGCTGTGCGGGTGTCATCAAATAAGTCTTCAAGCTGATGAAAGCCTAGCGAACGATCCAAACCTTTACGGCTTTTACCTGTGGCAACAGCTAGTAAATGCCCCTTATCTTTAAGGCCATACAATAAATCTTTGGCGCCCTCAAACAAACTAAGCTCGTGATCTTTGCTTAAATAATGAAAACGAAAACGATCAATGAGCTTGTAGTGATCATCAACAGACACTGTGGGACAAGCCTTGCGCAAAGACTCCTGAATGCCCAAACCAATCACATGACTTGCCATTGAATCATCAGGCACAGGCAAATCCAAATCTCTGCAAGCATCTTGAATGCATTTAACAATTGTCGGCGTGGAATCCATCAAGGTTCCATCCCAATCCCAAACGATCAACTCGTAACGCAATGATGTTGATGACATATTTAAATGACAGGATTTTCTAAAACACCAATACCGTCAATTTGAATCTTGACACTATCGCCCTTTTTCAAGAAACGTGGCGGCTTAAATCCCATCCCAACACCACTAGGCGTTCCAGTTGCAATGACATCTCCTGGATACAAGGTCATACCCGCTGAAATTGATTCAATCACGGTTGGAATATCGAAAATCATTTGATTAGTATTGCCATCCTGGCGTAACTCGCCATTCACCCAACACTGAATCTTGGTATTTTTCTCATCAAGCTCATCAGCAGAAACGAGCCAAGGACCCATTGGGCAAAAAGTATCAAAACTCTTACCAATATGAAACTGCACATGTTTGGCTTGCACATCACGCGCACTCACATCATTAATAATCGTGTAACCCCACACATGTTTCATGGCATCTGCTTTAGTGATTGCTTTCCCTTTTTTTGCAATCACCACAGCTAACTCCGCCTCGTAATCCATCTCTTGAGTAGCAGCAGGGTGACTATCAATGCCCACACGCGTAGCAATCACAGCCTCAGGCACCTTACTAAACACCACAGGATGCTTTGGTAGGTTTGCCATAGACCCCTGCGCCTCACCGAGCTTGCTATCTTTGATTTCTTTCACGTGATCCAAGTAGTTTTTACCCACACAAAAGATATTTCTTCTAGGCTTTGGGATCGGAGCAAGCAAACAGACATCTTTCAATGCGACTGCCTGCCCCATCGCAGGCAAGGTCTGACCATCGGCCATCATCTCAATAATGCCAAGTGCACCACGTTGCGCAGCTTCTTGACTTAATTGATATGGGGTGACTGTTTGCAAATCATCAGACACAACACCCACGTATTGATCAGACTTGTATTGATAAGCTGCTAGTTTCATTTTGTCTCCAGTTTTTTTGTTTCTTTTTTTGTTTATTTTTTGCTTCTATTTCTTTTATTAGTTTTTAAGTATCAGTCTTTTTATTATTTTATGGCTGTGCCATTTTTTCAAATGCCTCTGGCACGTCTGCCTCAAAAGTCATTTTCTCTTCAGTTTTGGGGTGCACAAAAGATAAGTGCCTTGCATGCAACATCAAACGTTTAGGCCTTAGAACTTTATCCAATTCTTGGTCACCATATTTATCGTCACCCAAGATTGGGTGGCCATAGCTTTGCAAGTGGACCCGGATTTGATGAGTACGCCCCGTTTTGAGTTGCGCCTCAACAAGACTGCATAAACCATCGCGATAGTTGGCTTTCACCCTGATATTGGTGTGACTCGGCTGACCGCCATCACTCGCAACCCTAACTCTTCTCTCACCGTTTGGTAACAAATACTTCAATAAGGGGTATTTCAGCGCAATCGACTTGTTAGACACTGGTAGACCACCATGCACTATTAATAAATAGCGCTTTTCCATTTTTCCTTCCCTAATCTGTTCATGCAAATGAACCAAGGCACTGCGCTTTTTGGCCAACATCAAAATCCCAGAAGTGTCGCGATCAAGCCTATGGACCAATTCCAGGAACTTGGCATCCGGTCTTTGGGCCCTCATCGCCTCAATCAAACCTAAAGACACCCCAGAACCACCATGAACAGCGATTCCCGATGGCTTATCGACCACCAAAATGCTGTCATCTTCGTATAAAACTGTTATTTCTGAGCTTATCTTCTTCGAAATAAAGTCATTTGTTGGAGCCTTTACCTCGGAAACCCTCATTGGAGGCAATCTTAAAACATCCCCTTCTTGGATTTTTTGACTCGCATCGGCTCTTTTTTTATTAATTCGGACCTCTCCGGAGCGAATAATTCGATAAATATGCGTTTTTGGCACTCCTTTGGCCATACGGAATAGGAAGTTATCTAGCCTTTGGCCAGCTTCTTCAAATAAAACAACGTGTTGGGTTACCGAATTACTGTTCATATGTCATATAATGACCTATCTTGCTGCGCAACATCAAATTTATAGTTTGCATAGTGATGCGCCAAGCTCGGTTCGAAATAGCCGAATGATATTTCCAGGGTTCGCCTCTCCCCTGAAGTAATGAGACGCAAAGTTGGCTGGCATAGTGCCGCGAACTGCGAAACAGATAAAAGAATTTAAGCGCGCGCTGACCCGCAAAAAAGAATAAGTCAGCGAGCGTAGTGAAGTAAGTCATCACAGGGGATTGTCTCGCACAATCCTTTCAATTCCGTTTCGCGCCCCGCGATGGCTGCCAAGCCGAAGTACGGAGAAAATTTAAATGAAACGAATGTTGTTTAACGCTACACAGCAAGAAGAGCTGCGCGTAGCGATTGTTGATGGCCAAAAGCTAATCGATATTGATATTGAAACTTCTGGACGTGAACAACGTAAAGGCAATATCTACAAAGGCGTGATCACACGCATCGAACCATCCCTAGAAGCATGCTTTGTGAACTATGGCGAAGAGCGTCATGGCTTTTTGCCATTTAAGGAAGTTTCACGCGCTTACTTTAAAGAAGGTGTTGATGTTCGTAACGCAGGCATTAAAGATGCTTTGCGTGAAGGCCAAGAAATTATCGTTCAGGTAGAAAAAGAAGAGCGTGGCAATAAAGGTGCCGCCCTCACTAGCTTTATCTCTCTAGCTGGCCGTTACCTGGTTTTAATGCCTAACAACCCACGTGGCGGTGGCGTATCTCGCCGCATCGAAGGCGAAGACCGTAATGAATTACGTGAAGCCATGAGCCAATTAACCGTTCCAGACGGCATGAGCATCATTGCCAGAACTGCTGGTATTGGCAGAAGTGCTGAAGAACTTCAGTGGGACTTGAACTATTTAATGCAGCTTTGGAAAGCCATTGATGAGGCTGCAAGTGGCAATCAAGCACCACTATTGATTTACCTTGAATCAAGTTTGGTGATTCGCGCGATTCGTGACTACTTCCAACCAGATATTGGTGAAATCTTGATCGACACCGACGAGATTTACGAACAAGCCAGCTCGTTCATGTCTGTGGTGATGCCAGACAACATGTCACGCGTTAAGCGTTACCAAGACGACGTGCCTTTGTTCTCACGTTTCCAAATTGAACACCAAATTGAGACTGCGTACTCACGCACAGTATCTTTACCATCAGGTGGCGCGATTGTGATCGACCACACTGAAGCATTGGTGTCTGTGGACGTTAACTCAGCACGCTCAACCCGTGGTTCAGATATTGAAGAAACTGCTGCAAGAACTAACTTAGAAGCTGCTGACGAATTAGCTCGTCAAATGCGTCTTCGTGACTTAGGCGGTTTGATTGTGATCGACTTCATTGACATGGAGTCTTCAAAGAATCAAAAAGATGTGGAGCAACGCTTAAAAGATGCCTTACGCCACGATCGCGCTCGTGTACAAATGGGCAAGATCTCACGCTTTGGTCTATTAGAGCTATCACGTCAGCGTCTACGCCCTGCACTATCTGAAAGCAGTAACGTGACTTGCCCACGTTGTAACGGCACAGGTCACATCCGCGATACAGAATCATCAGCATTGCAAGTTCTTCGCATCATCCAAGAAGAAGCCATGAAAGAAAATACAGCAGCGATTCACTGCCAAGTACCTGTGGATGTTGCAGCTTTCTTGTTAAATGAAAAACGTGCTGAAGTGATCAAAATTGAGAGTCGTTTCAAAGTAAATGTCTTGTTATTGCCTAACAAGCACCTAGAAACACCTCACTACAAATTAGAGCGGTTGCGCCACGATGATCCTCGCTTAGATGATCCTAAGGCCAGTTATGCCATGGCTGAAGAAGCCAGCAAAGAGCTTGAGTCAGACACGATTCTTAATCGTAAAGCTGAAGAAGCCAAACCTCGCCAAGAAGCTGCTGTGAAAGGTGTTCGTCCAAGCCAGCCAGCACCAACAAGCGTGCCACGCGCAGAGCGTAAAGCAGCTGGTGAAAAAGAATCTTCTGGCGGTTTAATTGGTTTCATCAAGAAACTATTCGGCGCAAAAGAAGAAGTTAAGCCAGTTGAAAAACGTCAAGCAGGCAACCGCGAAGGTCGCAATGGTGATCGTAACCGCAATCGCAATAATCGCAACCGTAATCGCAACAAAAATGAAGCGGGCGAACGCAATCAAGCAAATCGTGATGCGACCAGTGGTGAGGAGAAGTCTGAGAACAAGGAAGCTCGTCAGCCTAATCAACGTAATGGTCGCAATCAACAACGCCAAAATAAGCCTGAAGCTAGTCAAGAAGGTAAAGCCGAACAAGCTAAAGATTTGTTAACGCATACTGAAGTACCGCAAGCAACTGAAGGCGGTGAAGGTGATGAGCGTCGCCGTGGTCGTAATCGTCGCGGTCGCAACCGTGGTCGTGATCGCGCAGAGCGCGGTGAGAACAATACTGAAGTAATCCCAGAAGCATCAGCATCATCTGAGTCTATAGCTACTCCAGCACCAATCGCGGCTGCAGTGGTCAATGAGACTGTAGAAACTAACCATGTTGCACCAGCAGTGATTGACTCAGTTGCTTCTGCTTCTGCTTCTGCTTTAGCCCCAGCTCCATCATCAACATCAAGTGTTGTTGCTGTTGACTCTACACCTGCGGTTACAGCTGAAGTTGCAGCTCCTGCAGCACCGGCACCTTTACCAAAGGTAGAGTTCAAACCGCTACAAACTTCTGAACTCACCTCTGTGATTGAATCAGCTGGTATGGTTTGGGTTAATACAGATCACCAAAAACTTGAAGAAGT
>JALQYK010000011.1 GCA_023254115.1 Polynucleobacter sp.
GAATATAGGGATTTAGAGATCTAGTTTGAATTCATCACTTAAGTGATGAATAATTTCTCAATAGATGCATGGATTTGCATCGTCTACTTCAGTTTTGATTGATCTAATTTTCTCTAAATCCGTACGGAGCTAGGTTAAGCCACAGCTTCCGCCAATACCAAAAACCTCCCAGCGGCAATGCTTGGGAGGTTTTTTTATTTAAGGAATAACATCTGCAAATCGTTCAAATATTGCAACCCCAATGGTGACGGTTTGATGGTTCTGGGGTCTTCATCTAGCAGTCCCTTGGCCAGAGCTTTTTCGAGCATGCCATTGATTTGCGCCAAATCTAAGCCAGTTCTTTCCTGAAATTGGGGGGTTGGTACACCATCAACCAGCCTTAACACATTGAGCATGTATTCAAAGGGCAGATCTTCTTTGCTTAGCAATCGTTCTTCAATTAAGGCATGTCCATCGGCAAACATCTTTTGCATGTATGACTCAGGGTGGCGTTCATTGGTTTGTCTGGCAATTTGATTGTGAGCAGAAATCTTCCCATGTGCTCCTGCACCAATGCCTATGTAATCACCAAATTGCCAATAATTCAAATTATGTTGGCAGCGTTGACCATTTCTTGCATAAGCTGAAACCTCATAGCGTTCAAAACCGCTGGCTTTTAACTTGTCCATTAAGACGTCTAACATTTCAAAAGCACTATCGTCATCAGGCAGTGTGGGTGGGTACTTCGCAAATAATGTATTGGGTTCGAGTGTTAGATGGTAAAGCGAGAGATGAGCAGTATTGAATGACAGCGCCATATCAAGATCTGCGATAGCCTCTGATACCGTTTGGTTTGGTAACGCATACATCAAATCAATATTGACTTGATTGAATAAGCTCATTGCAGCGGTAATGGCTACTTTAGCTTGAGCAGAGTCGTGGATGCGACCCAGTGCCTTCAACTTCTCATCATTAAAACTTTGAATTCCCAAAGAAATACGATTAACACCACTGCTAGCAAAGCTTTTAAATTTCTCAATTTCAAAAGTGCCAGGGTTGGCTTCCATCGTAATTTCGGCATCAGCATTAACTGGCAATAAAGCTCGTATATCTGAGAGGAGTTGATCTAAGCCTGCAGGGGACAAAAGACTGGGTGTGCCGCCACCAATAAAGATTGTATGAATTCTGCGACCCCAAACTTTTGGCAACACACTTTGCAAGTCTAGTTTTAATGCTTCGAGATATCTCTTTTCGTCAAACCCTTGCCCAGCAGTATTCCCATCCTTGATTTGGTGAGAATTGAAGTCACAGTAGGGGCATTTCTTAATGCACCAAGGTATGTGAACGTAAAGCGATAGAGGTGGTAAAGAGCTCAGCATGAGGTTGGGCTGATTCTTTGTTGTAACTCTAGTAATAGTTTCTTAAGCGCTATACCGCGATGGCTCACACTATTTTTTTCGTGAGCGCTTAACTCAGCCGCTGTCTTACCTAATTCAGGGATAAAGAAGAGTGGGTCGTAGCCGAATCCTGATTGACCTTTGGGACTCTCAATAATTTGACCGTGCCATTTACCAACTGCAATTAATGGCTCTGGATCATCGGCTGACTCTAGATAGACCAGGGTGCAAGTGAAGTGGGCGCTGCGTTGGTTTACCCCAGTTAACTTTTTAATTAGTAGTGCATTGTTATCTTCGTCTGAAGGATCTTTCTTCTGATCGCTCAGTGCAAAACGAGCTGATAAAACGCCAGGCAAACCAGCAAGAGCATCTACACAAATGCCAGAATCGTCAGCGAGTGCTGGCAAGCCACTTAGCTTGCTCGCATGTCTTGCTTTTGTGATGGCGTTTTCAACAAAGCTGGGGAAGGGTTCATCGCAGGAGGGTATGCCTAGCAAGCCTTGAGGTATGACTTCAATGCCCAGAGGAGATAGCAAGGCGTTGAACTCCTTCACTTTCCCAGCATTATTGGAGGCTAAAACTATTTTCTTGCTTGACATGCTTATTTCGTTAAAGCTGCTTTTTGTAATTGCACTAATTCTTTGATGCCACTCTCAGCCAAGCTTAGTAACTGGTCTAATTCGGTTCTAGAAAAAGCAGCGCCTTCGGCAGTGCCTTGAACTTCGATAATGCCACCTTGCCCGGTCATCACAACATTCATGTCCGTGTCGCAGGCAGAGTCTTCTGCATAATCTAAATCTAGTACGGGAACACCTTGATAAATGCCCACGGAAATCGCTGCCACATGATCTTTGATGGGGTCTTTAGACAAAACCTTTTTGTCTAACAACTGGTTGACGGCATCTCTAGCCGCCACAAATGCGCCAGTGATGGCTGCCGTGCGTGTGCCGCCATCCGCTTGTAAAACATCGCAGTCCAAATGAATCGTGCGCTCACCCAATAGCTTTAAATCAAATACGCTTCTTATGGAGCGGCCAATTAGACGCTGGATTTCTTGAGTCCTACCACTTTGCTTGCCCTTGGCTGCTTCTCGGTCACCACGTGTGTGAGTCGCTCTTGGCAGCATACCGTATTCAGCGGTAACCCAGCCCTCGCCACTACCTTTTTGGTGTGGGGGCACTTTTTCAAGAATAGATGCTGTGCAAAGTACGTGGGTATCACCAAACTGCACCAAAACAGAACCCTCAGCGTGTTTGGTAAATCCTCTAATGATAGAAACGGGACGTAAATTTTCTGGCTTACGTTGGCTAGGTCTTGTAGATATTGTCATGATAGGACTTTACAATGTGTGAATGATAGAAAGTATGACCGGTTTTGGTAGTGCCTCCAGACAATTAGATCTGGGTGGCGGAGTCTATGCAACTGTAGCGGTTGAATGCCGTTCAGTAAATAGTCGTTTCCTAGATTTGAACATACGTTCGCCTGAAGAGTGTCGTTCTGCTGAAATGCCCCTACGCGAATTAGTGACCAAGCAATTGGGACGCGGCAAGGTTGAGTTTCGAATCAACGTACACCGTGAGGTGCAAACCACCACTCAAGCCAGTGAATTACTCAATCAAGATAGCTTGAAAAGTCTAAAAGCTCTTGAATCAGCAGTTTTAAAAGAAATGCCTAATGCCGGAAATATGCGCATGGGTGAGATCTTGCGTTGGCCAGGCGTTATCAATGAAAAAAATGTAGATGATGAGTTATGGCGCAAATTGACCCTAGAGGCTGCTACAGAGGCTGTGACAGCCTTAAAAGAGAGCCGTCAGGGTGAGGGCCAAGCTCTATTCAAAATCTTAATGGAGCGAGTGGTTGGTATTAGGGTGATAGTTAATCAGTTAGAGCCATTGATTCCCCAAATTATTACGGCACATCAAGCAAAGCTCACAGAACGTTTGACTGAAATTTTGACTGGTGTGGATGCTCAAGGGCAGGCAACGACCAAAGCTGATATTTCTGACAGAATTAAACAGGAAGTTGTTCTGTACGGTGTGCGCATTGATGTGGCAGAGGAGTTATCGCGCTTAAAGACTCATTTAGATGCAGTTGAGTCTGCGTTAAATAAGGGTGGGCCTGTTGGTAAGCGCCTAGACTTTTTGATGCAAGAATTAAATCGTGAAGCAAACACATTAGGTTCCAAATCTGTTTCTCAAGAAAGTAGTAATGCATCGATTGAAATTAAATTATTAATTGAGCAGATGCGAGAACAAGTTCAGAATCTTGAATAGATTTCAATTGAAGTAGTTTTGGTGGTTTAGGAGAGTAGTTCATGGCATATACCGGAAGCATGTTGATGGTGGTAGCACCTTCAGGGGCAGGTAAATCCTCTTTGGTGAATGCTCTCTTACAAAAAGATCCTGATATTGGTTTATCTGTATCTTTTACAACTCGAGCACCTCGTCCTGGTGAGGTCAATGGTCGTGAGTACAACTTCTTATCTGAGCAAGAATTCTTAAAGCGTAAAGACGCAGGGGATTTTTTAGAGTGGGCCAATGTGCATGGCAATTATTACGGTACCTCTAAGTCTTGGATTGAGTCTCAAATGAAAAATGGCAAAGATGTCATTTTGGAAATTGACTGGCAAGGAGCCAGGCAAGTACAACAACTTATTCCGCAAGCGATTTGGATTTTTATTTTGCCGCCATCGATTCAGACATTAGAGGATCGTTTGCGTAAAAGAGCCCAAGATGATGAGGCGACGATTCAAAAACGAGTGGCCGCAGCAAAAGATGAGTTAGCTCATGTGGCAGAGGCCAATTATTTGATCGTGAATGATAATTTTGAGCAGGCTTTGAGTGACTTAAATCAAGTTGTTTTAGCTAGTCGTTTACGCACTGGACCTCAGTTGGCTAGGCAACATCAATTGGCAAAAGAGCTCGGTGCAGTTGGTGGTGCAAACTGAACTTTCTGCCACTTTTTCACAAGTGCGTTATCCTTTAGGTATTCCTAGTACTTTTTGAGTTAAACACATGGCACGTATTACTGTTGAAGATTGTTTAAAAACAATTCCTAATCGATTTGAATTAGTGTTGGCGGCTACTTATCGCGCACGTCAGTTGGCGCAAGGTCATGCCCCACGAGTGAACGCTAAAGACAAGCCAACCGTGATTGCTTTACGCGAAGTGGCAGCTGGCGTTACAGATCGAGATATGTTGGTTAAAGTACCTCTATAAGAGGTGATCAGGTGGCGCCTAACTCAGATGCACAAGGCATCCTAGCCGCCATCCTGGAGCAGTCTAGCCGGCACTTATTCGGGCCCACATCCCAGCCGGCAACTCCCCCCAAAGCCCAAGTCATATCGATTGCGGGTCTTACTGAAAAGATTGCCCATTTAAAGTCTGAAGAAATTGCTTTAATTAAAAAAGCGTTTCAGTACGCTGATTCAGCTCATTTGGGGCAGTATCGCCAAAGTGGCGAACCTTACATTACCCACCCACTTGCCGTTGCAGAGTTATGCGCCAGTTGGCGTCTTGATGCGCCTTCAATCATGGCGGCACTTTTGCATGATGTGATTGAGGATACAGGTAGTACTCACCAAGAACTGGTAGAAGTATTTGGTGGCAAGGTGGCTGATTTGGTTGAGGGTCTGACCAAACTCGATAAATTAGAGTTTCAGAGTCATGCGGTGGCGCAGGCCGCGAGTTTTAGAAAAATGTTTATGGCCATGGCCAGAGACGTTCGTGTGATTTTGGTGAAGTTGGCAGATCGTTTACATAATATGCGCACATTGGATGCCATGGCTGCAGCTAAACGTAAACGCGTGGCACTAGAAACTAATGAGATATACGCGCCTATTGCCCATCGTTTGGGCCTTAACTTGGTTTACAGAGAGCTTCAAGATTTAAGTTTTAAACATTCCTCTCCGTTCAGGTATGCCACCCTTGATAAAGCTATCAAGAAAGCTAGGGGCAACAGAAAAGAGATGGTCGCAAAGATATTAGATGCGGCTCGTATGTCGATTAGTAAGGCTGCGTTAGAGGC
The DNA here is from genome assembly GCA_023254115.1 of Polynucleobacter sp. GTDB lineage: Bacteria > Pseudomonadota > Gammaproteobacteria > Burkholderiales > Burkholderiaceae > Polynucleobacter. The sequence continues at coordinate 5,403 of JALQYK010000011.1, forward strand.
TGATTTGCGCGGTAGAGAAAAAACGCTTTACAGCATCTATATGAAGATGCGTCAAAAGCATTTAAGTTTTTCTCAGGTCTTGGATGTCTATGGTTTTCGAGTAACGGTTAAAACCATTGATGAGTGTTATCGCACTTTGGGTATTTTGCATGCTTTGTATAAGCCGATGCCAGGTAAGTTCAAAGATTACATTGCGATCCCAAAGTTAAACGGCTATCAATCTCTCCATACGACTTTGGTCGGCCCATTTGGCATGCCTGTGGAGTTTCAGATCCGTACTCAAGATATGCATAAGGTGGCAGAAGAAGGTGTGGCTGCTCACTGGGCATATAAGGACGGTGAGAGTGATTTAACTGAGATGCAGGTAAGAGCCCATCAATGGCTGCAATCTTTGGTTGATATCCAGGATAACAGTGGCGACTCACAAGAGTTCTTAGAGCACGTCAAAATTGATTTGTTCCCAGACGCTGTTTATGTCTTTACGCCCAAGGGCCAGATCAGGGCTTTACCAAGGGGTGCGACCGCTCTTGATTTTGCCTACGCCGTGCATAGCGATTTGGGTAACGAGTGCATGGCTGCAAAAGTAAACGGTGTGCAGTTGCCATTGAGAACAGAATTAAAAAATGGCGATATTGTGGAAATTAGTTCATCGCCAAATTCTCAACCTAATCCTGTTTGGCTTACCTTTGTTAAGACCGGTAAAGCGAGGGCGGCGATTCGTCATTACTTGAAGACGCGTAGATATTCAGAAGCTATTCAGCTAGGTGAGCGTTTGTTATCACAAGCTTTGCGTCAGCAAGGCGGTGATCCAGCATTAGTCTCTGATGAAGTATGGGAAAAGTTATTGCATTGGACGGGCGCCAAGGGGCGCGATGAGTTGTCTGCAGATATTGCCATGGGGCATCGTGTGCCAGCTGTGATTGCGAAGCGCATTGAATTTATTTTGCAAGACACTAAAGGGTATGCTGAACAAATGCGTTTGGATTCAGAAGATTGGGAGCCGCCTGTTGAAACTGTCCCAGTTCATCGTCAGTCCATCATGATTGACGGAGCAGGCGGTGAATCTGTCACCTTCCCATCATGTTGTTATGCGATCCCAGGAGATGCCATCTTGGGTTATTTGGGTAAAGGCGAAGGCTTGCAAATACACCGCCATGACTGTAGGCAGGCTCAGCGTTTACATCATCGTGATCCTGATCATTGGGTGGATGTGATTTGGGCAGAAGAAACAAAGAGAAGTTTTGATGTGGCGATACGTGTAGATGTGAAAAATGGCAAAGGTGTCTTGGCGAAGATTGCAGGCACATTAACTTCAGCGGATGCCAATATTGCGCACGTAGCAATGGATGATCGTTTTACGGAATCAGCTGTATCAATTCGATTTGTTTTGCAAGTAGAAAGCCGTTACCATTTGTCTAAAGTGATGCGTCGCTTAAGACAAAATCAAGATGTTTTAAGAATTACTCGAGTTTTTGGTAAGTAACGCTGAGTATTTCTAATTCTTTAGGACCTGTTGGGGTCTGCAGCTTCACTGTGTCGCCTTCTCTGGCTTTGATTAAAGCCTTGGCAATTGGTGAAATCCAACTGACATAGTTTTTTTCCATATCCACTTCATCAACGCCGACGATGGCAATGGTGGTTTCTTCACCATCTTCAGTTGCATAGCAAACGGTGGCGCCAAAGAAAATTTGATCGGTGGCTTCTCGGCTTTCAGGATCGACCACGAGAGCATCTTCTAGGCGTTTAGTGAGGAAGTAAATACGACGATCAATTTCTCTCAGGCGCTTTTTACCGTACTGATAATCGCCATTTTCGGAGCGGTCACCGTTAGAGGCTGCCCAAGATACAACCTTAACAACTTCCGGTCTTTCTACATCTAAAAGATGTAGAAGTTCATCCTTCATTCGTTGGTGTCCTGCAGGAGTTATGTAGTTTTTGATTTCCATGGCATAATATCGGTCTTAATGCGGCTGTAGCTCAGTTGGATAGAGTACTTGGCTACGAACCAAGGGGTCGTGGGTTCAATTCCTGCCAGCCGCACCAAATAGAAGGGCCTAGTTTATAGCTAGGCCCTTTTTCATTCAAGCAAAATTCATGTAAGTATTTGATAAGGCTTAAATAAAGCTTGTGTGTTCAAATGGAAAGTAAATAAATTGATGGAGCTTTTATGAAACCTGTTCGTCTGTTTGGCGTGATTTTGGCTGGTGTGTTGTTGATATCGGGATTTGCGCAAGCTCAGGGTTTTCCTAATAAGCCTATCAGGCTAATCGTGCCATTTGCTCCAGGTGGTAGTACTGACATTATTGCGCGCGCAATTGCTGAGCCATTGACAAAAATCTTAGGTCAATCAGTGATTGTTGAGAATAAGGCAGGGGGCGGCGGTTCGATTGGTGCTCTAGAAGTTGTTAGGGGTTCTAAGGATGGTCATGTGATTGGTATGGCAACGGTTTCAACCACTGCATCTAATCCGGCGATAAATAAAAAAATTGGCTACGACCCAATCAAAGATTTTCAAGCGATCACTAATATTGCAGCTACACCTAATGTTATTGCTGTAACAGCTAACTTTCCTGCTAAAGATTACAAATCTTTTATAGATTTGATTAAAAAGAATCCGGGTAAGTATTCTTACTCCAGTTCCGGTACAGGCGGCATTGGCCATTTACAAACTGAATTATTCAAAAGTTTGACTGGTGCTTTCATTGTTCATATTCCATATCGTGGTGCTGGCCCAGCCTTGGTCGATACGGTTGCTGGGCAGGTGCCAATGATTTTCGATAACTTGCCTTCAGCCTTACCATTCATCAAAGATGGCCGCTTGGTACCTATTGTGGTTGCATCATCTAAGCGTTTGGCAGTTTTGCCCAACGTGCCAACTTTTGCAGAAGTGGGTTTGGCGCCTGTTAATCGTATGGCTTATTACGGTTTATTGGGTCCTGCAGGCATGTCAAAAGAGGCAATCGATAAAATTCATGCGGGTGTTCAAAAGGTATTGCAAGACCCTGCTGTTAGAAAGCGTATTGAAGATACTGGTTCTTTGATTGTTGGTAATACTCCTGAGCAATTTGCCTCAGAAATCAAGTCGGAGTATGAGATTTATAAAGATGTTGTATCTAAGCAAAACTTGAGTCTCAATTAAGTATCCTTAAGCCGCAGTGAGACATCTGCAAACTCGATATTAATCAGATACACTCGTTAGCAGCAATTCATGAAAGGCCATCAACTGAATTGATGGCCTTTGTGTTTTACCCGTTAAAAAATGATTTCAATTCCTCGCTCATTTCGATCTGTTGAGTTTGCATGGCTTTTGGGGGCACTGATTATTTCAGTGGCTTCTATGAGCAGCGTGGCTTATCTTGCTGATCGTATGCAGCGTGCCTTTGAAAGAGATGCGAAGCAATTGATTGCGGCTGACGTCATAGTCCAAGCGGATCAACCTATACCTGAGCAGTTTCAGAAGGATGCGCAATCAAGAGGCTTAAAAACAGCACAGACTGTTGTTTTTCCGACCATGTCTAGTTTTAAATCTCAAGCAAAATTAGTGGCTTTAAAAGCAGTCACTGATGGTTACCCTTTAAGGGGTGTGATTAAAACAAGCGATACCCTGGCAAACCTAAAAGGGCATGTTGCTCAATCTATTCCAAGCCCGGGTGCCGTATGGGTGGATTCAGCTCTCATGCCAAGCTTGGGTATAAAACTTGGTGATGAGCTCACTTTAGGGCAGGCAAAATTTAAGCTTGAAGCCATCATTACTCAAGAGCTAGATAAGGGCGCAGGTTTTTTAAATTTTGCGCCGAGGGTGATGATTCGCGAAGACGAATTATCAAAAACTCAGTTGATTGGATTGGGAAGTCGCGTGACGTATCGACTACTTGTGGCTGGCGAGGAGAAAAATATCGCTAACTTCATGAGATGGGCAGATCAAGAAATTGAAGTCAAGCAACTAAGGGGTATTAAGACTGAGGGGGTTGATAACAGCCAACCCCTTATGCGAGCGACATTGGATCGTGCAGAGAAATTTTTATCTTTGGTTGCGATGCTAACTGCCATGGTGGCTGCTGTAGCAATAGCATTAGCAGCCAAACGCTACACCACAAGACAAGCAGAAGCTACAGCAATATGGAAGTGTCTGGGTGCAAGCAGACAACAGGTTCTTTGGGAGCATGGCAGAGCCAGCTTATTGGTTGCGGTAGTTGGTGGTGTGTGTGGCGCGTTTTTGGGTTGGCTTGGGCACCAAGTATTACTTTATTTCTTAGGTGATCTGTTGGTGTCTGATTTACCAAGTGCCTCTATTTGGCCTTTGATTTGGTCTATGGCAGTGTCAATTATCTTGTTAATTGGATTTGTTTGGCCGCCAATCTTGTCGTTAAGTGAAATTTCTCCATTAAGAGTCATTAGAAAAGAGATTGTGGTTCATGTCCCCTCAGCATGGTTACTCATGTTACTAGGCGGCGCCACTTTTTTTGGATTGTTATTGGTGGTAGCAAAAGATTTGAAGTTGGCGAGTCTTACTTTGGGTGGGTTCATGTCTGCTGCAGTTGTATTTGTACTTGTCGCTTGGTTGATAGTGAAGTTAACAACCTATTTGGCGGAACATACCCTATTGGGTCGTGATGTGGTGCAACGTTTTGCATGGCAGTCTTTATCCCGTCGCTCATTGTTGACTGGTTTACAAATTTCCTCATTGGCGATTGCCATTATGGCTTTGTTGCTATTAGCAGTTATTCGGCAGGATTTATTGGATGCTTGGAAGAGTGGTGCGCCACCAGATGCACCTAATAGATTTTTGATCAATATTCAGCCAGAGCAAAAGCTGGCACTTGAGAAAGATTTGTTGGATTCTGGCGTAGAAAAAGTAACCTTGTATCCAATGATTCGTGGGCGTTTAACTCACATCAATGAGGAATTGGTATTGCCGCAGAATTACCAAGACGCACGTGCACAACGCCTGGTTGATCGAGAATTTAATTTATCTTATGCAGCAGAATTGCCAGAAAAAAATAAAGTAGTAGCTGGCGCTTGGCACGGTAATACCACTCAAGCGGAGTTATCCATTGAGTCAGGTATAGCTAAGACCTTACAACTGAAGTTAGGTGATCAATTAAGTTTTGATATTGCGGGTCTCCCCATCCAAGCCAAAATTACTTCTGTGAGGCAATTGGATTGGGGCAGTATGCGAGTTAACTTTTTTGCGATTCTCCCTCCAAGCTTGATGTCTGAGATGCCGCAAACTTGGATCACTGCCTATCGACAAGTGGCTCGTCAAGATAATCAAGCGCCGATTGATATTGGGTTGGTAGCTAAGTATCCGAATATCACGGTGGTTGATGTTGAATCTGCTTTAAATCAAGTACAAGATGTTTTGGATAGATTGTCTGCGGCAATTGAGTTGTTGTTTGTCTTCACGATTGCTGCTGGTGTATTGGTCTTGGGAGCTGCTTTGAGTGCAACCCAAGATGAACGGCTGAAGGATGCAGCTTTATTAAAAACATTGGGGGCAAGTAAAGCCCAAATTCAACAATCATTTTTCACTGAACTATTGGCGATTGGTTTTATTGCAGGTGCGTTAGCTAGTGTTGGAGCTATTGCAGTTGGTTGGAGTTTGGCTCAATTTGTTTTTGAGATTACGTTTCCAATACCTTGGATGGTTTTTATATACGGAACAATTTTTGGTGTGGCAATTTGTTCACTTGGGGGATTGTGGTTACAAAGAAAAGTATCCAACACATCATCTCTGGAAGTGCTGCGACAAATTTAAAATTTATATTTAAATCATCAATTGAGTTAAATTACATCCCTATGTCAGCACAACAAACTACCTATGAACTGATTGGCGGTGCCGAAAAGCTTCGCGAGTTAGTTGATCGTTTTTATGATTTGATGGATCTTGAAGAGGGTTATCAAGGTATTCGCGTAATGCATCCTGCTGATTTGAGTACGTCTAGAGAAAAGCTCTATATGTTTTTAAGTGGTTGGATGGGTGGGCCTGATCTATTTGTTCAGCAATATGGCCATCCCCGCTTAAAGGCTAGACACTTGCCATTCCCAATAGGTATATCTGAGAGAGATCAGTGGTTGCAGTGCATGCGACAAGCGCTTAAAGAAACAGGTGTTAACGGACTTTTATTTGAGCGCTTAATGCAATCATTCTTCACTACTGCTGATTGGATGCGCAATCACGCTGGGTAATTGCACCAAGCGAGTCTTTGCCCAACGATCGGGTAGTGTTTGGCGATTTTTTCTGTCCAATAGTGCTGTCAATGGCCAAAAAAACAAAGTCATAAAAAAGAAAATAATGGAAACATGAGTTCCCATGCTCATCGATTGATCTAGTCGAATAGCAAGAAAGAGCATGATGGCAGCAGGTATCAACCAAAGTGAACCCATTGCAAAACGCATTAATGCTTGTGATTGCTGCAAAATTTTTCCGTCTTCACTCACTAGCTGTATGCGCCATGTTTGCATGGCTAGTGTTTGACCTGTTTTTGTCCAGTACCAAGAAAAGTAAAAAGCTAACACCAAGTAAATATGCGCCATTAACAGCGATGACGGTGCGGTGATCTCGAGAAAAACACCGATTAATAGATGAGGTACCAAAAACGTTAACGCTAAGACGCCAAACAAAACGAGTAGCTCATATAAGTTGAGCGCTATGCGACGTTTAATTGTGGGAGCTGGCAAAGACTTTAAGTACTCTGCTGGAAGCGGGATAAATTGTTCGGTGTTTTTCACAAGCGCTATTTTAGCGTTGGTGATGTGACCGTGGTGGGTTTGCTAGTAGATGCTTTTTTATCTGCTAACTTTTTCTTATCTTCATCAGATAGCTGTTGGTAGCTTTCCCAAGCAGCAGCTTTTTTCTCAGGAGAAATCTTCAGTGTGCGCAGATAGTTATCTCTAGCTATTTGGCGCTCAGCTGTTGATAGTTTTGCCCATTCAGTCATTCTTGATTGAAGGGTTGACCTTTCGGCATCAGACATTTGTGGGTAGCGATTGGCTACTTCTAGCCATTTTTTTTGGCGCGCTTTTGTGAGCGATGCCCAATCATCTTCTAGCGGAGCTAGCACCAAACGTTGTTGATCATTGAGCTGTTGCCATGTTTGAGCGTGAGCGGGTAATTGGCAACCAAATACCAAAGCTAACATCACCATCACACGACCAACCATGCGATAGCTTGAGTAGATATATTGATTTTGGTATTTCATGTTTTTGAATGATCTAAAGAAGATAAACCTTGATTAGATTTTTTCTTCCTCATCTTCTTCAACAACCAAGTCTTTGCCATTAGTGATCAAGAAACGCACATAACCATTGTCTTTGTACGCCTCTGGTGGCACCACATCTACCAAGATGGCACTGTCGACTTTTGCTATGTCACGAATACGCTCATCTTGTTGCCAGTTAGAGATCAAAAAGATACCTAAAACAAGTGCAAAGATGGGGGCGGCACCTAAAGTGCCCCAAGCCTTATTGCGCCAATCTGAACCAATACTGTGCAGATTGCCAAATCCTGGCATGGCAAATTCTTTTTGCCAAACTGGTTTTTTCTGAGTTGCATGCGCTCTTAAGGCAGCTTTTCTAGCTGCAGCTAAGCGTTCTGAAACGTGAGTTGGCAGCTTTTCTGAACTTTCATCCAGTAAATCGCGAGCAAGCATCGCCACGCGCAACTCCGCATTGGTCGTCGATTGGTTGTTTCTAGTATCGATGCTCACAGTTTAAATCCTTGTTTTTTAAGGGCTTTCGCCAAAGTTGCAGCTGCTCGAGAGCAGTGTGTTTTTACGCTACCCTCTGAGCAAGCCATCAATTTGGCTGTTTCAGAAATACCTAAGTCATCCCAATAACGCATGAGGAAGGCTTCTCGTTGACGTGATGGTAGTTTTGAGATTTCAGTTTCCATGATTTCTATCAATTGTTTGCGCTCCATAATGGTGGAGCCGTCTTCAAATCCGAGATTTTCTTCTTTAGATTCAATGAATTCGAGTGGGTCTGAGTAGTCTGACTCGTCGCCACTGTCTTTATTACCCCCTTTGAGGGCTGAAAACAGACTCACCCAGGTATTTTGGGTTTTTTGGCGTCTGAACCAGTCAAGAGTGGTGTTTTGGAGGATTCTGGTAAAGATCAGCGGAATCTCGCTGATGTCTTGTTGGCCGTACTTTTCAGCCAATTTCATCATGCTTTCTTGAACGATATCCAAGGCTGCCTCCTCGTCCCGTGTAGCAAATACGGTACGTTTGAAGGATTTTGCCTCTACTTCCTTTAGGAAGTCGGACAGTTCTTTTTCTGATGCCATACCCTCTATTAGACAACGCTTAATAAACCTACCCCTAATAGGGCGTTATGAGATAAAATCATTGGTTCGACTTACCGGACCTTTCATGAGATGGTTTTTTCCCGGATTAAGCGACCGCCACTCGAACCCGAGCCACAAGCACGGAGCCAGAGTAGCCCAAACAATTTTTTGCCGAAAATTGCAAAGGACTAAAGAAAATGAATGCAAACAACAGCGCGGAACTTTTGAACCCTGCTAACAAAAATCAAAGCCAAGACGGCCCAGAAATGATTGGTGCTGAAATCTTGGTCCATGCTCTTCATGCTGAAGGTGTGGAATATGTCTGGGGTTACCCAGGCGGTTCTGTTTTATTTATCTACGACGAAATTTTCAAACAAGATAAGTTTGAACATATCTTGGTGCGCCATGAGCAAGCAGCGGTGCATGCTGCCGATGGTTATGCTCGTGCCACAGGTAAAGTAGGTGTTGCCTTAGTGACCTCAGGTCCTGGTGTAACCAATGCCGTAACAGGTATTGCTACTGCCTATATGGATTCGATCCCAATGGTGATCATTACTGGTAACGTGCCAACAGCCGCTATTGGTGAAGATGCATTCCAAGAATGCGACACAGTTGGTATCACTCGTCCTATCGTTAAACATAATTTCTTGGTTAAAGATCCAGCTGATTTGGCTGTGACTTTGAAAAAGGCTTTCCATATTGCTAGAACTGGCCGTCCTGGTCCAGTTGTGGTGGATATTCCTAAAGACGTGTCTTTCCAAAAGGCGCGCTTTAACTATCCAAGTGAATTAACGATGCGTTCTTATAACCCTGTGAACAAAGGTCACAGTGGTCAGATTCGCAAAGCGATTTCTTTGTTGTTAGAAGCTGAGCGCCCATACATCTACACAGGTGGTGGCGTGATTCTTTCTGATGCAGCTCCTGAGTTAAAAGAGTTCGCTGATTTACTTGGTTACCCAGTAACAAATACCTTGATGGGCTTGGGCGGTTTCCCGGGTACAGACCCACGTTTCTTGGGTATGTTGGGCATGCACGGCACATACGAAGCCAACATGACAATGCAGCATTGCGACGTTTTGATTGCAATCGGTGCTCGTTTTGATGATCGCGTGATTGGTAACCCTGGCCACTTCTCTAGCGTGCCAAGAAAAATCATTCATATCGATATCGATCCATCAGTGATTTCTAAGCGCGTGAAGGTGGATGTGCCTATCGTTGGAGATCTCAAAGATGTATTGATTGAGATGTCGGCAATGATTAAAGCCGCAGGCCCATTGAAAAACAAAGCTAAGCTAGATGCTTGGTGGTCACAAATTAATGAGTGGCGCAAGAAAGATTGCCTAAGCTTTGATCGTGATTCAGAAATCGTTAAGCCACAGTACGTAGTTGAAAAAATTTGGGAATTAACCAAGGGTGACGCATTCATTTGTTCTGACGTTGGTCAGCATCAAATGTGGGCAGCCCAATTCTATAAATTTGATAAGCCACGTCGTTGGATTAACTCAGGTGGTCTTGGCACCATGGGTGTTGGTTTGCCATATGCAATGGGTATCAAAAAAGCATTCCCTGATGATGAGGTTGTAACCATCACGGGTGAAGGCTCTATCCAAATGTGTATTCAAGAGCTATCAACCTGTAAACAATATGACACGCCAGTGAAGGTAGTTGCGCTGAATAACCGTTACTTAGGTATGGTTCGTCAGTGGCAAGAGTTGACTTATAACAAGCGTTATTCAAGTTCATACATGGATTCATTGCCTGACTTTGTGAAGCTGGCTGAAGCCTATGGACACGTGGGTATGCGTATTGAGAAGAAGTCAGACGTTGAGCCTGCATTGCGTGAAGCCTTCAAGATGAAAGATCGAACAGTGTTCATGGATTTCCAAACTGACCCTACGGAAAACGTATGGCCGATGGTTCAAGCTGGTAAGGGCATCACAGAAATGCTCTTAGGAAGTGAGGACTTGTAATGCGCCATATTATTTCTATCCTTTTAGAGAACGAGCCGGGTGCTTTATCTCGTGTAGTAGGTTTGTTTTCAGCCCGTGGCTACAACATTGAGACTTTGACAGTGGCGCCTACAGAAGACCCATCTTTGTCACGTATGACAATTGTGTCGGTTGGTTCTGAAGATGTTATTGAGCAAATTACCAAGCATTTAAATCGCCTTGTTGAAGTGGTGAAGGTGATTGATTTAACAGACGGTCCTCACATTGAGCGCGAGCTCATGTTGATCAAGGTTCGTGCTGTTGGTAAAGAGCGCGAAGAGATGAAACGTATTACTGACATCTTCCGCGGGCGTATCATCGATGTCACGGATAAGGCATACACCATTGAATTGACAGGCGACAGCAGTAAATTAGATGCATTCATTGAAGCCACAGATCGCGGCGCCATTTTGGAAACAGTCCGAACTGGTTGCTCAGGTGTTGGTCGCGGTGAGCGTATCTTGAAGGTATAAATTTTTAACAAACAACAAACTGATATTACATAGGAAATAGCATGAAAGTTTTTTACGATAAAGACGCAGATTTATCTTTGATCAAAGGTAAACAAGTAACAATTATTGGTTACGGTTCACAAGGCCATGCTCATGCACAGAACTTAAATGATTCTGGCGTGAAAGTAACAGTTGGTTTACGTAAAGGTGGCGCATCTTGGAACAAAGCTGCTAATGCTGGTTTGCAAGTTAAAGAAGTTGCTGAAGCTGTTAAGGGCGCTGATGTTGTGATGATGTTGTTGCCTGACGAGCAAATCGCTGAGGTTTACAGCAAAGAAGTTGCTCCAAACATTAAAGCGGGTGCTGCTTTGGCATTTGCTCACGGTTTTAACGTTCACTACGGTCAAGTAATTCCTCGTGCTGACGTTGACGTGATCATGATTGCGCCAAAAGCTCCAGGTCATACAGTTCGTGGCACATACGCACAAGGCGGTGGTGTTCCTCATTTGATCGCTGTTCATCAAGACAAGACTGGTTCTGCTCGTGACGTGGCTTTGTCATACGCAACAGCTAACGGTGGTGGTCGTGCTGGCATCATCGAAACAAACTTCCGTGAAGAAACTGAGACTGACTTGTTCGGTGAGCAAGCTGTTTTGTGTGGCGGTACAGTTGAATTGATCAAAGCTGGTTTTGAAACTTTGGTTGAAGCTGGTTACGCTCCAGAGATGGCTTACTTTGAGTGCTTGCATGAGTTGAAGTTGATTGTTGACTTGATCTACGAAGGTGGTATTGCCAACATGAACTACTCAATTTCTAACAATGCTGAGTACGGTGAGTATGCAACTGGTCCACGCGTTGTGACTGAAGATACTAAAAATGCAATGCGTCAATGTTTGAAAGATATTCAAACTGGCGAATACGCTAAGAGCTTCATTTTGGAAAACAAGGCAGGTGCTCCTACTTTGATTTCACGTCGTCGTTTGACTGCTGAGCATCAAATCGAAGAGGTGGGTGGTAAGTTGCGTGCGATGATGCCTTGGATTGCTAAAAACAAGTTAGTTGATCAAAGCAAGAACTAAAAAACTAGTTAAAAGATCCAGAAAGAGAGACAAGATGGCTGTTCATTATCCGCACCCAATCATTGCAAAAGAAGGTTGGCCACATGTGGCCATCGCAGGTTTTGTTTTGTTTGTGGTTCATTCAAGTTTTGGCGGCACTTGGTCTTGGCCTTTCTGGATTATTTTTGCTTTTGTTTTGCAATTCTTTAGAGATCCGGGACGTTTAGTCCCACTCGTTAAAGATGCGGTGTTATCTCCAGCAGATGGTCGAGTGATCATTGTCGAAAAATCATTCGATCCTTATGCTAATCGTGAAGCACTAAAAATTAGTGTTTTCATGAACGTATTCAATGTTCACTCTAATCGTTCTTCAGTGAACGGTACTGTGAAGAAAATTGAATATTTCCCAGGTAAGTTTGTGAACGCTGATCTGGATAAAGCTTCGACTGAAAATGAACGTAATGCAGTCGTGATTGATGCAAATGGTCAGACTGTGACCTTGGTTCAGGTTGCAGGCTTAATTGCACGTAGAATTCTTTGTTATGCCCACCTAGGCGATAAGCTGAAAAAAGGTGAGCGTTATGGCTTTATTCGTTTCGGTTCTAGAGTTGATGTGTATTTGCCATTAACTGCAGAGCCAATGGTGAGTGTGGGCGATAAAGTATCTGCCACAAGCACGGTACTAGCCAAATTGCCCGGATTGGACTAAAAAGTAGTCTATGACTACATTTAGACGCAGAAAATTACGCCCTTCCAAGGGCTTGCCTAGCAACGTTACCCCATTACGTCAGGGGGATTGGGCTGGGTCAAATTCTGAGCATCCTACAAGACCGCGTAATCGCGGCATCTATTTATTGCCAAATGCATTTACAACCGCTAACTTATTTTGCGGTTTCTTTGCTGTTGTGCAAGCCATGAACCAACGTTTTGAGATTGCTGCTATCGCTATTTTCTTTGCTTTGGTAATGGATGGCATGGATGGTCGTGTAGCGCGCATGACAAATACTCAAAGTGCTTTTGGTGAGCAGTATGACTCGCTCACTGATATGGTGTCGTTTGGTGTGGCCCCAGCCTTGATAGCCTATGAGTGGGTATTAAAAGATTTGGGTAAGTGGGGTTGGCTAGCAGCTTTTGCTTATTGCGCAGGCGCCGCTTTACGTTTAGCCCGCTTTAATACCAATATTGGTGTGGTTGATAAAAGATTCTTCCAGGGCTTACCAAGCCCAGCAGCAGCTTCTTTGATCGCTGGTTTTGTCTGGTTGGCTGTTGATAACAAGTTACCAATTAAAGAATTGGCTTTGCCTTGGGTGATGTTTGTTTTGACAATTTACGCTGGTATCACCATGGTATCCAATGCAATGTTTTATAGTGGTAAAGCCTTGGATGTCCGTTACAGGGCGCCATTTGGCGTCATGATTTTGGTGATCATTGGCTTTATTTTGGTTTCTAGTGACCCACCTGTGGCGCTATTTGGATTGTTTGTGGCTTATGCGATATCTGGCTATGTTTTCTGGGTTTGGCAAAAGATTGGCTTGCGCAAGAAAAAAGCTTCGGATATCCTTTCTAACAATTAATTCATTTTTTGTGTATATTGGAGTTTATGAATTACAGCTTGTCACTGCTATTACTACTAGAACTAGGTCAAAACCTGGGGTCGGTGCACGCTTAAACACTTAGAGTAAAAGCAAACAAACACGAACCCCAGTCAAGCTGGGGTTTTTTATTGATATTTTTTGTGAGTTGGAGAGTTGGCGATGACAGATAAATTAATCATTTTTGATACCACGTTAAGAGATGGTGAGCAGTCACCTGGCGCATCTATGACGCGAGATGAAAAGGTTCGTATTGCTCGTCAACTAGAGCGTCTTAAAGTGGATGTGATTGAAGCTGGTTTTGCTGCTAGTTCAGATGGCGACTTTGCTGCGATCTCTGCGATTGCTCAAGTGATTAAAGATTCGACTGTTTGTTCATTAGCTCGCGCTAATGAAAAAGACATTGGTCGCGCTGCTGAAGCACTCGAAGGCGATCCGGCTGCTGACCGCGCGCCTGGTCTACACGACCGAGACGGCCGGGACCGTGGCTGCGGCCACCCTCGCGCTGGGCACGCCCGTTGGCGGCACCGATGTCGTGGCCGCCACGGCGCT
>JALQYK010000027.1 GCA_023254115.1 Polynucleobacter sp.
GGATCAGTAATAGGAAAGAACTTTCGCTGAGTTCTTTACTACACCACTTCAGGCACAACCATATAGGTAAGGGCGGTTTCGCTGTCTCCTTTTACATGCGGCTATAAAACGCAACAATGACAACAGCATGAAGTGGCTACCGCTGTCTTGTTTGAAAGTTGCTGTGTGAGCAGAGCTTTCTCGTGATCCTGTAAGACGAGGTCTTACGATCTTTGAGCTATTCATATACTTAATTCATGCTAGCTAGCTAGGCCAACGGCATCCTTGCGGGTAGTGAATCTAAGTCTCTGCTACTGCTTCAGAATTTCCATCCCTACGAACACGCTTGACTAGGTTTAGGGTGGCATAACGATTGAGTGCCACTGCTCTTTTTTCAGTAGTAATTAATAAAGTTATTTAGCAAAACCTAATAAAAGAAGAACAGATCTGGCTCATTTCATTAGATATCAGCGAAAAGAGGTTGCTCAGACCAAAAATCAGACCATAAATTAACTGTGCCCATTAACTACAAAGGAGAAATGAAATGAGCACACTAGCAAGTTTGAAAATGGTTAACTCTAAAAAACCAACGTCGATTCCACCAATACTTCAAAGACGCAATAAGTTATCTACAAAAGTGTGGGAGCAGATTCAGTTGGCAAAAGCCAATAAAGACGGCGGCACGTTTACCGTTAAAAAATTCAAGACAGTTAAGGACTATGACGGCTCACGTAAAACCGTAGAGCACCAAAAGCGAGTGCGGCAGTGGTGGTTTGTTGCCGCAGATGGCAAAGTTTGTCTAAATGTTCGTTATGGCGCAAAAGTCATTGAGTTTGCCAAAGGTAAAACTGCTGTTGAAGTGAATTCGGCAGAAGAGCTTATTAAGGCCTTAGAAATCATTAAGGGTGCTGTGGAAGCGGGCGAACTTGATACTCAAATTGAGCAAGCCAGTGGCGCAGTTCGCGCTGGTTTTGGCCGCTAAATTCGAGTGTCGTTTAAAACGACAAATTATGAATACAGGGCTAATACTTGTTGTGGTGTTAGCCCTGCTTCTTTTGGAGGATTAAATGAAAACATTTGAAGCGTATGTTCGAGCTAATGGTTATGTAGTTAGAACAAGAATCTCTGCTGATAACGCACAGGATGCCTATTTTTTATTACAAGGACAGTATGGCGCTGACAATATAGTTCATTTGCCAACTGAGGTGACTTGATCAATTTTATTGCTCTCGCTAAATATAAGAAAAGGAGAGTGTGATGAAAATTAAAGAAATCACAAACGCACAGGATCAATTGGATTTATTGCGGGTCATTATTGACAATACGTGGAGCGCAATTAGGCAGCAGGCACAGGTTCAGGCGAATCAAAAAGCTACACAGGCAAGTAAGCCTAAAGCACCTAAGCCGCCAAAGAAGGCGCCTTACGCCGCTCCGCCTAAACCATTACCTAAGGCAAAACCGATACAACAGAAAGCTAAGGCACAGTTGCCGCCTAACCAAAATAACCTAGGCGCCCCAAAACAGGTGGTAGATAAATCAGCACCAGCAAGATCTCCTGAGGAAATGAGAATGTTTATGAATTACTTAAAAGGTGAGAGAGTCAAAACCCCTCAAACGAATCAAAATCAAGGTTTTTCGCCAAATCAACCGGCAATATAGGTTAACGAATTAAATTGCCGACAGGCATAGTAAAAACGAATAGTCGTTTAAAACGACACGCCAAGTAGCGATGGTTGGTGGCAGGCACAGGATTCGAACTAGAGTTTGGTGGCATTTCTGAGAACCAAACTTTGTTCGGTGCTACTGCTAGGAGTCGAACTAATATTTGACTGACACATATATGTTTTGAGCTTGCGCACAGTTTTTACACGCTATCGTAACTTTCTGATTACGCTCGAAATTTTGACCGGCACATTAAGTAAATTTTGCGCACGAAATGTCTGGGGTGGCGTAACCAATTGATTTCATAGACGAAGCGGTCTATCGGAGGATGCTTGAAAATCCTTGTGTCGGTGGTTCGATTCCGCCCCGGGCCACCAAGAATCCATAAACCACCTTCGGGTGGTTTTTTATTTCTATTGTGTAAAAGAAAATGCCTCTACTTCTGTAGAATGGGTTTATGACAAACCTTAATCAGCTGCCCGTTGATTTACCCATTCCAAGAGATGATGGTTCAACCAATCATTTAAAGGGAATGAAACTGCCGAATGTTGCCTTAAATGCTACCAATGGCAAGACTATAAATTTTGGTGATATCAAAGGTAAATTGGTCATCTACTGCTATCCAATGACAGGGCAACCGAATGTTGCCTTGCCTGATGGTTGGGATCAAATTCCTGGAGCAAGAGGTTGTACACCCCAGAGCTGTTCATTTAGAGATCATTACCAAGAACTTCAAGCACTAGGTGCTGAGGTTGTAGGAATAAGCGTTCAAACCACGGAGTATCAAAAAGAGATGGCCGATAGACTTCATCTTCCATTTCCAGTTGTTAGTGACGCGAACTACGAATTTCAAAAGGCATTGAATATGCCAACTTTTGTTGCCGCTGGAATGACATTGCTAAAGCGAGTCACACTCATTGCGAACAATGGTGTAATCGAGGCGGTTCATTATCCGATTTTCCCAAGTGATAGTGATCCAGCTTGGGTAATTGACTATTTGAAAAGTCACTAGGCTAAGGCATCCTAGGCCCTGGCCGATTCCGCCCCGGGCCACCAAGAATCCATAAACCACCTTCGGGTGGTTTTGTTTTTGGCGTAAAGTAAACATAGTGAGTATTAAAGGGAGTTCACTATGTCAGTAATTACACCAACACAACAAGAGTTAAAAATACTGGAAGGTTTGCGAGAACATAGGCGCAAGCATCGACAAAGATATCCCCATCAAACAAAGTTACATCCTGATAGTCCAACAGAGCTAACTCTTGGTCAGAAAATTTCAGATCAAGTGGCTAAAGCCGTCGGCTCTTGGAAATTTATCATTGGCCAAACTATTTGTATTATTGGCTGGATATCATATAACTCAATCAATAATGATCATTGGGATCCATATCCATTTATTTTGCTAAATTTAATTTTGTCTTTTCAGGCTGCATACACGGCGCCTGCAATTATGATGAGCCAAAATAGGCAAGCTGATATAGATCGACATCAAGCTAATAATGATTTTGAAGTAAATGTTAAGGCTGAGTTAGAAATTGAATTGCTGCATCAAAAAATAGACATGATGAAAGAAAAAGAGTTAGCCATGTTGATTGCGACCGTGCAGGAGCTTGGTGAAAAACTTGAGAGTAGAAATAACTAATTGCCAAATAATTTTTATTAATTGAGAGCTTTAATTTGAATAAATCTCCCAAAATTGTTGTTCTGGGTGCTGGGTCGGTGGGCTGTTTCTTTGGTGGAATGCTTGCAAGAGCTGGTCATGACGTAACTCTGATTGCAAGGGCCAATCATGTAGAGGCTATTGGTAAAAATGGTTTGTATATGGATTGCCAAGGATTTCAAGAGTATGTTGCAGTTAAAGCCCAATCTGACTATTTACCACTTGCTAGTGCTGATATTGTTTTGTGCTGTGTTAAATCTCCAGATACAGAATCAGTGATCAATGAGGTTAAGACATACTTAAATAAAAATGCTGTGATACTGAGCTTGCAAAATGGCGTAGATAATGCAGACCGCATAACCAAGCTAGTAGATAACCCAACTTACCCAACAGTTGTTTATGTGGCAACTGCAATGGTTGGTCCAGGAAAGTTAAAACATTTTGGTCGCGGAGAGCTTGTTCTTGGATCGTTGGGTAGTAATTCAAGTGAGTTGAATGAGTTATCAGATTTTTTTCAGAAATCAAAAATACCCTGCGAGATATCTAGCAACATCAGAAAAGATCTTTGGCTTAAGTTTTTGGTTAACTGCAGCTACAACGGAATTTCTGCAATTGGTCAAATTCAATATGGGAAGATGGTAAGCACCCCAGAGGTTGAAAGACTGATCAATCAAATTACAGAAGAATGCCTAATGGTCGCAGAAAAAGAGGGTGTTGCAATTAGTTCTGCAGAGGCAGATCAGGCAAATCATGCAATTGGGGTCACCATGTCAGGTCAGAAATCATCTACCGCACAAGATTTGGCTAAAGGTAAGCTTACCGAGATTGATTATTTGAATGGGTTGATTGTTCGACGTGGGGCAGAGTATGGCTTGAGCGTATCTGCAAATCAAGCAATCTATGCTCTAGTAAAAATGCTAGAAAAAAATGGCGTCAATATCATTAGCCAATAAACCAATACTGTATTCATATCGGCGTTGCCCTTATGCTATGAGGGCTAGGATGGCTCTTGCTTATGCAGGTATACCAGTAGAAATTAGAGAAATCTCTCTTAAAGAAAAGCCTCCATCAATGGTAGCCATATCTCCTAAGGCTACTGTGCCTGTTATGCAGTATGGCAACTTGGTGCTAGAGCAAAGTTTAGACATCATGAGGTGGGCATTGTCGCAACATGATCCAGACGGTTGGTTGACTGACGAAAATAATATGGCTGTAAACACATTGATAGAAGTCAACGATGGTTCGTTTAAAAAAATATTAGACCAATACAAATATCCGAGTAGGTTTCCTGAAGTAAATCCTGTGGATCTCTTAACAAGCGCTTTGAATCAACATTTAAGACCCTTAAATAATCAACTAAAGAAAACAGAATTTTTGCTCGGGGCCAAACTTTCAATGGCAGATGTAGCAATATTTCCATTTATCAGACAGTTTCATATGGTTGATGAAACATTATTTAGCCTATATCAATTAGAGGATCTTAAAAAATGGTTAAATGATTGCACAGAGTCAGACTTGTTCTTGAGTATTATGCAAAAGCATCCTGTATGGCAGGATACTTCACTGGAGAAGCTATGAAACGTTTTTTAGCAATTATCTTTTTGACAGCCTGTTTGTTTTGCATTTATACGTGGTTAACATTAACTTGGAATTATTCAGCTGGTGAGCGCGCAGGATACGTGCAAAAATTTTCTAAAAAAGGATGGATTTGTAAAACCTGGGAAGGCGAGTTGGCAATGATCAACATTCCAGGAACGCTTACAGAAAAATTTAACTTCACCGTTCATGATGAGGGGGTTGTTAAAAAAATTAACGATAGTATGGGTAAGCGCGTTGCATTGGTCTATAAAGAGCACGTAGGGGTACCCACCAGCTGTTTTGGTGACACTGGGCATTTTGTTTCTGATGTGATTGTCGTGGAGTGACTATTTAGTCAAAATCAGTTTTCTAAATTTTGTGACGCGAAGGCGATAAACCTCTCCTTCGTGCAAAATATTTACGTACCCTAGCTTGCCAACTAACTCTTTACTACTAATTAGTTTGGCTGTTTCTTCGTTACTATCCTTTGTGAGGAATTTTGTGTTTTGATTTGTCATGATGACTCTCTTCTTTTGAAAGAGCTGTCATCATAAAACATTGAAAATCACTACTTACGACAGGGCTTATTGCTGCTTACGGCAATCAATGATGCAAATATCTTTTTGAGATAAAGATTAAGCCTTTAGATAGATAAACAATAATCAGTGAGCCAATTAAGTCACCGATGATCATGACTCCTAGGTTATCCCAAAAATAATTATTAGGGATTGTTAAGGTGAACCAAGCCTGATGCAATATGGGGCTAACAAGCGAATAAATAAAGATGCAGTTAAGTAATTTGGATCCATCAAGATTTGATAGATTTGTCATAACGTTTAAATCTTTAAATACAGTTAAACGAGCTATGTATGGTGCAAGGCCACCTAAGATGCCGGCGCCAATTGCAATGATAGGGTCAGAAAAATAAAAAGTTACACCAATCAATATCGATGTTATTGAGATTCCTAGAGCTCCTTTGCCGCCAAATAAAAGGGTTAACACAAGTCGCAATCCAGCTGGAAGAAAGATCCAAGAAACCCCGGAAGAAAAAATTAGGGACTGGAATAATAAAGAGTTAAGTGCAAAGAAGACCGCATATAGTGCTGCAGAGCAAAAAACTATAAATGAGCCCACTAGAAGATTTGACATTATTACTTTTGATATAAGAGTACAGAAAAACCGGATTTTTCTATATAAAACCTATTAAAAAAGCCATTTCTATTATAAAAATTGTGGTTACAATTTAAACGGCGTATTTATTACGTACAACTCATCATACAACGATTGATTAGGAGCATAAATTGAATAAAGCAGAACTTATTACAGCAATTGCAGAAGAGTCAGAATTGTCTAAAGCAAAGGCAGAATTTGCCTTGAACTCAATTATGGACAATATTAAAAAGGCAGTTACTAAGGGTGATAGCGTTCAATTAATTGGTTTTGGTACATTTGGTTCTGGTAAGCGTGCTGCACGCGTTGGTCGCAACCCTAAGACTGGCGAAGCAATTAAGATTGCAGCTGCAAAAACAGTTAAATTTACAGCTGGTAAAGCATTTAAGGATGCAGTAAACAAACGTAAGAAATAAACCAAATAGTGATAAAAAAGCCCAGCATGCTGGGCTTTTTTATTAGCTTTGAACCAAGCGCCTGTATCGATGAATGCTCATTAAGATGCCGACTCCAACTCCAAGAGTCACAAGTGCAGTACCGCCGTAACTGATGAATGGTAGCGGTACACCAACCACAGGTAACAGACCGCTCACCATACCCATATTTACAAAAGCGTAGGTAAAGAAAATAAGGGTGATAGAGCCACCCAATAATCGTGTAAACAATGTAGGTGCATTTGACGATATGGCAAACCCTCTTTGTATCAGCGCTGCAAATAAGGCCATTAGAACCACATTGCCGATTAGACCGAATTCTTCAGAAAAAACTGCAAAAACAAAATCTGTATGTTTTTCTGGAATAAATTCTAGGTGAGCTTGCGTACCGTTTAGCCAACCCTTTCCAAATATACCACCCGATCCAATGGCTATGACAGATTGAATTGTATGAAAACCTTTGCCTAGCGGGTCAGTGCTTGGGTCTAATAAAGTACAAATACGATGTTTTTGATAGTCATGTAGAACGGGCCATACTAACTGCGGGTCACAAATATATGATCCAAAAATAATAATTAATAAAATACAAAAAGTTCCTAATGCAACTACAGGAATAATGTATTTCCATGGAAACCCAGCTAATATAATTACGTAGAGTCCTGCCGCTACAACTAATAGAGCTGTACCAAGATCTGGCTGTCGAGCAATTAACGCTACCGGTAGGGCGAGTAAAAGTACAGCAACAGCATAGTCCCAATTTTTAAGAACACCTTCGCGTTTTTGAAAATACCAAGCCAACATCAATGGCATGGCAATTTTCATCATTTCAGATGGTTGAATTACTACACCAATATTGACCCATCGACGTGCGCCTTTTTTGATTAAGCCAAAGGCAGCCACCGCAAGTAGTAACGCAATGCCTAAGCTGTATAT
Organism: Polynucleobacter sp.; assembly: GCA_023254115.1. GTDB lineage: Bacteria > Pseudomonadota > Gammaproteobacteria > Burkholderiales > Burkholderiaceae > Polynucleobacter. Next base: position 7,417 of record JALQYK010000027.1, read on the forward strand.
CCATACGGCAGATTTCTCTAACCATTTAGGAGGAATTTTTGAGACCAGCAACATCACGGAATAGGCTAAAGCTAAATTGCGAAGTTGATCAATAAATTTAACGGGGGTGCCACTACTTGCTGAAATAAATGTCACCATGCTGATGGCTACTAAGCCAAGCACTATTAGCCCAAGAGTTTTATCTAAGCCAGACCATAAAAAATCAAAGCGACTAATTAAGGAGCGTTTTTCCACTCTGGAATCTCCTTAGGCCAACGACCTTCAATGTAGTAATCAAGTGCTTTACGAGCAATAGGAGCTGCTTGTGCTGCACCAAAACCAGCATTTTCTACCACCATGGCAATAGCAATTTTTGGTTTTTCTGCTGGGGCAAAGACAATGTATAAAGCGTGATCGCGTAGAAACTCTGGTGTGCTGCTATGGCTATATGACTTGGAATTTAAGCTAAATACTTGAGCGGTTCCTGTCTTGCCTGCAGCGTTGTATGAGGCACCTTTAAAAGCTGCCGCTGATGTGCCGAATCTATTAACGTCAAGCATTGCATTGGTAATGACATCAATATTTTCTTTTTTAAGAGGAATCTTATAACTCTCTTTAGGTGTTGTGAGGGTTCGTTCTTTGCTAATCGGATCCTCAATTGACTTAACAAGATGCGGCTTCATCACAACACCCTGATTAGCAAGATTTGCTGTGGCGTGGGCCAACTGCAAAATACTAAAGCTGTTGTATCCCTGCCCAATACCTAGAGAAATAGTTTCACCCTCATACCATTTTTGTTGCTCAGGTTTTTTAAACGAGCGCTCTTTCCAAGCCGTAGATGGCAAGATGCCACGTATTTCACCTTCAAGATCAATCCCAGTAATTTGGCCAAAACCTAGTGGCTTCATGAAGTCATGCATCATGTTGACGCCCATGTCTCTAGCCAGGTGGTAATAATAGGTGTCACATGACTCAACAATAGACTTGGCCATGTCGACACTGCCGTGACCGCCAACTTTGTCGTCTCTGAAGGTGTGATTACCAAAAGTAAAAAAACCAGGATCTGAAATAGATTGACTCGGAGTTCTCTTGCCAGTTTCAAGGGCTGCTAGCGCCATGAATGGCTTGTACGTAGAGCCAGGTGGATAGATTCCCTTTAGGGGCCTGTTGTAAAGAGGTTTTTCGAGTGATTCATTAAGAGCTTTCCAGGTTCCCGCATCAATACCCTCAACAAAGTCATTTGGATTGAAGTTGGGCTTAGACACAAAGGCAAGAATGTCACCTGTTTCCGGTTCGATTGC